>NZ_JBVIWC010000013.1:173641-202105 GCF_055594965.1 Kitasatospora sp. NPDC040550 | reverse complement strand
CTACTCCCAGAGTGGGGCCCAACCCCCGGAACCACGACTAGGGGGGTCCCCCCCCCCCCCCCCCCCCCCCCCCTCCGTCATGGGCGTCAGCGGGTGCGGAAGGCCAGCACCACGTTGTGGCCGCCGAAGCCGAACGAGTTGTTCAGCGCGGCGATCCGGCCCTCGGGCAGCGGGGTCGCCTCGGTCACGACCTTCGCGTCCACCTCGTCGTCCAGCTCCTCGACGTTGATGGTCGGCGGGGCGATCCGGTGGTACAGCGCCTGCACGGTGGCGACCGTCTCGATGCCGCCGGCGCCGCCCAGCAGGTGGCCGGTCATCGACTTGGTGGCGGAGACCAGGATGTGGTCGAGGTCGTCGCCCAGCTCCTTGCGGAGCGCCTTGAGCTCGGCGGTGTCGCCCTGCGGGGTCGAGGTGGCGTGCGCGTTGACGTGCACGATCTCGGCCTTGTCCAGCTCGTTGCGGTCGAACAGGTCGGCCAGCGCGCGGGCCACACCGGCACCGGTCGGCTCGGGCTGGGCGATGTGGTGGGCGTCCGAGGACAGGCCCTGGCCGACGGCCTCGCAGTAGATCCGGGCGTTGCGGGCCTCGGCGTGCTCCAGTGACTCCAGCACGACCACGCCGGCGCCCTCGCCCAGCACGAAGCCGTCCCGGCCCTTGTCGTACGGACGCGAGGCGCGCTCGGGCTCGTCGTTGTTCTTGGACATCGCCATCATGTTGGCGAACGCGGCGATCGGCAGCGGGTGGATCGCCGCCTCGGTGCCGCCGGCCACCACGACGTCGGCGCGGCCGCTGCGGATCATCTCGATCGCGTAGCCGATCGCCTCGGCGCCGGAGGCGCAGGCGGAGACGGGGGTGTGCACACCCGCGCGGGCGCCGACCTCCAGGCCGACGTTGGCCGCCGGGGAGTTCGGCATCAGCATCGGGACGGTGTGCGGGGAGACCTTGCGGGCGCCCTTCTCCCGCAGCACGTCGTACTGGTCGAGCAGGGTGGTCACGCCGCCAATGCCGGAGGCGATCACGGCGCCCAGGCGCTCGGGGGCGAGCTTGGAGGACTCGTCGGTGGCCGGGGTCTCGAAGCCGGCGTCGGCCCAGGCCTCGCGGGCGGCGATCAGCGCGAACTGGGCGGAGCGGTCCAGCTTCCGGGCCAGCGGCCGGGGCAGGATCTCGCCCGGCTCGACCGCGGTGCGTGCGGCGATCCGGACCGGCAGGTCCTGGGCCCACTCCTCGGTCAGCGCCGCCACTCCGGAGCGCCCGGCGATCAGGTTCTCCCAGGTGGTGGCGGCGTCGCCGCCCAGCGGCGTGAAGGCGCCGATACCCGTGACGACCACGGTTCGGTTCTCAGCGGTCACTGGTTTCTCTTCTTTCACGTTTCGTGCGGGGTCGGCGGCGAGCCGAGGAAGGGCCCGGCCGGGCGCCCGGTGGGGCGTCCCGGCCGGCGGGTCGACCTGGCTCTCGGAGCCGGGCCGACGGGTCAGCCGTCCTGGGCGTGCGTCACGCCGGACGGACTGGGCGACTCGTACGAGTCGATCGCTCAGGCGGCGTTGGTGAGGATGTAGTTCACCGCGTCGCCGACGGTCTTCAGGTTCTTGACCTCGTCGTCCGGGATCTTGACGTCGAAGCGCTCCTCGGCGGCCACGACGACCTCGACCATGGACAGCGAGTCGACGTCCAGGTCGTCGGTGAAGGACTTGTCGAGCGCAACGTCCTCGGCCGGGATGCCGGCGATCTCGTTGACGATCTCGGCGAGACCCTCCAGGACCTCGTTCTGCGTAGCCATACTGGCTGCTCCTCTTCGGTGTTGAACGTGTCCGACCGTCGGCCGGACACGGGCTTGTGGATGAGTGGGGCGAAACGCGCCTAGGGGAGCGTAACGACTGCCGCGGCGTAGACGAGACCCGCCCCGAACCCGATGATCAGCGCGAGGTCGCCGCTGTGGGCCTCGCCGGACTCCAGCATGCGCTCCATCGCCAGCGGGATGGAGGCCGCGGAGGTGTTGCCGGTCTCCGCGATGTCGCGGGCGACCGGCACCGACGCGGGCAGCTTGAGCGCCTTGATCATGGCGTCGGTGATCCGCATGTTGGCCTGGTGCGGGATGAAGGCACCGAGCTGGTCGGCGGTGATCCCGGCGGCGTCCAGCGCCTGCTGGGCCACCTTGGCCATCTCCCAGACCGCCCAGCGGAACACCGGCTGGCCGTCCATCCGCAGGGCCGGCCACTTGTGGTCCTGCTCCTCGCCCGGGCCGTTGATGGCGTCGGGCTTGGCGAAGGCGGTGTCCCAGGCCCGCGTCTGGCTGATGACGTCGGACTGCGAGCCGTCCGAGCCCCAGATCAGCTTGCCGATGCCCGGCGTGTCGGACGGGCCGACGATCGCGGCACCGGCGCCGTCGCCGAAGATGAAGGCGGTCGAGCGGTCCGACTTGTCGGTCAGGTCACTGAGCCGCTCGACACCGATCACCAGCACGTACTCGGCGTTGCCGCCGCGGATCATGCCGTCGGCCAGGCCCAGGCCGTAGCCGAAGCCGGCGCAGGCGGCCGAGATGTCGAAGGCCGGGGCGGTGCCGCAGCCGAGCCGCTCGGCGATCTCGGTGGCGATCGCGGGGGTCTGCTTGAGGTGCGAGACGGTCGCGACGATCACGCCGCCGATCTGCTCGGCGGAGATGCCGGCCTGCGCGATGGCCTTGCCGGCGGCCTGCACCGACATCTCGGCGACGCTCTCCTCCGGGCCCGCCCAGCGGCGCTCGGCGATCCCGCTGCGGGTGCGGATCCACTCGTCCGAGGAGTCGATCCACTCCAGGACCTCGGAGTTGGGGATGACCCGGACCGGGCGGTAGCCGCCGACCCCGTGGATCCGGGAGTACTGCGCGCCGGTGGCGGGGCGGATCTGCGGCTTGGTCATGCCAGGTCCTCCTGGTCCTGCTGGTCCGGCTGTTCCTGGCCGCCGTGCTCCGCGATGAGCGCACGGGCCTTGTCCAGATCGGCGGGGGTCTTCAGGGCGAGCGTGGCCACGCCCTTGAGGTTGCGCTTGAGCAGCCCCGTGAGCGTGCCCGCGGGGGACAGCTCGATCACGGCGGTCGCGCCCAGCCGGCCGAGGGTCTCCGTGCAGAGGTCCCAGCGGACCGGGTTGGAGACCTGCGACACCAGGCGGGCCAGCACCTCGGCGCCGGAGTCGACGACCCCGCCGTCCTTGTTGGACACGTAGGTGACCTGCGGGTCGGCCACGGCCAGGCTCGGGGCCAGCGCGGCGAGCCGCTCGACGCCCGGGGCCATGTGCTCGGTGTGGAACGCACCGGCCACCTTGAGCGCGATCAGCTTGGCACCGGCCGGCGGGTCCGCCTTCAAGGCCTCCAGCTGGACCAGCGTGCCGGCCGCGACGATCTGCCCGCCGCCGTTGTTGTTGGCCGCGGTCAGGCCGTGCTCGGCCAGCTTCGCCGCGACGACCTCCGGGTCGCCGCCGAGCACGGCGGTCATGCCGGTCTCGGTGACGGTGGCGGCCTCGGCCATGGCCAGGCCGCGCTCGCGCACGAAGGTCAGCGCCTCGGCGGCGCCGAACACCCCGGCGAGGGCGGCGGCGGTGATCTCACCGACGCTGTGGCCGGCGACGGCGCCGGTCAGCTTGCGGGCGACGTCCTCGTCCGGGAACAGCGCGCGGGCGGTCACCAGACCGGCCGCGACCAGCAGCGGCTGGGCGACGGCCGTGTCCTTGATCTCCTCGGCGGAGGCCTCGGTACCGGCGTGCACCAGGTCGAGCCCGGCGGGCTCCGACCAACGGTGCAGGCGGTCGGCGACACCGTCCAGCTCCAGCCAGGGGCTGAGGAAACCGGGGGACTGGGCACCCTGTCCAGGGGCGACGATTACGAGCACGGTTCAACCCTCTCTCGCCAGGCGCCCGGGGGCGGGTAGGCGACGGTAACGAAGAAAACCATCCGGGATTGTATGGTCCCTACACCCCGGCTCAGCCGGGCTCCCCGGCGGCGGTGAGCCGGCCGAGGGCCAGTGCGATCCGCAGGGTGAACGCCGAACGTACGTCGGAGGGGGCGTACCCCGTGACGTCGGTCACACGTCGTAGCCGGTAGCGCACCGTGTTGGGGTGTACGAAGAGCATGCGGGCCGCGCCCTCCAGGGAGGACGCCTGCTCCAGGTAGACGCTCAGCGTCTCCAGCAGGGCGGAGCCGGCCTCGTCCAGCGGTGTGTAGATCTCCTCCACCAACTGGCGGCGGGCGGCCTGGTCCCCGGCGAGCGCCCGCTCGGGCAGCAGGTCGTCGGCGAGCACCGGGCGCGGGGCGTCCGGCCAGGCGGCGCAGGCGCGCAGGCCGGCCGCGGCGGCGTGCGCCGAGCGGGTCGCCGAGAGCAGGTCCGGCACGGTCGGGCCGATCACCACCGGGCCCGGCGCGAACTGGCCGATCAGCGCCCGGGCGGCGTGCACCGGCTCCTTGTCGCCGCCGACCACGACCACCAGGCGCTTGCCCAGCACCCCGGTCAGCACGTTCAGCTTGGCGTACCGGGCGGCCCGGCGGATCGCCTCGACCACCAGCTCGCTGTCGCCGTCCGGGGCGCTGCCCATCACCACCCGGACCTGGCTGGGCTGGCCCCAGCCCAGGGCGGCCGCCCGGGAGAGCACACCCTCGTCGGCGTCGCCGGACAGCAGGGAGTTCACCACCAGTGCCTCCAGCCGGGCGTCCCAGGCGCCGCGCGCCTCGGCCGCCTGGGCGTACACCTGGGCGGTGGCGAAGGCGATCTCCCGGGCGTAGACCAGCACGGACTCGCGCATGTCCGCCTCGTCGCCGGGGGCGGCCACCTCCTCGATGGCCTCCTCCATCACCTCGATCGTGGTGCGGATCAGCTCCACGGTCTGGCGCAGGGTGATCGCCCTGGTCAGCTCGCGCGGGGCGGTGCCGAAGACGTCGGTGGAGATCGCCCGGGCGGCCTCCGGGTGGCGGTACCACTCGGTGAACGCGGCGATGCCGGCCTGGGCGACCAGGCCGATCCAGGAGCGGTGCTCCGGCGGCATCCGCCGGTACCAGCCGAGCTGGTCGTCCATCCGCGAGATCGCGGCGGTGGCCAGCTTGCCCGAGGACTTCTCCAGCCGCTTGAGCGTCGCGGCCCGGCGCTCGGCCCGCTCGGCGGCGTTCCGGCGCTCCTGGGCGGTCAGACGGGGGGCGGGGCGGCCGGGGCGGTCGCGGGCGGTCCGGGGAGCCGGGCTCTTCCCGGTGGGTTCGGCGGCGGGACTGGGTTCGCTCTTGGAGTTCGCGGAAGCGGCTGGCACAAGGACAAGACTGCCTCACGCGAGTGACTGCTCGTGCACACCCCCCGGCGCAGCGGCACGGTGGTGCCGCTCACACCCCCGGGGCGCGGGGCGCGTCCGCGCCCGGGCGCGCGCCCGCCGGAGCAGTACGGTGAGGGGCGTGACCGACGCCGCCGCCCGCCCCCGTGCCGATCAGCGCCGCACCGCCGAGCGCTACCGCTCCACCCCCGCCGAGGGCGTCGAGACCCGACACGCGTTCTCCTTCTCCGGCCACTACGACCCGAAGAACACCCACTTCGGCGCGCTGCTCGCGTGCAACGAGGAACTCCTGGCGCCCGGCGCCGGGTTCGAGGAGCACAAGCACCGGGACACCGAGATCCTCACCTGGGTGCTGGAGGGCGCGCTGGCCCACCGGGACTCGCACGGGCACGGCGGGGTGGTGCGCCCGGGCATGGTCCAGCACCTCAGCGCCGGCTCCGGGGTCACCCACACCGAGCGCAACGTCGGCGGCGCCAGCGGGCCGGTGCGCTTCGTCCAGATGTGGCTGCAGCCGGACGAGTTCGACGCCGCCCCGGCGTACGGGCTGCGCAAGGTGGAGCCGGCGGACGGCGGGTTGACGCTGCTGGCCTCCGGCCTGGAGCGCGACGCCGGGACGGACGCCCTGCGGCTGCGCCGCCGCGACGCCGCGCTCTGGCTGGCCACCGCCGGCCCCTGGCAGCCGCTGCCCGAACTGCCCGCCGCGCCCTGGCGGTACGCCCACCTGACGGCCGGCTCCCTGGGCTACCGGACCGTACCCGGGCCCAAGGGCGCCGGGCGGTCGATGGTGCCCGGCGACAGCGTGCGGATCACCGGCGAGGCCTTCGCCGACCCGGCGGCCGGGGAGACCGGCGCCGAACTCCTGCTCTGGGAGATGCACTCGCCGGTGTCGTACGGCTGAGAGTCAGCCCCGCAGTTCGCCGAGGACGGCGTCGGACAGCGGCGGCCAGGCCTCCACCGCCCAGGGGCCGAAGTCCCGGTCGGTGAGCGCGACGCAGGCCGCGCCGGCCTGCGGATCGACCCAGAGGAAGGTGCCGGACTGGCCGAAGTGGCCGAAGGTCTCGGGGGAGTTGGCCGTGCCGGTCCAGTGCGGGCTCTTGCCGTCGCGGATCTCGAAGCCGAGGCCCCAGTCGTTCGGGCGGCGGTGGCCGTAGCCGGGCAGCACGCCGCTGGTGCCGGGGAAGGCGACCTCGCGGGTGGCCCGGTGGACGGTGGACGGGTCCAGCAGCTTCGGGGACTGGAGCTCGGCGGCGAACCGGGCCAGGTCGGCCACCGTGGACAGGCCGCCGGCGCCGGCCGGGGACTTGCTCGCGGTGTTGATCAGGGTGTCGTGCATGCCCAGCGGCTCGAACACCGCCTCGGCGACGTACCGGTGGAACGCGATCCCGGCGGCCTCGGCCAGGGTGGCGGCCAGCACGTCGAAACCGGCGTTGGAGTAGAGCCGGCGCTGGCCGGGCTCGGCGAACAGCCGGTCCTCGTCGAAGCCGAGGCCCGAGGTGTGGGCGAGCAGGTGGCGGACGGTGGAGCCGGGCGGGCCGGCCGGGTCGTCCAGCTCGAACACGCCCTCCTCCAGGGCGACCAGGGCCGCGTAGGAGGTGAGCAGCTTGGTCACCGAGGCCAGCGGGAAGAGGTGCTGCTGCGGGCCGTGGGCGCCCAGCACCGCGCCGTCCGACCCCCGGACCACCGCGGCGGCGGCGTGGGGCACGGGCCAGTTGTCGATCATCCGCAAGCTCTCCATGCGGTCGACTCTAATGTGCGCTCCAGCCGGGTGGCGGGGGCACCCGGGTGGGTGGCTTGCTTGGAGTGCACTCCAACTCGGTAGCGTCGTCGTCACAGGACAGGGGGAATCGATCATGGCCACACCCGTATGGGCCCGGGCCGGTCTGCGCAGCTGCGCCGAGGTCTTCAACGGCCCGGCCGGCGAGCCGGACCGCACCCCGCGGCACACCATCAGCGAGGTCGCGGCGGTCAGTGGGCTGACCGCCCACACGCTCCGCTGGTACGAGCGGATCGGCCTGCTCGACCCGGTCGACCGCGCGGCCGGCGGCCAGCGCCGCTACTGCGACGGCGACCTGCACCGGCTGGCCTTCCTGGGCCGGCTGCGGCTGACCGGGATGTCGGTGGCGGACATGCTCAAGTACGTCGACATGACCCGCCGCGGCGACGAGACCTACGTCGAGCGCCGGGAGCTGCTGGAGACCCAGCGCGAGGAGGTCCGGCAGCGGATCGTCGACCTCCAGGCCACCCTGGCCGTCCTCGACCACAAGATCGATCTCTATACCGGGAGGATCGCCGACAGTGCCGGCGCCCCCGTCCGATGCCAGTACCACCGAGTAGAGGAAGAGCAGAGCGCATGACTCACCCCGTCCTCCCCACCGCCCCCCTCGGCACCGACGGCCCGCTGGTGGGCGTCCAGGGCCTCGGCTGCATGGGCATGAGCGAGTTCTACGGCCCGACCGACTTCGACGAGGCGCGCGCCACCCTGGACGCCGCGCTGGAGGCCGGCGTCACCCTGTTCGACACCGCGGACATGTACGGCCACGGCCGCAACGAGGAGTTCCTCGCCCCCTTCGTCCGCGCCAACCGCGACCGGGTGGTCATCGCCACCAAGTTCGCCATCGACCGCAGCGAGGAGGACCCGAGCCGCCGGGCCGTCCGCAACGACCCGGAGTACATCCGCACCGCGGTGGAGGGCTCGCTGCGCCGCCTCGGCGTGGAGACGATCGACCTGTACTACATGCACCGCCGTGACCCGGCCGTGCCGCTGGCCGATTCGGTCGGCGCGATGGCCGAGCTGGTGAAGGCCGGCAAGGTGCGGCAGCTGGGGCTGTCCGAGGTGACCGGGGCCGAGCTGCGCGAGGCGCACGCCGTCCACCCGATCGCCGCGGTGCAGTCCGAGTGGTCGGTGTTCGCCCGGGACGTCGAGCGGTCCGCGGTGCCGGCCGCGGCCGAGCTGGGCGTCGCCTTCGTGCCGTACTCGCCGCTCGGGCGCGGCTTCCTGACCGGCGCCTTCCAGGACGCGGCGACCCTCACGGCGGACGACTTCCGCCGCAGCAGCCCGCGCTACACCGGTGAGAACGCCGTCGCCAACGGCGAACTGCTCACCCCGCTGCGGGAGATCGCCGCCGCCCACGACGCGACGCTCGCCCAGGTCGCGCTGGCCTGGGTCCAGCAGCGGGCCCAGGTGCACGGGCTGACCGTGGTGCCGATCCCCGGCACCCGCAAGCGCAGCCGGCTCGCCGAGAACACCGGTGCGGTCGCCCTGCGGCTGAGCGCGGAGGAGCTGGCGCTGCTGGAGCCGCTGGCCGGCCGGGTGGCGGGCGAGCGCTACGCGGACATGAGCAACACCTCGGTCGGGCGCGAGTAGCCCGGACCGGGAGGACGGCCGTACGGGCCCGGGGGTCGACCTCCCGGGCCCGTACGGCCGTTCCGGGGCCCGGGCCCCGGTGTCGCACAGCGGCGGCCTCAGGCCGTGCGGCCCATCCAGGCGGCCAGCCGGGCGTGCACGTCGGCGTCGTCGGCGACCGGCCGCACCGCGGCGAACGGGACCCCCTCGACCCGGCCCTCGGGCGGCAGCACCAGCTCGGCGACCGCCAGCGCGGTGTGCGCCAGCCCCTCGTCCAGGGCGAAGCCGTTGTCGAGGGCGGTGGCGATGTCCCAGGAGTGGGTGACCGTCTCCATCACGTAGCCGCCGACCACCATCCCGCCGGGCACCTCGCCCCAGGGCGCGGAGGTCGGGCGGCCCAGCTTGGCGTCGTCCGCCCAGGCGGCGGTGGCGCGGGCGGCGGCCCGGGCGAGCGCGGCCGGCCAGCCGTCGTCGGACGGGTCCTCGATGCCGGGCAGGACATCCGCGGCCAGGCCGCCCTCGCCCATGTACGCGAAGCGGTGGATGCCGCCGACCACGTGGTTCAGCAGCTGACGCAGCGTGAACTCGTCGCAGGGGGTGGGCCGGTCGAGGTCGGCGGGGGTGACGGCGGCGAACAGCTTCTCCAACTGGCCGAGGGCGGCGAGGTACTGCGGGCGGGCGTCCTGGACGGCGTTCATCTGTGGTCGATTCCCTTGCTCGGATCGTTCTGGCGGGCTCGGAACGCAATCTCCCAGTAAAACCTGACAAGTGCCGTCAGGATTCTTGGGATCCTGGAGCCATGAAGGCCGACCGCCTGCTCTCGATCCTGCTGCTGCTCCAGACCCGGGGCCGGGTGCCCGCCACCGAACTGGCCGACCGGCTGGAGGTGTCCGTCCGCACCATCTACCGGGACGTCGAGTCGCTCTCCGCCGCCGGGGTGCCGGTGTTCACCGAACGCGGCCGGCACGGCGGCATCAACCTGCTGCCCGGCTACCGCACCGACGTCACCGGGCTGACCGCCGACGAGGCGCGGGCCCTGTTCGTGCTCTCCGCCCAGGGCGCCCACAGCGACCTCGGGCTGGACGGCGCGCTCGGCTCGGCGCTGCGCAAGGTGATGGCCGCGCTGCCCGCCCCGCACCGCCCGGCCGCCGAGCGGGTCAGCGAGCGCATCCTGGTCGACCCGGCGCGCTGGATGCAGAACCCGCAGGCGGGCGCCGGCAGTCCGCCGGACCTGGGCGAGCTGCAGTACGCGGTGTTCGCCGACCGGCGGCTGCGGCTGCGCTACCGGCACAGCGGCACGCCCGCGCCGGTGGAGTACACCGTCGATCCGTACGGCCTGGTGAACAAGGCCGCTGTCTGGTACCTGGTGGCCGATCTGCGCGGCGAGCCGCGGCTGTTCCGGGCCGACCGGGTGCTCGCCGCCGAGACCGCCGAGGAGGCGGTGCGCCGCCGGGCCGGGGTGGCACTCGGCGAGGTGTGGGCGGCGCTGCGCGAGCAGGTGGAGCGGCTGCCGAAGGACGTGCCGGTGCGGGTGCGGGTCCGGCGCGGGCGGCTGGACATGTTCCTGCGCATCCACGGCGGCCGGGTCACGGCGGTGCCGCCGGAGACGGGCAGCGGGGCGGCCGAGGAGTGGGTCGAGCTGGCGATGGCCTTCCCGGCCGCAGCGGCCGTCCGCTCGCTGCTGGCCTTCGGCGCCGAGGTCGAGGTGCTGGGCCCGCCGGCCGCCCGGCGCGAACTGGCGCGGGCGGCGGCGGAGGCCCTGCGGCTGTACCAGGAGCAGTAACGCCCTTGCGGCGGACGGGAGTCGGGCCGGGAGCGGTCGGGACCAGGAGCGGTGGGGACTAGGAGTGGTCGGGACTAGGAGTGGTCGGGACTAGGAGTTGGACGGCGGCCGGACGACGTCGCGGTAGTCGCCGAGCGAGATCGCCGCGAAGTTGTGCAGGCTCTCGGTGCCGTCGGTGAAGTAGCCGTTGTGGCCGGCCGCGCGGGCGGAGGAGATCTGCTCGGCACCGAAGCCGCTGCCGGTCGGGTCGGCGCCGTGGCCGAGCTTGCCGACCTCCAGGAACGGGACGTTGCCGATCCAGTCGCTGGGGTTGCGGGTGGCCCACACGTGGACGCCGGTGCCCAGCTCGTCGGCCGACTGCACGCCCATGCCCGGGCTGCCGAACACCATCATGTCGGTGATGCCGGAGGTGTCGGACGGCGAGGCGGCCGCCCGCGGGATCTTCGGGGCGGCGGTGCCGCACACCACCGAGCCGTACGAGTGGCAGAGCAGCGCCGGGGGCGCGTCCGGGCGGGTGGTCTCCCGGAGGCCGGCCAGCAGCCGCTCCAGCCGGGGCGCGGCGACGTCGGCGAGCCGGGAGGTGGCCGCGTCCGGGCCGAGGCCCGAGGGGGTGACGTACCCCGTCCAGGCGATCACGGCGGTGCGGGTGCCCGGGGCCTGGCGCTGCTCCTCGGCGTACAGGGCGCGGGCCATGCCGGCCGGGGAGCGCAGCGGCTCGGCCGCCTGGTCGAAGTGGCCGAGGTCGGCGTCGGAGCCGGGGACGATGACGGACACGTGCTCGGCGTCGGCGAGGTCGCCCCAGACCTCGGTGACCAGGCCGCGGCCGCGCGGGTCGAAGGCGAGGACCTGGCGGCCGGGGGTGAGCAGGTGGTCGACGTCGTTGGCGCGGGAGACGGCCAGCGCGCGGGTGTCGGCGTCCAGCTTCTTGTCGGCGGCGCGGGCCCGGGCGGCGTCGCGTTCGTTCGCCAGGGCGATCCGGTTGGCGCGGTAGCGCAGGTCCAGCGGGGCGCCGTCGTAGTTGCCGACGACCAGCGGGTAGTCCTTGATCAGCCGGTCCAGCTCGGTGGGGGCGAGCGAGGCGAAGAAGGCGGCGGCGTCGGCCGGGCCGGTGGTGGCCGGGTCGGGCAGGACGCGGTTGAAGGAGTGGTCCTGGATCCAGGCGGCGCTGCCGGCCGGAGGCGTGGAGATCGCCAGCTGCTCCGAGGAGACCGCGGCGGCGGCTGCCGAGGCGCCGGCGTCGGCGAGCACGGCACAACCCGCGAACGCCCCGATCAGTACCCGCTTCCAGCGTCGACGCTTGCGCACCGCACCAACTCCCTTGGGGCCCGTCACCGTTTCTCGGGCGGTGCCCGGAGGGTGCGAAATGGACTTGCTGACTTCCCTGGGAAAGCGTAGAGGTCACAGGAGGGTGACGGACACGCCCAAACTGTGGGATGGATCACATGAACCGGGAGTGTCCTTCCGGCGTCCTTGTGTGGCCGTTGCGGCGGTGCTAAGCGGAGTGCCGGGCGTCGTATTCGGTGACCACCTGCTTGGGGGCCGTCCGCCGCCAGCCCTCGGTGACCACGTCGCGCAGCTCCTCCGGGTCGACCAGGTCCAGCCGGACGCTCACCCAGCCGTGCCGTCCGACGTACCGCGCGAAGGAGAACACCTCGGGCTCGGCGGCGATCAGTTCGGCCTGGTCCTCGCGGGTGGCCTTGACGGTGACGCTGTCGCCGGCGGGGTCGCCCATCGCGAAGACCTTGCCGCGGACCCGCAGGGTCTGGATGCCCCAGGTCGGTTCCTGGGCGGCCTCCGGCAGGGCCAGGGCCATCGCGCGGAACTCGTCGAACGTCACCATGGCGGCAGGGTAGAGCAGGGCCCCGCACCCCGCGCCCCGCACCCCCGGGTGGGCGGGGGCGCGGGGCGCGGGCGGCGCTCAGCCGAGTGAGGCCCAGTTGTCGCAGGTCCGGTCGCCGTCGACCAGCCGGTCCGGGTGCCCGCTGCCGTCGGCGATCGAGATCCGGCGGTAGCTCTGGCCGCAGAACACCCAGAACTCGCTGCTGCCGCTGACCCGTTGGCGGTCCGGAACGGGCAGGAAGCAGTCCACCCGGCTGAGCCCGTTCAGCGAGCTCCACTGGGAGAGCTCGCGGTCGGTGCGCTCCCGCACGTCGGTGTGGGAGGAGCCGTCGGCGATCGAGATCAGCCGGTACTGCTGGCGGCCGCCGGTGGTGTGGAAGCACCAGTACCAGCTCTTGCCGCCGACCCGCTGCTGGTCCGGCACCGGCAGCCAGCAGTCGACCTGGCCGACGCCGCTGAGCGAGCCCCAGTAGGTGAGGTCGCGGTCCGAGCGTTCGAGCGCGGTGGTGTACCGGCCGCCGCCGCAGGTGATCGAGACCAGCCGGTACTGCTGGCGGCCGCCGGTGCTGTGGAACATCCAGTACCAGCTCTTGCCGCCCGGGTCCTGCTGGTCCGGGACGGGCAGCACGCAGTCCACCCGGCCGACGCCCTGGAGGCAGGTCCAGCTGGTCAGCCAGGTGTCGTCCTCGACCTTGCGGTCGGTGTGGGCGGAGCCGTCGGCGACCGAGATCACCCGGCAGCGGTCGCCGTGGAAGGCCCAGTACCGGCTCTGGCCGCCCTTGCGGTACTGGTCCGGGACGCCGACGAACTCGTCGCAGGGGTAGGCCTTCACGGGCTGGGGCTTGGGCTCCCCACCGGTCTGGGTGCCGGTCTGGCCCGTCTGCCCGGTCTGGCCGGTCTGGCCCGTCTGGCCGGTCTGGCTGCCGGTCTGCCCGACCGGGGTGAGCCGGCCCTCGCAGAGCCCGCGCAGGATGCTGAGCGAGGGCATGAAGGCGTAGACCGAGCCGGTGGTCTGGACGAACTGCTGGAAGCTCACCGGGGTGTGGTTGATCAGGCCGTCCGGCCCCCGGCTCTCGTAGTCGACGTCCGGGGCCTCCTGGGTCACCGGGTCCTTGCCAGGCACCGGCCTGGGGTTGGCGTGGCCGGGCGGGACGACGCCGCCGCTGTCCCGGTTCGGCGGGAAGTTCGGCTGGTCCATCCAGTCGGCCTGGACGAACTCGAACTGCCGCTGGATGTCGGCCTGGTAGCAGATGAACAGCAGCCCGCGCGGGTCGTCCGGGCCGCCCGGGCCCTCGGAGGCCGGGTCGAACGGGGCGCCGTACGGGGTGCCCCGGCGGATGATCCGCCGGCCGTCCAGGATCCCGGCGTCGAACGGCGGCTTGTCCGGGCTCTCCTGGAGGCCGGCCCGCGGGCTGGTCTTGCGCAGGTGCGACCAGAGCGGTGTGACCAGGCCCTCCAGGTCGTCCCGGAAGTCGAAGTCGTTGTCGTTGGCGGCGCTCGGGCTGTTCGGGACGTCCCGGTCCTGGTGCTTGCAGACCGGTGCGCCGGAGCGCCAGCGGCCGACCATCCGGGCGGCCAGCCACTCGGTGGTGGCGCTCTCCGGAACGGCCTTGGCCTGCTTGAGCTCCCGCAGCTTGACCGAGACCTGCGACCACCAGCCGGGGACGTCCTGGGCGAGCCGGCGGACCACCTGGAAGGAGCCGTTGCGCGCCCACTCCGGGTACTGGGACGGCGGGCCGCTGAACGGGTCGTTCTCCAGGCCGCAGACGAACTCGCCGGCCGGGAGCAGCCGGGTGCCGGGGTGGCCGTCCTCCTCCTCCGGCTTGTTCGGGTTCGGCCGGTCGAAGCCCTTGACGCCGGGCTCGCTGATGCCGTCCTTGAAGCCGAAGTGCTCCTTGCCGCGCCGACTGCCCAGCAGGGTCTGGGCGTTCTGCTGGTAGACGATCAGCACCCGGCACTCGGCGGCGGCGATCCGCTGGGCCTCGACGGCCGCCTGGAGGTCCCGTTCGGTGTCCGCGGAGATCTTGAGCAGGGCGTGGACGGGCTGGTTCTTCCCGTTGCCGAACAGCCAGTTCTCCGGGGAGTTGTCGCCGGTGTCGCCGAGTGCGCCGGCCCGCTGGGCCGAGCCCTCCTTGAAGGCCTCCAGGCCGCCGCCGACCGGCGGGGGCGTGGGGAACGGGTCGGTGGCGGCCAGCATCCGCAGGCCCTCGTAGGTGAAGCTGATGCCCAGCCAGGTGGCGGTCAGGGACTTGGGGTCGTCTCCGCCGGAGGCGTGCCTGGCCTCGCTGAACGCCTCGTTGAACGCGGCGACCTGGCGGGTGGTGGAGATCTGCGGGGTCAGTCGGCGCAGCCAGTCGCGGGCCCGGGCGGCGTCCTCGAACTTGAGGAACAGGACGCTGACGTTGTCCTTCTTGAAGCCGGCCAGGATGTCGCCCTGGATCTCCTCGCTCTCGCGCAGGCTCAGTTCCGTCGTCATCGTTCTCTGGGTTCCTTTCGGGGTGGGGGGATTCAGGCGGAGAGCTGGACCCACTGCGCGACGCTGGGCACGCCCTTGTCGCTGAGCAGGAAGAGCAGGTACCAGCCGGGCGGGGCGGCCTTGGCGTCCGGCGGGGCCTGGAACTCCAGCCGGTTGCCGGCCCGGCTGGTCAGCCGCAGGTCGACGTACCGCTGGCTGGTGTTGACCGAGTGGGTGGAGGTGGTCGGGGCCAGCAGGACGGCCCTGGCGGCGAGCCCCGGGGTGGTGCTGGTGACGGTGAACTTCTTGTCGTACCCGACCGGTGCGGTGGGCGCGTTGGCGAGTGCGGGACGGTCGCCCTGGTGCAGGTAGGGCGGTTCGTAGATCTCGATGGTGCCGTTCATGGTGATCGGGCCGGTGGTGCCCGGGACGCCGTCGACGGTGCCGTTGACGTCCGTGTTGTTGGCCAGCTGCTGGAGTTCGTCGCCGGTCACCATGATCCGGCCGTCCGGCAGCACCACCGCGTTGGAGTGGTAGCCGCGCGGCAGCCGCTGGACCGGGCCGAGCTGCCAGTTGCCCTGGTCGTCGCGGAGTTCGATCTGGCGGTACTTGAGGTCGGCGTTCGGGTTGTACGGGCCGTTGCCGTAGTCGCGGATGTCGTAGGCGCCGTTGACCGTCATCAGCCGGCCGTTGGGCAGCAGCAGGGTGTCGTCCTGGGTGCGGCCGAAGGCGCGGGACTTCTCGGCGGTCCAGCTGCCGTTGGAGAAGCGCAGGGTGCCCGGGTTGTCCCGGTCGCCGCCGAGGACCAGCGCGGAGTCCGGGCCGTTCGCCCCGCCGGGCAGCATCACGGCGGAGCCGTAGTTGCGCTTGCGGCCGTCGGGGCGGGCGGTGAGGTCGGCGCGGGTCTCGGCGACCGGGTCGAAGCGCCACTGCTCGTTCGCGGCGCGGCCGAAGCCGTAGACGTTGCCGTCGTTGAGCGAGAACAGGTGCGGGTAGTCGAAGCTGAACGGTGCGTCGGCCTTGAAGCGTTCGACCGGGGTGTCCTTCGGGGTGTCGGTCTTCTTCACCGGGACCGGGAAGGCCTTGGCGGGGAAGCGTTCGACCACCGGGGTCGGGGTGCCGTAGCCGAGTTCGGACTGGCCGGACATGATCAGCTGGCGGCCGTCGGCCCCGGTGACCACGGAGGGGTACCAACGGCCCACCGACATGTCGGGGTTGCGGGTCCAGGTCTCCGTCCACGGGTCGAAGACCAGCGAGAGCTTGGCGCCGGTGCCGCCGTTGCCGCCCAGGTTGCCGCCGAAGACGCCGAGCATGCCGTTGGGCAGGAAGGAGTGCCCGGAGCAGAAGAACGGCACCGGGCGGGGCTCGTCGAGGCCGTCCGGCATGTCCGAGACCGGCGGGTTGACCTGCTTGAAGGCGTCCTTGCCGGTGCCCTTGGCCGGGTCCCAGAGGAAGGCCCGGCCGGCGTTCTCCTTGCCGGTGGTCTGGGTGGGCGCGGGTTCCTTCTCGGGGTTCGTCTCGATCCGTTCGAAGGAGAACAGCAGCACCTTGCCGGTGGGCAGCAGGGCGACGTGGTCGCCGAAGTCGGGGGACGGGAAGTAGTCCTTGAAGGCGCCGAAGGTCTCCGGTGCGAAGGCCTTGTTGAGCTGGGCCTGGGAGGCGGTCAGGGCGTTGTACCGGTTGGTGCGGGTGGTCTGCGGGTAGTCGCCGATGCCGCGGACGGCCGCGCGCATCCGGGCGTGCTCCTCGGCGTGCTCCTGGCCGAGGGCCGCGACCTCGTCCTGCCGCACCTCCTCGGCGACCCGGCGGGAGTCGACGTGCGGGGCGAGGTCGTCCCCGCCGTGGGCGAGCGCCGGGGCGGCGGCGCTCAACAGGCTTCCGGCGGTGACCGCGAGGACCACGGCGGCGGCCGGCAGTCGGCGGCGGCCCCGGGGCCGGGGCCGGGGGCGGAGTGGGGACGGGGGCATGGATCTCCTCGGGGAGGGAGGGCTGTTCGGGGAGGGGCGAATGCGGACGGACGGGCCGTGGGCGGGCGCGGTCCAGCGATGGTCGCCGACCGTCACAGAACATCACAGTGCGTGGTGGTCCGCATGTGCCGTGCCTCCCTTGGAGCGGCCCTCCGTCCGGGGATGCGCTGGAACGGCCGAAGGGGCGCGCACCGTTCGGTGCGCGCCCCTTCGGAGCGGCGATCGCCGGCGTGGTCGCCGGGTGTCACACCATGCCCAGCGCGTACGCGGCGAACAGCGCCGCAGCCGCGCCCGCCAGCGCCTTGCCGGCCCGGGAGAAGGCCGTCCACGGCCCGTCGAAGCGCCGGGTGAACCACCCGATCGCCACCAGCGCGGCCCCGAACAGCGGCAGCAGGGCCAGTCGGGCGGCCACCCAGCCGAGCGAGTCCGGCGCGGTGGTCAGCCCCTGGACGGCGCCCAGGCCGGCCGCGCCGGGCACCGCCACCGCGAGCATCGCGCTCTGGTGCCAGCAGAAGATCGTCATCGCCGACAGGTTGACCGCCACCACCGGCAGCCACAGCAGCGGACGGCGGGTCAGCAGACGGCCCAGCCGCTCCCGCAGCAGCACCGCCGCGCCGCACTGCACCGCGGCCAGGGCCAGCACCAGCAGGGACGGCGGGTGCGAGTTGGTCCGCTCGACGCCCGGCACCCCGACCATGCTCGCCGGGTAGTGGAACACCACCAGCAGGACCGCGAACAGCGCCGCGCCGCCGAACAGCAGCACCCGGGCGGCCGACCGGCCGAGCCGGCCCTGCGCCCACAGCACGCCCAGCTGGTAGCCGAACATCCAGCCCGGCAGCAGGTTCAGCAGCCCCACCCAGGACGGCACCGCCTCGGCCCACGGCCCGTACCGCAGCAGGTCGACCAGGGCGACCGAGGCCACCAGCAGCCCCGCCGACCACACGCCGAGCCGCCGCCCGAAGGCCACGCAGAGCGGGGTGAGCGCGGTCAGCGCCAGGTACACCCCGATGTACCAGAGCGGCTGCACCACCAGCGTGGCACCGGTGCGCAGGGTGTCCGCGGGCACACCGAGCCGGGGCAGCAGCGGGATCAGCAGCGCCCACACCGCCGTCACCCCCAGCACCGGGCGCAGCAGCCGGACCGTCCGGGCCCGCAGCCAACTCCCGTACGTCAGGCCCTTCTCCCGGGCCCGCTCCAGCGAGCGGACCGAGGAGTGGCCGCCGACCAGGAAGAACACCCCGAGCATCTGGAGCACCCAGCTGGCCGGGGCGAAGCCGCCGAGGGCGGAGAGCGGGCTGGCGTTGTGCAGGGCGCCGTCGGCGGAGCGGGTCAGGCCGCCCAGCATCCAGTGGCCGATCGGGACGGACAGCAGGGCGAGGGCGCGCAGGCCGTCCAGGGCGCGGTCGCGGCTCGCGGGGGTCTTCGCGTCGACCTTCGCGGCGGCGCGGCGCAGCGTGGTGAGGGGGTGGGCCATGGTGGTGCTCCTTCCTTGGCGGGTGGCGGGGGTTCAGCGGCCCTGGGCGATGGCGGCGTAGGCGGTGAGCGAGGCGGTGCCGGGGGCGAAGTAGCCGGTGTGGCCGTGGGATCCGGTGGACGGCAGCGGGCGGGCGCCGAAGCCGGGGTCGGTCGGGTCGGCGCCGTGGCCGAGGCCGAGGAAGCGGACGTTGGGCACGTCGCCGATCCAGTCCGATCCGTTGCGGGCGGTGGCCCAGACCGGCACCGCGGGGTCGAGGTCGGCGGCCGAGTCGACGCCCATGCCGGGCGAGCCGAGCACCACCAGGCCGGAGGCCCGGGCGGGGGTCGGGCGGGCCAGGCCGCAGACCACCGAGCCGTAGCTGTGGCAGAACACCGTGGGCGGGGCCTGCGGGGAGGTGCCGGCGGCGAGTCCGTCCAGGAACCGGTCGAGGCGGTCGGCGCCGGCCCGGGCGAGGTCCTCGGTGGCGGCGTCGACGCCGACGCCGACCGGGGTGGTGTAGCCGGCCCAGGCGATCACGGCGGTGTGCCCGTCGGTGGCCCGGTACAGGGCGCGGGCCATGCCGGCGGGGGTGCCGTACGGCTCGGTGGCGCGGTCGAAGGTGAGCAGGTCGATGTCCGAGCCGGGGACGATCACGGCGGCGCGGGGGGCGGTGGTGAGGTCGCCGAACACCTCGGCGACCTGGCCGCGGCCGCGCGGGTCGAAGGCGAGGATCTGCCGGCCGCCGTCCAGCAGGGTGCGGTAGCGCTCGACGCGGGTGCGGGCGGCCTGCTGGTCCTGCGGGGTGAGGGCCGGGTCGGTGGTCCGGGCGAGTTCCCGGTCGCGTTCGGCGGTGAGGGCCAGGGTGTTGGCCCGGTACCGGAGCGGGACCGGGGCGCCGTCCAGGTTGCCGACCACCAGGGGGTGCCGGGCGGCCAGGGCCTGCTGCTGGGTGGGCGTCAACCCGGCGAAGAAGAAGGCCACTTGGGCGGGCGTGCTGGTGGCCGGGTCGGGGAGGCGGAGGCCGAGCGCGGTGTCGGCGCTCCAGGCGGCGCTGCCGGGCGGGGGGCCGGTGACGGCGGCCTGGCTGTCGGCGGCCCAGCCACCCGCGCCGAGCACCGCCGCCAGCGTCAGCGCGGTGGCGACGATCGCCCGCTTGGTACGGAGCTTGCGCATGTCCCTGGTCTCCCTCGTCCGTTCGGCAGCCGGCTTCGGCTTTCGACGAGGAGGAAGGTAGGAACACGACGGCCCCGCGGACGTCACACCGCGGGGCCAACTACCCGGTGCTACCGGGGTATGAGGGGGATAACCCCCCTCACTCGCCGGGGGTCACCAGCCCGGACTCGTAGGCCAGCACCACCGCTTGGGCGCGGTCGCGCAGGTCGAGCTTGGCGAGGATCCGCCCGATGTGGGTCTTGACGGTCTGTTCGGCGAGCACCAGCCGGGCGGCGATCTCCTGGTTGGACAGGCCGCGGGCGATCAGCTCCAGCACCTCGGTCTCGCGCGGGGTCAGGCCGTTGAGCCGCAGCTTGGGGTCGCGGCGCTTGGCGGGCCGGTTGCGGGCGAAGTCGGCGATCAGCCGCCGGGTGACGGACGGGGCGAGCAGCGCCTCGCCGGCCGCGACCACCCGGACCGCGGCGATCAGGTCGGCCGGCGGGGCGTCCTTGAGCAGGAAGCCGCTGGCCCCGGCGCGCAGCGCCTCGTACACGTAGTCGTCCACGTCGAAGGTGGTCAGCATCAGCACCTTGGGGCGGTGGGCGCCGGGGACGTCGGGGGCGAGCAGTCGCCGGGCGGCCTCCAGGCCGTCCATGACGGGCATCCGGACGTCCATCAGGACCACGTCCGGGTGGGTGCGGCCGGTGACCTCCAGGGCCTGGGCGCCGTCCGCCGCGTCCCCCACCACGTCGATGTCGCTCTGGGCATTGAGCAGGGCGGCGAAGCCGGCCCGCACCATGGCCTGGTCGTCGACGATGATCACGCGGATGGTCATGCGGGTGTCTCCTGGGGTGGGTCGAGCGGCAGGACGGCGGCCACCTTGAAGCCGCCGTCCGGCAGCGGGCCGGTGTCCAGCCTGCCATCGACCAGCCGGACGCGTTCACGCATTCCGACCAGGCCGTGCCCGGTGCCCTCGACCGAGGCCTCCAGCGACTCGGTGCGCTGCGGCGGGGGCGCGTTGACCACGGTGAGCCGCAGTTCCGGGCCGTCCGCCGACAGCGACACCCAGGTCCGGGCGCCGGGAGCGTGCCGGACCACGTTGGCCAGCGCCTCCTGGGCGATCCGGTAGACGGAGAGGGCGACGGCCTGCGGCACCCGCTCGGCCAGCCCCTCGGCCACGGACAGTTCGGCCGGCACCCCGGCCCGCCCCACCGTCTCGACCAGCTGGGTGAGTTGGGCCACGCCGGGCTGCGGGGCCTTCTCCCCGGAGGCGTCCTCGCTGCGCAGCACCCCGAGCAGCCGGCGCATCTCGGCCAGCGACTCGCGCGCGGTGCCGGCGATCGCGGTGAACTCCTCGGCGGCGTCGTCCGGGACGCCCTGGATCCGGTAGGGCGCGCTGGCGGCCTGCACCGCGATCACCGACATGTGGTGGGCCACCACGTCGTGCAACTCCCGGGCGATCCGGGCGCGTTCCTCCAGCAGGGTGCGCCGCTCGCGCTCCACCTCGCTGATCTGCTCCTGCTCGGTGAGCAGCCGCCGGGCGACCGCGCGGTCCCGGACGGCCCAGCCGAGCAGCAGGACGGCGCCGCTGAGCGCGATCAGCAGCACGGTGGTGCCGTCGCCGGCCCGGGGCAGCCCGAGGGTGGTGGTGAGGACGGTGAGCAGGACGGTGGCGATCCAGACCGAGACCAGGGTGGCCCGGCTCTCCCGCAGGGCGAGGGCGAGCAGCAGGAAGACGTACGCGATGACCATCGGCGCCGTCCACGGCCAGCTGCCCATCACGTGGGGGTGGCGGGCGGTGATGGCGGCGGTGGTGACCAGGGTGGCGGCGCTGATCCACCAGGCGGCCAGCGGGCGGGTGATGGCCAGGAACAGCGGGGTGGTCTGCGCGACGGTGAGCGCGGCGGCCACCGGCACCACCAGGTCGTAGAAGTGGTTCAGGCAGACGATGCCGGTGGGGATCAGCGCGGCCTGGAGGATCAGGGCGATGACGTACGGCACCCGGCGGACCCACCGTCGGCGGGAGTCGCCGAGCAGCGGGGCCTCGTCCGTGCTCGGGGTGGTCAGGTGGTGCCGCAGGGCGCGGAGCCGGCGCAGCGCGAACGCCCGGGCGGCGGCTGTGGTGGGTGTCTTCATCGTGGGCCAGCCTAGGAGGGCCGGCCCGCGGCGGGCGTCGGACTGGAGCGCGAACTTCCGGGGGGTACTCCGGTACGGGGTGCTACCCGGGTGCTACGGGCGGTCGCGCCAGTGGCCGGCCAGGGCGGGGCCGAGCTGGTCGAAGTAGCGCTCGATCACCACGACCATGCCCTCGGGGCCGGCCGGTTCCTGCTCGGCGGTCCAGGACAGGTGGGCGGCGCGCAGCAGGCTGCCGAAGACGGCGGCGAGCACGACCGGGCGCAGGTCCTCGGCCGGGTCGAGTCCTTCGCGTTCGGCGAGGACCTGGACCACCAGCCGCTCCTGCTCGGTGACCCGGCGCAGGTGGGCGGCGAGCAGGGCGGGGGTGTCCTCGATGATGCGCAGCAGTTCGAGGGCGCTGCCGATGGAGTTGGGGCCGGAGGCCCGGGCGGTCCCGAGGTCGCGCCAGGCCTGGACGATCGAGGCGCGCAGGGCCTGGAGCGGGGCCTCCTCGGCCGGCCGGTGGCGCAGGCAGTGGATGAAGTAGTCCTCGGCGTCGGCCATCACGGCGAGGGCGACCTCGTCCTTGTTGGCGAAGTAGCGGAAGAAGGTGCGCTGGGAGACGTCGACGGCGGAGGCGATCTCGTCGACGGTGGTCCTGGCGAAGCCCTGGCCGAGGAAGAGCGCGTGGGCGGCCTGCACCAGGGCGTCCCGGGTCTGCTGCTTCTTGCGCTCGCGCAGGCCGGGGGCCCGGCCGAGGTCCTCCGGGGTGCCGACGGGGTGGGGGGTGCGAGCGGCCATGGCGGGGGCCTTCCGGGGCGCGGGTGTGGCGGGTGGGAGCACAACCTTAGCCGCCTGACAAATGTCAGTTCCGGTCACAAGTCACTGTTTGCCGATTGTCAGTCGCTGACATAATCTGCCGGAGTGGCGCTCGTCGGCCGGGCACTCGTGGGGACGGGTGGGCCGTCGCAGCGCCACCGCCACGTTCCGGTCTCTGCCACGCCCCCGGAGGGCCCCAGATGAGTCAGTCCGTCGTCAAGAACTCCGAGGCGGACGCGGCGCCGCCGTCGAAGCCGTCGGCCGGGGGAGGGCTCAAGGGGCACCCCTGGCTGACTCTGCTGACCGTCGCGGTCGGCGTGATGATGGTCGCCCTGGACGGCACGATCGTCGCGATCGCCAACCCGGTGATCCAGGAGAAGCTCAAGGCCGCGCCCTCCGAGATCCAGTGGGTCACCAGCGGCTACCTGCTGGCGCTGGCGGTCTTCCTGATCACCGCGGGCAAGATCGGCGACCGCTTCGGCCACAAGAGCACCTTCCTGGTCGGCGCGGTCGGCTTCGCCGCCACCTCGGCCGCGATCGGCTTCGCGGGCAACATCCAGACCGTGATCGCCTTCCGCGTCCTCCAGGGCCTGTTCGGCGCGCTGCTCCAGCCCGCCGCGCTCGGCCTGCTGCGCGGGGCCTTCCCGGCCGAGAAGCTCAACATGGCGATCGGCATCTGGGGCGGGGTGATCGGCGCGTCCACCGCGGCCGGCCCGATCGTCGGCGGCCTGCTGGTCGAGCACGTCAACTGGGAGTCGGTGTTCTTCATCAACATCCCGGTCGGCCTGGCCGCGGTCGCCCTCGGCCTGTGGATCCTCAAGGACGTGCGGGCCGAGAACGCCGCCAAGTCCTTCGACCTGCCGGGCATCGGACTGCTCTCGGTCGGGATGTTCGCGCTGGTCTTCGGGATCATCAAGGCCCCCGAGTGGGGCTGGGGCGACGCCCGGACGCTGCTGTTCCTGGGCGGCGCGGTGCTGCTGATGGTGCTCTTCGCGCTCTGGCAGGGCCGGGCGAAGGAGCCGCTGATCCCGCTCAGCCTGTTCCGCTCGGTGCCGCTGTCGGCGGGCGTGCTGCTGATGGTGCTGATGGCCTTCGCGTTCTTCGGCGCGATCTTCTTCGTGACCTTCTACCTCCAGAACGTGCACGGGATGAAGCCGGTCGACGCCGGCGTCCACCTGCTGCCGATGACCGGCATGATGATCGTCGGCTCGCCGCTGGCGGGCATCGCGATCGGCAAGCTCGGCCCGCGGATCCCGATCATGGTCGGGATGCTGCTCACCACCGGTGCGATGGTCGGCATGTCCACCCTGGACACCGGCTCCGGCACCGGCGTGATGTCGCTCTGGTTCGTCCTGATGGGCCTCGGCATCAGCCCGGTCATCGTCGGCGCCACCGAGGTCATCGTCGGCAACGCCCCGCTGGAGCTGTCCGGTGTGGCCGGCGGCCTCCAGCAGGCCGCGATGCAGGTCGGCGGCAGCCTGGGCACCGCCGTGCTGGGCGCCCTGATGGCCGCCAAGGTCGGCGACGTACTGCCCGGCAACTGGGCGAAGGCCGGACTGCCGCCGGTCGAGGACCCGCAGGCGGCCGCGGGCCTCAAGCAGGCCGCCCAGCTGGGCATCACCCCGCCGGCCCCGCCCGGCACCCCGCAGCAGGCGGTGGACCTGATGGCCGGCGCGGTGCACCAGTCCTTCGTCAGCGGGATGTCGCTGGCCTTCGTGGTGGCCGCGGTGGTGGCGTTCGGCGCCGCCCTGCTGGCCCTGCTGACCCGCCGCGGCGAGACCGACGCGGGCCCGGCCGTGCACATCTGAGCCGGCCGGCGGGCGGCCCCGGACTCCGTGGGGGAGTCCGGGGCCGTCGTGCTGCCCGGGGGCGCCGCTCAGGCCCGGGTGAGGGCCACCAGCGGGACCGTCCGGGCGGCCTTGCGGTAGTCGGCGAACTGCGGCTGGGCGGCCACCTGGCGGGCCCAGAGCGCGTCGTGCTCGGCCGGGTCGACCGCGGCCGCCACGGCCGGGTACCGCTCGGCGCCGAGCTCGACGGTGACCTCCGGGTGGGCGACCAGGTTGCGGTACCAGACCGGGTCGGTGTCGCTGCCGCCGTTGGAGGCGAAGACCACCAGCCGCTCGCCGTCCGGCAGGTAGACCAGCGGGGTGGTGCGCGGCTCGCCGCTGCGGGCGCCGACCACGGTGAGCAGCAGCAGCGGCATCCCGGCGAGGTCGCCGCCCACCACCCCCTCGCCGGTCCGGAACTCGGCGATCACCCTGCGGTTGAACTCTCCCGCGCCGTCGGCGGGTTCCGGGTGGTGGTTCGCGTTCTGGTTCGCGTTCTGGTCCGTGCTCTGGTCCGTGCTCCGGTTCGTCATGCCGCCGAGCGTAGGACCTGACACCGGTGGCAGGTGCAAGAACGCCGAAGGGCCGGACCCCGTACGGGAGTCCGGCCCCTCTCAGGCGCTAGCGGGTGATCAGGCGTCGCCGCCGGCGGCACCCGGGTCGGCCGCCGCCACGTCCAGCAGCTGGTAGCGGTCGATCGCTTCCTTCAAGGCCGAGCGGTCGATCTTGCCCTGCTTGGCGAGCTCGGTGAGCACGCCCAGGACGACCGACTGCGCGTCGATGTGGAAGAAGCGACGGGCCGCACCGCGGGTGTCGGCGAAGCCGAAGCCGTCGGCGCCCAGCGACTGGTACTGGCCCGGCACCCAGCGGGCGATCTGGTCCGGAACGGCGCGCATCCAGTCGGACACCGCGACGACCGGGCCCTCGGCGCCCTGGAGCTTCTGGGTGACGTACGGCACCCGCTGCTGCTCCTCGGGGTGCAGCAGGTTGAACTCCTCGGCCTCCACCGCGTCGCGGCGCAGCTCGTTCCAGGAGGTCGCGGACCAGACGTCGGCCTTGACGTTCCACTCCTCGGCGAGGATGCGCTGGGCCTCCAGGGCCCACGGCACGGCCACGCCGGAGGCGAGGATCTGGGCCGGGATCTGGCCGGCGGTGGCCGGCGCGTACCGGTGCAGACCCTTGAGGATGCCCTCGACGTCCACGTTCTCGGGCTCGGCCGGCATCTTGATCGGCTCGTTGTAGACGGTGAGGTAGTAGAACACGTCCTCGCCGTGCGGGTGCTCGGCGCTGGAGCCGTACATCCGCCGCAGACCGTCCTGGACGATGTGCGCGATCTCGAAGCCGTACGCCGGGTCGTACGCGACGACGCCGGGGTTGGTCGAGGCCAGCAGGTGCGAGTGGCCGTCGGCGTGCTGCAGGCCCTCACCGGTCAGCGTGGTGCGGCCGGCGGTGGCGCCGATCACGAAGCCGCGGGCCAGCTGGTCGGCCATCTGCCAGAACTGGTCGCCGGTGCGCTGGAACCCGAACATCGAGTAGAAGACGTACACCGGGATCAGCGGTTCGCCATGGGTCGCGTAGGACGAACCGGCGGCGATCAGCGAGGCGGTGCAACCGGCCTCCGAGATGCCGTCGTGCAGCATCTGCCCGGTCGGCGACTCCTTGTAGGCCAGCAGCAGGTCGCGGTCGACCGACTCGTAGGTCTGGCCCAGCGGGTTGTAGATCTTCGCCGAGGGGAACAGCGAGTCCATGCCGAAGGTGCGGTACTCGTCCGGCGCGATCGGCACGAAGCGGTTGCCGATGCCCTTGTCCCGCATGAGGTCCTTGAGCACCCGGACGAACGCCATGGTGGTGGCGATGGTCTGGTTGCCGGAACCCTTCTTGACCGACTTGTACGCGTCGTCGCCGGGCAGTTCCAGCTGACGCGGGCGCACCTTGCGGGTCGGCACGTAGCCGCCCAGCTCGCTGCGGCGGTCGTGCATGTACTGGATCTCTTCCGAGTCGCGGCCCGGGTGGTAGTAGGGCGGGTAGCCCTCGTCGAGCTGCTTGTCGGTGATCGGCAGGTGCAGCCGGTCGCGGAAGCGCTTGAGGTCCTCGACCGTCAGCTTCTTCATCTGGTGGGTGGCGTTGCGGCCCTCGAAGTTGGGGCCCAGCGTCCAGCCCTTGACCGTCTGGGCCAGGATGACCGTCGGCTGGCCCTTGTGCTCGCGGGCCGCCTTGAACGCCGCGTAGATCTTCTTGTGGTCGTGGCCGCCGCGACCCAGGTGCTGGATCTGCTGGTCGGTCATGTTCTCGACCATGGCGCGCAGGCGCAGGTCGCCGCCGAAGAAGTGCTCGCGGATGTACTGGCCGGTCTCGGTGGCGTAGGTCTGGAACTGGCCGTCCACCGTGGTGTTCAGCTTGTTGACCAGGACACCGTCGCGGTCCTGCGCGAGCAGCGGGTCCCAGCTGCGGTCCCAGACCAGCTTGATCACGTTCCAGCCGGCGCCCCGGAACTGGGACTCCAGCTCCTGGATGATCTTGCCGTTGCCGCGGACCGGGCCGTCCAGGCGCTGCAGGTTGCAGTTGACCACGAAGGTCAGGTTGTCCAGGCCCTCGCGGGCGGCCAGCGAGAGCTGGCCCAGCGACTCGGGCTCGTCCATCTCGCCGTCGCCGAGGAAGGCGTAGACCTGCGAGTCCGAGGTGTCCTTGATGCCCCGGTGCTCCAGGTAGCGGTTCATCCGCGCCTGGTAGATCGCACCGAGCGGGCCGAGGCCCATCGAGACGGTCGGGAACTCCCAGAAGTCCGGCATCAGCCGCGGGTGCGGGTAGCTGGACAGGCCGTACGGGGCCTTCGACTTCTCCTGGCGGAACGCGTCGAGCTGCTGCTCGGTGAGTCGGTCCAGCAGGAAGGCGCGGGCGTAGATGCCGGGGGAGGCGTGACCCTGGAAGAAGATCTGGTCGCCCGACTCGCCCTCGGCGTCCTTGCCGCGGAAGAAGTAGTTGAAGCCGACGTCGTACAGCGACGCGGAGGAGGCGAAGGTGGCGATGTGGCCACCGACGCCGATGCCCGGGCGCTGCGCCCGGGAGACCATGACGGCCGCGTTCCAGCGGGTCGCGTTGAGGATCTTGCGCTCGATCTCCTCGTTGCCGGGGAAGAACGGCTCGTCCTTGGTCGCGATGGTGTTGACGTAGTCCGTGCTGCGCATCTCGGGCACGGCGACACGCTTCTCGCGGGCGCGCTCGATCAGGCGCAGCATCAGGTAACGGGCACGCTCACGCCCCCGCTCGTCGATGGCCGCATCGAGCGACTCCAGCCATTCCGCGGTCTCCTCGGGATCGAAGTCCGGGACCTGACTCGGAAGGCCGCCAATGATGATCGGGTTGCGATCGGATCCGGAAGCCACGCTGTTCCTTCACTGTCGGTCGAAACTAGAGGTGTGTCGCGCCGCCTCCATCGTGCTACCGCGCTCGGAGATCCGTCATCTCTACCGATCGGTAACCATGCCGCCCGGTGGGCGGAACGGTCTGGTGGTGCACGTCGCGGGCTTCTTCGTCCGCTCCGTACACCCCCGGGTGTTACGAAAAGAGGTGGTCCGACCTGGTGTCCCGTCCGCCCGATGGCGGGCGGCCGGGGTGAGGGCCAACAGGAGACTCTACGCCCGCGCACGCGCGGACCCCGAATGCCGTTCGCATCTCGGGCACGCGTACGGCCTGTGGGCCGGGACCACCCGAAGCATCCTTGTCCCATGCAGAGAAGGGCAAATCGGTGTGATTCCCGACACGTCGCCCGGCGTGTTCCGGTGCGACACGTCAACCTTTGGGGGGGATCGGCGGTCGGGTACTTGCGCGAACCGCCGCGCCCGTGTGGACTACGGCCACAGCCTCGGCATGGATGCCGGGCCGAATACTGGAGGTTATTCCCGTGAGCGCGACCGCGGACCCCGCGGACAAGTCCAACCCGGCGACCCGTCTCGGCTTCGAAGAGGGCCAGATCGTCCAGGAGCTGGGGTACGACGAAGACACTGACCAGGATCTCCGTGAGGGCATCGAGGAGATCACCGGGACGGAGCTCGTCGACGAGGACTACGACGACGTCGCGGACGCCGTCCTGCTGTGGCACCGGGACGAGGACGGGGATCTCACCGACTCCCTCGTCGACGCCCTGGAGTACCTGGCCGAGGGCGGGCTGATCTGGCTGCTGACGCCCAAGACCGGCCGGGACGGCCACATCGAGGCGTCCGACATCGCGGACGCGGCGAAGACCTCCGGCCTGTCGCAGACCAGCTCGATCGCGGTGGCCAAGGACTGGGCGGCGACCCGGCTGGCGACCAAGTCCACGGCGAAGCAGCCCAAGCAGCGCTGAACGGGTCCTGAGCCCCGGGGGGGGGGGGGGGAGGGGGGGGGGGGCGGGGGGGGTCGATGGCTTTTTTTTTTGGGTTCTTCTTTGTTT
>NZ_JBVIWC010000013.1:0-173631 GCF_055594965.1 Kitasatospora sp. NPDC040550 | reverse complement strand
CCAAATCCCACGGAGAAGCAACCAAAACAGCGCGAAACGGGTCCGGACCCCCGTCCTGGGCCCCGACGGAGGATCTCCTCCGTCGGGGCCCGGCGCTTTTGCGTGCGGGTCTCCGTGCGCGGGCGGGGGCGCGGGTGCCCCGGACGGTCCGGGCGGTTCGGGTCCGGGCGGTCCGGGTCCGGGCGGTCCGGGCGTTCGCTCAGGGCGGAAGGGTGGGTCTTCCGGCGGGCCGGGTCATCCGTTCGGCCGAACGTCGGTCAACGGATGCGAGGATGTCGCCTGCCGTGCCCGCCGCGCGGCCAGGTCGCGTCAGAAAGGTCCCGCTCATGGCCATCGAGATCGGCACCCAGGCTCCGGACTTCGAGCTCGGCACCCAGCACGGGGAGACGGTCCGGCTGGCCGACTTCCGCGGCCGCAAGCACGTCGTCCTGGTCTTCTACCCGTTCGCCTTCACCGGTGTCTGCACCGGCGAGCTGGGCGCGATCCAGCGCGAGCTGGCCGGGCTGCAGAACGACGAGGTCCAGGTGCTCGGCGTCTCCTGCGACTCGCAGTTCTCCCAGCGGGTCCTCGCCGACCGGGAGGGCCTGGAGTTCCCGCTGCTGGCCGACTTCTGGCCGCACGGCGAGGTCACCCGGGCCTACGGCGTCCTGGACGAGGAGAGGGGCTGCCCGCTGCGCGGCACCTTCGTGATCGACAGGGCCGGCACGGTGCGCTGGAGCGTCGTCAACGGCCTCCCGGACGCCCGGGACGAGCAGGAGTACCTCGAGGTCCTGGCCGGCCTCTGAGCCTCCCGGGTGGCCCCACGGGGCCCGTGCGACGCTCCGGCCCCGCCGTTCGGGCGTGCGTACGGGAACCCGGTACTACGCTCGGGCCGTTGGCGGAGTGCGGCGTACGTCCGTTTTTCGTCGGTCGGCGCCGCGAACCGCACCACCCGGGGGCACCACCCGTGCCTCCCGATTCTTGGAGGACACGTGGGAGTCAGCCTCAGCAAGGGCGGCAACGTCTCGCTCACCAAGGAGGCGCCGGGTCTCCAGGCCGTCGTGGTCGGCCTGGGCTGGGACGTCCGGACCACCACCGGGACGGACTTCGACCTGGACGCCAGCGCGCTGCTCTGCAACGAGCAGGGCAAGGTCGGTTCGGACGGGAACTTCGTGTTCTTCAACAACTTGAAGAGCCCGGACGGCTCGGTCGAGCACACCGGCGACAACCTGACCGGTGAGGGCGAGGGCGACGACGAGGCGATCAAGGTCAACCTGGCCACCGTCCCGGCCGACGTGCAGAAGATCGTCTTCCCGGTGTCGATCTACGACGCCGAGAACCGCGGCCAGAACTTCGGCCAGGTGCGCAACGCGTTCATCCGGGTGGTGAACCAGGCGAACAACGTCGAGCTGGCGCGCTACGACCTCTCCGAGGACGCCTCCACCGAGACCGCGATGGTCTTCGGCGAGCTCTACCGCAACGGCGGCGAGTGGAAGTTCCGCGCCATCGGCCAGGGCTACGCCTCCGGCCTGCGCGGCATCGCCCAGGACTTCGGCGTCAACGTCTGAGTCCCCTTGCGGCGCAAGGCTCTTGCGCGGCCCCCGGGGCGGCCCCGGACCTTCGAGGTCCGGGGCCGCCCCGGCTTCGTCGGGGGGCGGGAGCGGTTCCGGAGGGGGCCTGACCGGCTTGGTCGGAGCGGCGGGAGCGGCTTCGAAGGGGGCCGGGACCGGCCCGGCTTCGTCGGGGTCCGGTGCGCTGCGAGGATGTGAGTTCAGGAAGTTCAGCCGGCCGAAGCGGGCCGGCCGGGGCCGCGGGGGACTACACCTGTATGGCGCCCCGGGAGAAGCAAGGGAGGAAGAACACCATGGTGGTCACGCTCGCCAAGGGCGGGAACGTCTCGCTCACCAAGGCCGCGCCGAACCTGACGCAGGTCCAGATCGGCCTCGGCTGGTCCGCCCGTTCGACCACGGGCGCACCGTTCGACCTCGACGCGAGCGCCCTGCTCTGCGGTGGCGGACGGGTGCTCGGTGACGAGTACTTCGTCTTCTACAACAACCTCAAGAGCCCCGAGGGCTCGGTGGAGCACCAGGGCGACAACCTCGTGGGCGGCGACGAGACGGGTGACGACGAGCTGATCCTGGTCAACCTGGAGCTGGTCCCGGCCCAGGCGGACAAGGTGGTCTTCGCGGTCTCGATCTACGAGGCCGAGGCCCGGTTCCAGAACTTCGGACAGGTGCGCAACGCCTACATCCGGGTCGTCAACTCCGTCGGCGGCGAGGAGATCGCGCGCTACGACCTGTCCGAGGACGCGTCCAGCGAGACCGCGATGATCTTCGGCGAGCTGTACCGGTACGCGGGTGAGTGGAAGTTCCGCGCGGTGGGCCAGGGGTACGCCTCGGGCCTGCGCGGAATCGCGCTCGACTTCGGCGTCAACGTACAGTAAGGGCGCAAAACAGACTTATCGCACCGATCAACGATCAGATGATCAACGATCAATCGATCAAGAGAACAGAGGGCAGTGCGGGGGTGACCTGACCGGGCCCGGCCCGGTCAGGCGTCTCGGGACCAGGCCGCCCCCGACACGGCCAGAACCCGAAAGGTAGCCAACTCCCGTGTTCCTCCGCACATTCGGCTGGTCGTTCGCGATCACCGCCCTGGGCCTGATCGCGGCCGGACTGCTCTGGGGAGCCCAAGGCTTCGGCATCGTGCTGATCCTCTCCATCCTGGAGATCTCCCTGTCCTTCGACAACGCGGTGGTCAACGCCACGGTGTTGAAGCGGATGAACCCGTACTGGCAGAAGATCTTCCTGACGGTCGGTGTGCTGATCGCCGTCTTCGGGATGCGTCTGGTCTTCCCGCTGCTGGTCGTCGGTCTCACCGCGAAGCTCAACCCCGCGACGGTGATCGACCTCGCGCTGCACTCCAACGCGACCCACGACGGTCTCACCTACGGCCAGTACCTGGAGGCGGCCAACCCGGCCATCGCGGCCTTCGGCGGCGTCTTCCTGCTGATGATCTTCCTCGACTTCGTGTTCGACGAGAAGGAGCACAACTGGCTCGGCTGGCTGGAGCGCCCGCTGGAGAAGGTCGGCAAGCTGGACGCCCTGTCCAGCGTCGTCGCCCTGGTCGCGCTGGTGCTGGCCTCGCGCTTCTTCGCGGCGGAGCACGCCGAAACCGTTCTGCTGGCCGGTGTGCTCGGCCTGATCACCTACCTCGTCGTCGGCGGCCTCTCCTCGATCTTCGAATCGGGCCTGGAGGAGGAGGCCGAGCGCGAGGAGGAGGCGGAGAAGTCCGGCAAGTCGGTCGTCCAGGTGGCCGGCAAGGCCGCGTTCTTCCTCTTCCTCTACCTGGAGGTCCTGGACGCGTCGTTCTCCTTCGACGGCGTGGTCGGCGCCTTCGCGATCTCCAACGACATCTTCCAGATCACCCTGGGCCTCGGCATCGGCGCGATGTACATCCGCTCGCTGACCGTCTTCCTGGTCCGCAAGGGCACCCTGGACGACTACGTCTACCTGGAGCACGGCGCCCACTACGCGATCGGCGCGCTGGCGGTGATCCTGCTGGTCGGGATCAAGTACCACATCCCGGAGATCGTCACCGGCCTGATCGGCGTCGCCTTCATCGGGCTGGCCCTCGCCTCCTCGATGGTGCGCAACCGGCGTGCGGCGGCGGAGGGGGAGAAGGAACTCGTGGGCAGCGGGCAGTAGTCCGCCGCCCGACACCCCCTCGGCCGTGGGGCCGGGGAACGCGACGGCCGCCTCCGGAGATCCGGGGGCGGCCGTCGCGTTGTTCCTGCGGGGGCGGGGCGGGGGCGGGGACCGAGGTCAGCCCAGCTGCTGCTCGATCGCGCGCAGCTTGCGCTCCAGCGAGTCCAGCTTCGGCATCGACAGGGTGTCGTCGTCGGACGTCAGGTCGACGGTGGAGCTGCGGTAGGACGGGGTCGAGCCGCTCGCCGAACCGGTGACCGAGGAGGAGTACGAGCTGCTGGTCGAGCTGCTGGTCGAGCTGCTCGACGAGGACAGCGAGGAGGACGACAGCGAGGACGACAGCGAGCTGCTCGACGAGGAGGTGTAGGACGACCCCACGGCGGCCCGCGGCGGGCGGCCGGCGTCCAGCGCGGTGGTGGAGGAGGTGTACGGGTCCTGCGCGGTCGAGGCGGTGCGGTCGCTCTCGGCGGCTAGGGCAGGCTCCGTAGCGGTCTGGCCGTCTCCGGCCGCCGTGAGCGCGGGCACCTGACGCCCGCCGCGGGCCCGGGCGAGCATGCCGCCCTGGCGGGAGATGGCCTTCAGCTCGGCCCGCTCGCGGCGGTCGGCGGAACGGGCGCGCACCTTGGCGTCCAGCTTCGCCTGGCGCTCCTCGCGCACCTCCTCGACCGCCTCGTCCAGGCTGCGGACGTTCTCCAGCAGCATCAGCGACCAGGCCGCGTAGGTCTCGCGCGGGGCGCGCAGCCAGCGGACGATGCGGATCTGCGGCAGCGGACGCGGCACCAGGCCCTGCTCGCGCAGCGCGGCCTTGCGGGTCTGCTTGAGCGCCCGGTCGAACAGGATCGCCGCCGAGATCGACATGCCGGAGAAGAACTGCGGGGCGCCGGCGTGGCCCAGGCCGCGCGGGGCGTGCACCCAGTTGAACCAGGCCGAGGCGATCGCGAACACCCAGACCAGCAGGCGGGAACCGAGCGCGGCGTCACCGTGGCTGGCCTCGCGGACGGCGAGCACCGAGCAGAACATCGCGGCGCCGTCCAGGCCGAACGGGACGAGGTACTCCCAGCCGTTGGACAGGCCCAGGTTCTCGATGCCGAAGCCCACCAGGCCGTGGAAGGAGAGCGCGGCCGCGACGCCGGCGCAGCAGAACAGCAGGGTGTACGAGGAGATGCCGTAGATCATCTCCTTGCGGCGGCGGCGCTCCTCGCTGCGCTCCCAGGAGTCGCCGGCCTCGTCGTTCTTCGTGCTCTTGAATCGCAGCGTCGCCATCAGGATGGCGACGAACAGCAGGGCTGCGCCGCCGACGACGGTCCAGACCAGCTGTATGGAGGTCAGGTTCATTGCGGGTCGGGCCTCGGGTTTCCGCAGGGGACAGGTTCACAGCGCGACACAGGTGGTCAGGTCCCGCGGGGCGGGTACCGCCTGACGGTCCGTTCGTCGCCGCACGACGTGCCCACCGCGCCCGCGCAGGGGCGGACGGGACACCTGTGCGGCTAGACGATATCGCGTCCGAAGGGGCGGCATGTTACGGGAGGGCGGCTTCCCCGGGCCAATCGACCCACCGGTTCGGGTCACGGGTGGGCGTCACGGGTGGGCGTCAACGGCCGGGCGGGGTAGGGAAAGGAGGAGTCCGGGTATCCGTCGGCCTGGTCGATGCCCGATCATGGACCGGCGGATCGTCAGACCGCCGCACAGAGGCAGGGGGAGAGGACTGGATGGTCTCGATCTGGGAGTACCTGCGCGGGGACAAGAGCTACACCTTCGACAACCCGGGCGGGCAGCACAAGGTCACGCTCACCAAGTCGGCGCCGCAGCACGCGATCACCGGCTCCGCCGCCACCACCGGCTACCTCTACGTCAACCTGCACTGGACCATGCGCTCGGGCGCCGTCCGGCCGAGCACCCGGGACACCCTCAAGCGGTTGTTCAGTCCACGGATCCTCAGCCCGCAGGAGCCCGACTCGCCGGGGGGCAACGAGCAGCTGAACGTCGACCTCGACCTCGCCTGCATGTACGAACTCTCCGACGGCACCCGGGGCGTGGTGCAACCGCTCGGTGAACTCTTCGGCGACCTACGGGAACCGCCGTTCATCAAGCTCAGCGGCGACGACCAGTACGGGGCGCCCTCCGGCGAGACGATGTACGTCAACCTGGAGAAGAAGGACAAGTTCAAGCGGCTGCTGATCTTCGTCTACATCTACGACGGCACCCCGGCCTTCGAGCAGACCCACGCGGTGATAACGATCGTGCCGCAGACCGGGCCGCGGATCGAGATCAAGCTGGACGAACGGGCCCGGGCGGCGCGCTCCTGCGCGGTGGTGCTGATCGAGAACGCCGGGGACAACCAGCTGACCGTGCGCCGCGAGGTGCGGTACGTGAACGGGTTCCAGGCGGACATCGACCGGCTGTACGGCTTCGGGATGCAGTGGCAGCGGGGGTACAAGGGGCAGCAGCCGAGCAGGGGCGGGGACTGATCTCCCGGCGGGGCTGCGGCGTGACCGTGGGGCTGTCGGGCTGCGGTGCTGCGTCGGCCCCGCCGGCTGTCGGGTGTCGGGCTCGGCGGGGCGGTTCGGTGTGCGGTGATCCGGCGGGGACGGCTCAGTGGGGCTGGAACTGCGGGCCCTGCGGGGGCAGCGCGAACTCCTCGGCTGGCGGCGGGGCCTGGGTCGGCGCCGGTGCCGGGGGCTGCGGCGGGACGGGCGGCTGCTGGCCGGTGCCGGGCTGGGGCTGCGGGTAGCCGTACCCGGTGCCGGGCTGGTGCTGGGGGTAGCCGTAGCCGCCGGCGTGGGTGCCCGGCTGGGGCTGCTGCGGCGGGTACGGCTGGTTGGGCTGGGGGTAGCCGTAGCCGGTCGAGGGCTGGGGCTGCGGGTAGCCGTACCCGGTGCCGGGCTGGTGCTGGGGGTAGCCGTAGCCGCCGGCGTGGGTGCCCGGCTGGTGGGTCGGCTGTTGGGTCGGCGGCGCGGGCGGCGCCGGGGGGACGTTCGGGGGCACGGTGGGCGGGGCCACCGGCGGGGGCGGGGTGGCCGGCGAGGCGGACGGCGGGGTCGCCGGGCCGTTCGCGGCGGCGGCAGCCGGGGCCGGGGTGGCGGGAGCGACCGGGGGCTGCGCCGGGGGGTGCGCCGGGGACTGCGGGACGGCCGGGCTCAGGGTGAAGGTGCCGGGCTCGGGCCGGGCCTCGGAGCGCGGGTCGGGCAGCGGGGTGGCCCGCGGGTCGACCGCGCCGGTGGGGGTGGCGGTGGAGGCGGGCGCCGGGGTCGGCTGGGCCGCGGCCGCGGCTTCCGCCTCGTCCTCGACCGTGATGCCGAAGTCGGTGGCCAGGCCGATCAGCCCCGAGGTGTACCCCTGGCCGATCGCCCGGAACTTCCAGGAGCCGTTGCGTCGGTACAGCTCGCCCGCGACCAGCGCGGACACGTTCTCGGCGTCCACGATCGCGAACTCGGCGAGCGGAACCGCGCCGTCACCCGTGGCGGCGTCGAACAGCAGCAGCCGCAGCCCCGGGACGGCGCGGAACGGGCCGCCCTCGGAGGAACCGGCCAGCACCACCCGGTCCACCTCGGCGGGCAGCTTGGCCAGTTCGACCTCGACCGTGTCGATGATCTCGGCGCCGCCCGCGGTGTGCTGCTTGGGCAGGTGGCGGACCAGGCCGGAGGGGTGGCGGGGCTGGTTGTAGAAGACGAAGTCGGCGTCCGAACGGACCCTGCCGTTGGTGCCGAGCAGCAGCGCGGACGCGTCCACGTCCGGCGCACCGGGCGTGGCGCTCCAGCGCAGCACGGCGCGGACCGCCGCCGCCGGCAGTGCGATGTTGGCGCCCTTGGCCATCACGTGCGTCATAGCGGACCATCCTGCCCGTTCGCCACCCCTTCGGACAACGTGACCGGGACGGTCGGCGTGGGGGCGGACTTTGCCAAGACTTGCGTCGGATCGAGGTTTGCGGCGGGCCTTCCGGTGGGTGGGGGCGGCCGACCGGAGTCGGGCAGGGGGCCGGGCGGGGGTTGGGTGGCCGCTGGGCGGGCCGTTCACGGGGCGAGTGCCCCGGGCGGGCCCCGGCGCCCGTCGGATGTTCCGGGAGTTCAGTGCCCCGGCGCCGGGAACGGCCGGAATCCGTCCGTACGATGGGCCTTCGAACAGGCCCCCGGAGGCCGGTGGGGGGAGTCGGCCGGCGGTGCGTCCAGGCGGAAACCGCTGGCCGGAGGCCGTCCGTCCGGTCGGCCAGTCCGCCGTCCAGCCCCGAGGAGAGCACCATGCGCCATTTCGGCCACCTCGCCGACGACGTCCGTGCCCGGCTGTTCCTGGAGCAGCCGAGGACGTTCACCGCAGGGAGCGAGCCCGCGGTGCTCTCCACCGCCCTCGGCGGCACCCTCTACAGCCCCGCGACCAGGCCCGCACTGGCCGCCGACATCCGCAAGCTGGCCGGGCAAGGCGTGGTGTCGATGGTGCTCTGCCTGGAGGACGCGATCGCCGACCACGAGGTGGACGCGGGCGAGCGCAACCTGGTCGAGCAGTTGTCGGACCTGGTCAATGATTTCACCGACTGTGCACAGGATCATCCACTTCTCTTCATCAGGGTGCGCACCGCCGAGCAGATCCTCGACCTGGCCGAGCGGCTCGGCCCGGCCGTCGGGCTGCTGAGCGGCTTCGTCCTGCCCAAGTTCACCCCGCAGGTCGGCGTCGGCTACCTGGCCGCACTCGCCGCCGCCGAGGCCGCCACCGGGCGGCGGCTGTTCGCGATGCCCGTCCTGGAATCGCCCGAACTCGCCCACCTGGAGACCAGGCGCGAGCAGCTCTTCGGCATCGCCGAGCTGCTCGCCGGGCACCGCGAACGGGTGCTCGCCGTCCGGCTCGGCGTCACCGACCTGTGCTCCGCCTACGGGCTGCGGCGCTCACCCGACCTCACCGCCTACGACGTGGCCCTGGTCGCGGCCGTGATCGGCGACGTGGTCAACGTGCTCGGCCGGGCCGACGGCACCGGGTACACCGTGACCGGGCCGGTCTGGGAGTACTTCCCGGTCCAGGAGCGGATGTTCAAGCCGCAGCTGCGCCGCACCCCGTTCGCCGCGACCGCCGGCACCGCCCGGGCCTCCGGCGAGGAGGTCCGCCGGAGGATCATCGAGCACGACCTGGACGGGCTCATCCGCGAAGTCGAACTCGACCGCGCCAACGGCCTGTTGGGCAAGACCTGCATCCACCCCAGCCACGTCCCCGCCGTGCACGCGCTGTCCGTGGTCACGCACGAGGAGTACTGCGACGCGCGCGACATCCTGCGGCAGGAGCAGGACGGCGGCGGGGTACTCCGCTCGGCGTACACGAACAAGATGAACGAGGCCCGGCCGCACCGCGCCTGGGCGGAGCGGGTGCTCCTGCGGGCGGAGGTCTTCGGGGTGGCCCGGGAGGACGTGAGCTTCGCGGAGCTGCTGTCGGCCTGCCTGTGCGGCTGACCCCGGCCCCCTCGACCCGACGACACGCGCGAACCGATCGATCAGCACCACCGAAGGCGGGACCAGCAGTGAAGAAAGCAGAGACGACGACGGCGGGTGCGGTGGGCGTGGCGGGCGCGGCCGGTGCGGGTGCGGTGGGCGTGGCGGGCGCGGCCGGTGCGGGTGCGGCGGGCGTGGCTGGCGTCGGGGGCACGGCCGGTGCGGCGAGTGCGGCTGGTCCGGCTGGTCCGGCTGGTGCGGTGGGCGGTGGCTGGACCGGGCGCTGGGTCGCCGAGCGGGCCGGGATCGTGCTGACCGGATCGGAGCGCCTGCCCGAACTGGTCGGCCTGGCCCTGCGGTCCGGCAACCCCCGGCGGGCCCACCTGCTGGTCTCCAGCGTGCTCGGCAAGCACGTCCCGCAGCGGCCCGCCGTGGTGCACGGCGCCGGGCTCGAACTCGGCCGCCGGGTCCGGGAACTGCTCGGCCCCGCGGAAGCCGGCCGGGCCGTCGTGCTCGGCTACGCGGAGACCGCCACCGGCCTCGGCCACAGCGTCGCCGACGGCCTCGACGCGCCCTGCCTGCACTCCACCCGCCGCCCCGTCCCCGGGGTGCCCCCGCTCGGCGGCTTCGAGGAGGAGCACTCCCACGCCACCGGCCACCTGCTCCTCCCGGCGGACCCCGAACTCCTCGCGGGCGACGGGCCGTTGGTGCTGGTCGACGACGAGCTGTCGACCGGCCGGACCGTCCTCAACACCATCCGCGAACTGCACCGCCGCCACCCGCGCGACCGCTACGTGGTGGTCGCCCTGGTCGACCTGCGCTCCGCCGAGGACCGCCACCGGCTCGCCGCGGCCGCCGCCGAACTCGGCGCCCGGCTCGACGTGGTGGCCACCGCGAGCGGTGGCGTCGACCTGCCCGAGGACATCGTGGCCCGGGCCGAGCGGCTGATCGCCGCCGTCCCCCCGGCCGCCCCGCCGCCGGCCGTCGAGCCCGCCCCGCTGGTCCGGGTCGAGCTGGACTGGCCCGCCGGGCTGCCGGACGGTGGGCGGCACGGTTTCACGGCGCAGGACCGCGAGCGGCTGGACGCCGTACTGCCCGCACTGGCGGGGCAGGTGGCGGAGGCGCTCGGGGCCGGTGCGGGGGCGGAGGGCGCGGGGACGGAGGGCGCGGGGACGGAGGGCGCGGGGACGGAGGGCGCGGGGGTGGAGTGTGCGGGGCCGGTGTGTGCTGCGGTGGTGGACGGCGCTGAGCGGCAGCGGGTCCTGGTGCTCGGCTTCGAGGAGCTGATGTACGCGCCGCTGCGGCTGGCCGAGGCGCTCGCCCAGCGGCTCGGCGGCGACCGCGTCCGCTACTCCACCACCACCCGCTCGCCCGTCCTCGCCGTGGACGACCCCGGCTACGCCATCCGCACCCGGCTGGTCTTCCCGGCCCACGACGACCCGCAGGACGGCGGCTCGCGCGAGCGCTACGTCTACAACGTCGCCCCCGGTGCGGACGGGGCCCGCCGCTTCGACGCCGTGGTGCTGGTGGTGGACGACGTGGCCGACACCCCGGCCCTGCACCAGGGGGAGTACGCGCTGCTGCGCCAGCTGCGGCAGGTCACCGACCGGGTGGTCCTCGCGGTACTCCCCTCGCACCGCCCGGTGCTGCTCTCGGTTCGGTCCTCCGTGCCGTCGTCGGTGCCGTCCTCCGCGCCGTCCTCCGCGCCGTCCTCCGCGCCGTCCTCCGTGTCCTCGTCGGTGCCGCCGGCTCCGCTGCCCGCCGCGCTGCCGACGCCGCTGTACGGGCCGGAGTTCTCCTCCTACCGCCCGGAGGAGGTCGCCTGGCTGCTCAAGGACCTCTCCGACGTGCCGCTGGAGGCCCCCACCGAGGAGCGGGAGGAGGCCGTCCAGCACGGCGGCGCCCACTACGCCGAGTCGCTGCCGGTCGAGTACCGCCCCAGCCCCGAGTACCAGGAGCTGTTCCACCAGGCGCTGCGCGGTACGGCCCGCCGGATGGCGCTCGCCGTCGGCACCGTCGCCGAGACCCTGCTGCGCGAGCGCGGGCCCGGCCTGGTGCTCGCCTCGCTGGCCCGGGCCGGCACGCCGGTCGGCATCCTGGTCCGCCGCTGGCTGGCCTTCGCCCACGGCCTGTCCGTGGCGCACTACGCGGTGTCCATCGTCCGCGGTCGAGGCATCGACCAGGTCGCGCTGCGCTACCTGGCGGCCCACCACCGGGCGTCCGACGTGGTGTTCGTGGACGGCTGGACCGGAAAGGGCGCGATCACCCGCGAACTCACCGACGCGCTGGCCGGCACCGGCTTCGACCCGGACCTCGCGGTGCTCGCCGACCCCGGCCGCTGCGTGCGGACGTACGGCACCCGGGAGGACTTCCTGATCCCCTCCGCCTGCCTCAACTCCACGGTGTCCGGGCTGGTTTCGCGCACCGTGCTGCGGGCCGGACTGATCGGCCCCGGTGACTTCCACGGCGCCAAGCACTACGCCGAACTCGCGGGCGGGGACGTCTCGGAGACCTTCCTGACCGCGGTGGCCGACCACTTCGGGGAGGTCCGCGCCCTCGCGGTCGAGGCGGCCGAACGGCTCGCCGCCGACCCGGACCGCACGCCCGACTGGGCCGGCTGGGCCGCCGTCGAGCGGATCAGCGCCGAATACGGCATCGACAACATCAACCTGGTGAAGCCCGGCGTCGGCGAGACCACCCGGGTGCTGCTGCGCCGGGTGCCCTGGCGGGTGCTGGCCCGGCGCGGCGCGGGCACCGACCTCGACCACGTACGGCTGCTCGCCGCCCAACGCGGCGTCCCGGTCGAGGAGGTGGACGGGCTGCCGTACAGCTGCGTGGGCCTCATCCACCCCCGCTACAGTCGGGGTGCGACGGGGGAGAGCGGACGGGCCGTGACGGGGAGGGAGTCCTGATGGGTGCCGTGGACGGTGCGGGCGGCGCGGGCGGCGTGGCTGGTGCGGGCGGTGCTGCCGATGGCGGTGCGGGTGGCGTGCTGGTGGCCAGCGACCTCGACCGTACGCTCATCTACTCCGAGCGGGCCCTGGCCCTGGACGGCCCCGACCGGCTCGCGCCGCGCCTGCTCTGCGTCGAGGTGCTGGACGGTCGCCCGCTGTCCTTCCTGACCGAACGGGCCGCCGCCCTGCTGGTCGAACTGGGCCGCCGGGCCCGCTTCGTACCCGCCACCACCCGGACCGTCGAGCAGTACCGGCGGGTCAACCTGCCCGGACCGACGCCGACTTACGCGATCTGCGCGAACGGCGGGCAGCTGCTGGTGGACGGCGAGCCGGACCGCGACTGGCGCCGCGAGATCACCGCGCGGATCGCCGCCGGCGCCGCCCCGCTGGACGAGGTGCTGCGCCAACTCGCCCTGAGCGCCGACCCGGAGTGGACGCGCAAACGGCGGGTCGCCGACGAGCAGTTCGCCTACCTGGTCGTCGAGCGCGACCGGCTGCCCGACGGCTGGCTGCCCGAGCTCACCGGCTGGTGCGCCGAACGCGGCTGGCAGGTCTCGTTGCAGGGCCGCAAGGTGTACGCCGTGCCGCAGCCGCTCACCAAGAGCGCCGCGCTCGCCGAGGCCGTCCGCCGCAGCGGCGCGCACACCGTCCTGGCGGCCGGCGACTCCCTGCTGGACGCCGACCTGCTGCTCGCCGCCGACGCCGGGTGGCGACCCGGGCACGGCGAACTGGCCGACGGCGGATGGACGGCCCCCGGCGTCACCGCCCTGGCGGAGGTGGGGGTGGCGGCGGGGGAGGAGATCGCCCGCCGGTTCCTGGCGGCGGTGACCGCCGCCCCCGCCGCCCCCGTCGGCGCTGTGGTCGCCGGCTAGCCGGCCGGCTGTCGGTCAGCCGCAGCACCCGCCGCCGCAGCAGCCGCCCCCGCCCCCGCTCGGGGCCTGCTGCGGCGCGCCGCCCGCCGCGCCGGTGACGGCGACGGTGGACAGCAGCTTCACGGTGTCCGGGTGGCCCTGCGGGCAGACGGCGGGGTCGTTGGCCTGCGCCATCGGGCGGCGGAGCTCGAAGGTGGCTCCGCAGGAGCGGCAGCGGAAGTCGTAGCGTGGCATACCGGCAGGGTACCGACCGCGCTCAGCGGTGCTGGCCCAGATCGCCGCGGATCATGTCGATCACCCGCGCCGCCGTCTCCCGCACCGCCGCCAGCTCGGTCAGGAAGTGCCAGTAGTCGGGGTGCCGGCCCGCCGCCTGGAGGGTCTCCAGCGCCCGGTCCAGCCGGGCCACCGCCTCGTCCAGCGGGCCGGCGTGCCGCGGGTCCGGCGCGGTGCGGCCCGCCATCGCCAGCCGCTGGGCGTCCCGGACGGCGAAGCGGGCGCGCTCCACCTCCCGGTTCGGGTCGTGCTGCACCTCGTTCAGCTGCCGCAGCCGGTCGTTCACGGCCTGCACCGAGCCGTCCGCGGTCTCCAGCAGCGCGCGGACCGTACCGATCGCGGCCGTGGCGTCCGCCCACCGCTGCTCGTCCCGGGCCCGGGCGGCCTCGGCGAGCTTGCGCTCGGCGGCCCGGCCCGCCTCGGCGACCTGCTCGGGCACCCGCTGGAGGTCCTGCCAGCAGGCCGTGCTGAACCGGCGGCGTAGCTCGCTCAGGGCCGGATCGACCGTTTCCGCCTTGGTCCCCAGCGCCTGGATCCGGGTCCGCAGACTGGACACCCGGCGGTCCAGCTCCCGGGCCCGCTCGGGCAGTTGGGCGGCGTCGGCGGTGATCGCCTCCGCCCGCCGCTGCACCTCCTCGGCCCGCTGCAGGGTGGCCGCCACGCCGTGCCGCGCCGCCCCCTCGTTCAGCCGCCCCAGCTCCGGCGCCAGCTCGGCCAGCCGGGCCGCCAGGTCGTCCGCCCGCAGCCCGGCGCCGCGCACCTCGTCCAGCGTGGTGGTCGCCCGCAGCAGCGCGCGCTTGGCCTGCTCCACGGCCGGCGTGACCCGCAGCAGCTGCTGCTCGGCGTGGAGCAGGGTCGGCTGGAGGCGGCGCAGGAAGTCGGTCAGCTCGGCGCGGGCCGAGCGGAGCTGGCCCTGCACATCCACCAGCAGGCGCCGGGCCTGGGCCACCGAACCGGCGTCCAGATCCTCCCGGTCCAGGTCATGGGCGTCGAGCGCGGCCAGGTAGTTCACCGTGACCTGCTCCACCCGGCCGGAGATCGCCGGCAACTCGGCCAACGCCCGCTGCGCCGCCGCGCCCTCCTCGGCCGCCCGGACGGTCTCCACCGCCAACTGCACCTCGCGCTGCGTCTCGTCCAGCTCGTAGAACGCCTCCTGCGCCGCGGCCCGCGCCTCCCGGGCCTCCGCCCGCACACCGTCCCCGGCACTCCGCCGCCCCCACCAGCCGCCACTGCCCGCCGACGCCAGCCCGACCGCCCCCAACGCACCCGCCAGCACCACCGGCAACACCAGCGCGTCGCCCAGCGCACTCCCCGCCCGACGCCGCCCCCGCTGCCCGCTCCCGCCGGCCACCGCCACTGCGCGCTCCCTGCTCCGACCCGCTGATCCGCGCCCATTCTCCCCGATCCCCCCGCACCACGGGCAGCCCCCTCCCACCACCCCACCCCGCCCGCACCACACCACCCCTCCGGACCAGGTACCCTAGGCACTCGTCGTACGCCCGAAGGGCCACGACCGGGGGCGCGTAGCTCAGTGGTAGAGCGCTGCTCTTACAAAGCAGATGTCGGCGGTTCGAAACCGTCCGCGCCCACCAGCCAAAATGCCCCGGACCGATCTTGGTCCGGGGCATTTGACATCTCAGGCTGACATCAGTGGCGGCGCTTGAGCAGCCGGTCCATGTTGCCGAGGGCCTCCCGCTGGGTGTCCTGGGTGACGTGGGTGTAGACGTTCATCGTCAGCCCGATCTGACTGTGGCCGAGGATCTCCATCACCACCCGGGGCGGTACTCCGCACGCGACAAGCAGCGTCGCGCACCCGTGCCGGGTGTCGTGCAGCCGGATCGCGGGGACCTCCGCGGCCTTGGACACCCGGACGAACGAGCGGTAGAGGTTAGTCGGCTCGATCGGTCGGCCGGTGCGGGTGGTGAAGATGTAGCCGGTCTCCTCCCACTTGTCCCCGGCCGCGCGGCGGGCCTCGTCCTGCCGCATCCGGTGCCAGCGCAGGGCCGCCACGCAGATCCGGGGGAGCGGCACCGGCCGGCGCTTCCCGCTCTTCGTGGTGTCCGCGTACAGCTCACCGCGGACGCGCTGCACCTGCTCGCGGACAACCAGGACCCGGTGGTCGAGGTCGACCTCGGACCAGCGGAGCCCGACGATCGCTGGCAAGCGTCACTCCCAGGTCCTCCAGGGCGGCCGCCTCCCGGCGAATTCCTTCGATTCGCAGATTCTTTTCTTCGGCCAAGGCTGCGCTAAGCCGTCCAGTCTCCTCCTGCTTTTCCCGCCGGGCGTCATCTGCGACGGATTCGGCAGTCTGAAGACGCCTTTCGGCGGCTGCGCATCGCTCGTCGGCCCTTAGGGCTCTATTTTTGGCTCGCTTCAAGGATTCTTCGAGGTCAGAGATGCGATCTAGCAAGGTGCTATGCTCTTCCTGCAGTCGCTCTATGTGCTCTTCATATCGATCGAGCTCGATGCTGTACCTAGCTTCTTGAGCTACCATTTCTCCGAAAGCTCGCTGTGCCTCAAGTGCATGCCTGGATGCCTCGTCTCTGACTTTCTGGAGCTCCTGTTCAAGAAGTTGGACTGTGCGTGCCCTCGCTTCGGCCCGCCGATGCGTTTCGGTCACTTCGCCTCTAAGCGATTGCAGATAATGCCGCACTCGGCTTGACTTCCTGCAAGGCCGCCCGGTGGGCTTTTCGGATTGATTCTCGCGCCTCGGCGGTCATGGCAAGTCCCCTAGCCCTTTCGGCGTCATCCATTAGCCGTTCGATGAAGCTTGCGGGTGGAATTTCCTGGCCGCCAAAATAGCGTGAAATCGTTGAGGTATGGAACGAAATTCCCGCCGCGTAGGCCGTCATCGATGTTTGGAGTTCGCCTGCAAGTAGGCGAAGATTCTCGGCGAGAATCCGAACGGTGTCTGGAAGATCAGGCGAGAGGTCGCTCGTAAAGATGATTCGCTTGGGCCTCTGTCGGGCGCTTGATGGTGCGGGGTCTGCCGGCGGGTGAACCGCGTCCGGTAGCTGCGAACGCGGGCTGATGATCTTTCGAGTCGCAGCAGTCTCGCGCTCTCTCGACACGGTTGCTCCTTCCAGGCCCGTTGCAGAGGATCCGCAACGCGTTCATCCTTCCCGCAACGATGAGCGGTGACGCAGCCTTGGCGCAACGCCGCCCGAGGGGCGGGAAGTTGTAGGAGGTTAGTGGTCATGCGTCCGAGCTCTGGGGCCAACTCGTCACGATCGCGGCAACGAAGCGGCAAGCTCCTGCTGTCAGCCCAAATTGGCATGTCCGAGAGCGGGTTAAGCCTTGCTGCGGCGATTGGCGCTCCCTGGTGGATCGTTGCATGCGGGGCGGTGATCACTGGTTGCAACGCGTTGGTCGCAGATGCGCGCGACGTCGCCGATGCCGTCGTGCCTCAGCACTCGGCGGACCGGCGAGCGGTCTGAGAGACGGTACTTCAACTCCGTTGCACGCGAGAGGCTTTGAAAGCAGAAGCGGGCTCGCCGCCGGCACCAAAGCGCGGAGCGAACAAGGCGTTCACCGGATGGCAACAACGGCGCTGACGGGTGGACGCGTGTGGCTACTTGGTCTGAGTCGTCCAGGTACCGGTCTTCGCCACGTTGCTCAATGCTGCCGTGATCATTGTGGCCGCATCCCGCTCAAGCCCTCCTGGTACAACCTGGATTCTGTGGCAGTGCAGGTCGCCTCCCCTGCCGTAGTCGATGGCCTTCCCGTCGGGGTGGCGGTTCTGGGGCACTACTTCGAGCAGGCCGAACGCTGCCAGCGAGCGGTGCGTCTCGTATGCGTTACGCCCCAGACCGTAATGGCCTGCACGGTATGGGCCCGGGATGAAGGTTCTGGGCTCGTCTGCTCTGCCCAGCTCCTCGTTCCATTCGACGCTCCCATAGCGCCCGATGTCGAGCCACATTAGGTAAGCAACAATCTCGCTGTGCGTCAGGAGATAGACCCAGCCGTGAGTGAAGAAGGAAACGGGTAGGACTACGCCTTCCGCGTCTTCGCGCGGAACCTTGTACGGCATGGGGTCGATGCTGTTGGGCGCCCCTGTCTCGCAGAGCAGCTGGAAGCCTCGAAACGGTCGGCGCGGGCTCTTTACGGCGTTGGGCAGCGTGATCAGGTCCAGCGCGTGGAGGGCATGCAGTCCCGCGCCAATCTGTCTCTGCTTGTTTTCGCTATGAGGGGCCCCGCCGCGATCTCCATGCTTCGCGGGGGCCACAAGCAGGTCTTGCCATGAGAGGCCGTCGCGGTCCCCGTCGTGCCGCAACGGGATCTCGTTAACCCACGTCGCGCCCCTGCGCGAGGTTTGGCACTGTGCTGCGTACAGGAGCATCAAGTGGAGGTTTAGCGCGATCCCACGCGGCTTGATCAACTGTCCGGCAAGGGGGCGTTCAGGCCGGGGCAACCCCTTGCGCTCGTCCTTCACGGGCTTCCGGGTGCGGTGTCGGAAGTAGCTGCGGCGAATGAGAACGCCGTCCCGCCTCCTATTTCCCTGGTCGTACAGCAGCGCTGCGTTCGCCATGACCTTGTCGAGTTTGCCGACGGTCCGCATGAGCGTGAGCTGCTCCTGCCGCTTGCTGGCCTCAGCGGACACCGCCTCGGAGTGGCTTGCCAAGGTTTCTCCTACGTTTTGAACGCCACCAGCACTACCGACTGATCCTCATGACAGCCCTAGTTTTTTCTAGAACTTCATGAGGATCAGTCGGTAGTGGGAGCTTAGCGTCAAGTCCGCAGCCTCGTGGTCAGATTGGTGTCGGCCGCCCGCATGAGCGGCCCAGAAGTCCAGCTCTGCTGAATAGTTCGGCACCTCCGCCTGATCGGCAAGGAGGCCGAACCGGAACAACGCGCTCGCGCGCCACCTGGCGGGGCACCTACAGCGACGTACCGTCGCGCTCGGACCCGCCAACGAAGCAAGGGAGCCCATGCAATGACCGCCGCCTCCAAGCATTGCGGTCTCCGGGCTCCCTCGCGACTACTCGTCCGCTCGCACGAACCAAGGAGTCCCATGAAGGATAAGTCGAAGAAGGGTCCTGGTGCCTCCAGGTCCCACAGCAAGTCCCTCGCCCGCGAGAAGGTGCGGGCTCTGGTCCGCTTCCTTGCGATCAACGCCGCGCGAGGTGCAGCTGCCACGGCTGGCAGTGGGCTGATGGCCGCCGCCATTGCCTGGCCATGGCACCACTAGGCCGCGTGTCGTGCTTCGGTCTCGCCGCGTCCCGCAATCAGGGCAGGTCCGGGTCGATCTAGACGCCAGTATGACCAAGTCGGGCGTTCGGCGCAGGTCCGTGACCAGCTGTCACGGCGGCTGCCTTTGTTCTTGAAGAACGTCAACTGCCTGTGGCCTGGCACCAAAACGGTGGCAGGCCACGGCTGCTAGCGGCCGGTCCCCTGGGGTGCGACCCTTTGATGCATATCCTCACCACGCCCATCAAGACCCACGAGCGGTGAGTAGCTGGCCCCAGGCGGCCAGCCTCGGCGCAGTCCGCCCTGATTGCGACATCAGTAGCTGACATCAACGGCAGCGGACACAGGCAACCCTGTAAGCGCTTAGGTGGATCATTGCTGCGTCGCGATCAACAGCGTGTGCAGCTATCGACGTGGCCTGATCGAACTTACAAAGCGGATGTCGGCGGTTCGAAACCGTCCGCGCCCACCCACCCGAAGGGCCAGTTCGGAGGCAACGTCCTCCCGAACTGGCCCTTGATCGTTTCCGGCTCTCAGTCCGGCTGCGCCACCCGCGTGCCAGATATTGGCGCGGGGTACCTCTTGGCTAGCCATTCCTCGACCGCAGCCTTGGACGTGTATCCGTGCTGGCGGAGGAGTTCGACGATGTCGCGGCCGCAGATCAGGACTACCGGGTGCTCATCGTCGCGGATCTCCTTCTGCATCTGCTGGTTGAAGTAGGACGTCGTGACGAGGACCCCGAAGTTCCGGTGCCGGAGCCGTGAGATCAGTCGGCTTCCCTCTTTCACGCCGACCGCCTGGTCGGGTGACTTGCACTTGGCTTCCAGGGCGAAGTCGATGGCGATCCTGTCCGCCGGAGGGCCCAGGTAATACTGCCCCACGGCGTCGCGCCCTCCATCGCGGCTCCTGCGGGTCACCTCCACCTGGCCGGTCGCTGGCGCGAGAAGGCGCCACAGTTCCACCGCGCACGGCTCGAAGTCATGTTCCCGGCCGCGGAAGTGCTCGCGAATTGTTGCCAGGATCTCCCGCGAGTTCGGGTCAGAGGGCAGCTGTTCCGCCTGGCTGCGGATGACGGTCGTCGCCGGGGCAGTGAGGGGAAGGTAGGAGCGGGTTTCGACCCACGTGCGCCACGCGTCGGGGCAGCTGCCTTCCAGGGGGTCTCCACCATCGACCAGGTGCTGGATCCACTTGCGTGGGATGACAGCCTGGTCCAGCACGGTGAACTGGGCCCGGTAGTTCTGGAAGCGCTCACCGCCGGTTGTGCGCCAGATGGCGGCGAGTTCGTCATCGGAGGTGAGAGCCGGGCCTCCCGGCGCGAGCAGTCCGCGGAACCGGACGCCGCGGCCGGTGGTGCCAGTCTTCTCGAAGAGCAGGAACGGAGGTATTCGACGCCGCTCCTCCGGACCCGCATGGGAGGCAGCGAAGACATTCCGGAGGAGGAGGTTGCCGCCCGGATTCGTCCCGTGCAGCTCGTGTCCGGGTTTCTTGTTGTCTCCGTAGTAGGTGAAGGTTCCGGTCTGCGGATCGAGCGCGTCTGGCCAGTCGGGCTCCCGGCCGGTTGTGTAGAGGACGGCCAGGCGGACGTCCTGATTCCAGGGCGAACCGGCGAGCCGGAAGCCACCCTGGTTACCCACCTTCGGGACCAGCTTGTTGATCGGGTCGTCCGAGATGTTGCCTTTGGTGCCACCCGGATAGAAGGCGTCGAGGTGGAGATCGACATCGGTCAGCTCATCGAACGCTGCTGCGGGCTGCTCGGTCTGTGATGAGGGTGCGCTGGGGGCGGGCACGTGCTCAGGCTCCATTCTGGGCGACTGGCAGTACGTATGTACGAATATGGAGTTTCTCGTGGGCACGATCACCCGCTGACACCGGGGCGCGATTGCGGGGGAGAAGGGAGCGCAGCCGATCCGAAGAAGGCCGGACCGACTTCGCTGGACGAGGTGGCTACTGACTGGCTTCAGTTGCTCCGGCGGAGCTGGCCGCGGCGGGGCCCGATGAACAGGTGCCCGGCGGGGGCGGGGTGGGGGCTCCACCTTGGGGTGGATGGGGTGGAGGCGGGGTGGCTCCACCCGGGGGTGGTGGTGGGGTGGTGGGGTGGGGGCGGAGTCTTGCGGGATGGGAGCTCTGCGATCGGCAATGGGTGTGTTGACCGGGACGTGCGTGGGGATCTTCTGCGTGGCCTGGGTCGCGGGTGTCGTCTACTTCGCTGTGGTGGGGAGGTCCGGGTTCCGGGGGTGGTTGGGCGGGTTGCGTCGCTCGCTGCTGCGGCGGGTCCTGGTGGGCGCCGGGGTGTGGGTGGTGCTGGCGCTGGTGGACCGGACGCAGGGGTTCTGGCGGCAGTTGCGCTACTGGCAGCCGGAACTGGCCGTGGCGGGTGGGGTGTTGGTGGTGGCCTCGACGGCTCTGCTGTTGTGGGCCCGGTGGGTGCTGGGCACGATGTGGGCGAGTGTGCCCACCGTTCAGGCGCGGCACGAGTTGCGGACCGACGGGCCGTACGGACTGGTGCGGCATCCCATCTACACGGGGCTGCTCGGGTTGGTCGGCGGGGGCATGCTGGCCTGTGGCTTCGGGGGGTGGATCGCCTATCTGCTGGTCGCCGTCCCGTGGTTGCTGCTGAGGGTGCGGGCCGAGGACGGGATGATGGCCGGTCTGTTCGGGGTGGAGTACGAGGGCTACCGGGCCCGGGTGCCGGCGCTGGTGCCGCGGGGGTGGTCCCGCCCGGGCCCGTCCGGGAGTTGAGGGTGCCCCTGGAGCCGGGGTCGGTGACCTGCTGTGGTAGGAGGAATAGGTGACTACCAGGGCTTTCGACGCGGTGCTGTGTGATGTGGACGGTGTGATCCGGTTCTTCGACGGGGCCGGGGTGGCCGCGTTGGAGCGGGCCGCCGGGGTGGAGGAGGGGAGCACGGCGGCGGTGGGGTTCGCGCCGGTGAACGACCTGCCGTTGCTGCTGGGGCGGATCGGTCGGGCGGAGTGGGTGGCGTCGATCGCGCGCGGGCTGGCCGGCCGGGTGTCGGAGGAGGCGGCCCGGGGCCTGGCGGAGGCGTTCGCGCACTCGCCGTTCTGGGCGGACGAGGTCGTGGTGGAGCTGCTGCGGCGGGTGCGGGAGCACTGCCGGGTGGTGCTGGTGACCAATGCGACGGTGTGGCTGGACGAGGACCTGGCGCGTCTGGGGCTGACGGATCTGGCGGACGAGGTGGTGAACAGCTCCCGGGTGGGCAGCGCGAAGCCGGACCGCCGGATCTACGAGATCGCCGCCGGGCGGGCCGGGGCGAGGCCGGAGCGCTGCCTGTTCGTCGACGACCGGCAGGAGAACGTGGACGCGGCGGTGGCGCTGGGGATGATCGGGGTGCTCTACCGGGGTCCGGAGGACCTGCGGCGGGCGCTGGCACCGCTGCTGGGGTGACGGGGGCGGGAGAACCCTGGCCACCCTGCTGGGCGAGTTGCCCGCCGGCGGGTGGCGGGGCCGCTGGTGCCGGGCGAGGATCGGGGGGACCGTACGGACCCCTGAGGGCGGTGGGCGCGGATGGCGGAGCGGACGGGGGAGGCGGGGGAGACCCGGGCGGAGCTGTCGGCGCGGTTGAACTGGCTGCGGGCCGCCGTGCTGGGTGCCAACGACGGTGTGGTCTCGACGGCCGGGATCGTGACGGGTGTGGCGGGCGCGGCCGGGTCCCGTGCCGCACTGCTCGCGGCGGGGGTGGCCGGGCTGCTGGCGGGGGCGATGTCGATGGCGGCCGGCGAGTACGTCTCGGTCAGCACCCAACGGGACACCGAGCGGGCCGCGTTGGCGAAGGAGCGGCGCGAACTGGCCGAGGACCCGGAGGGGGAGCTCGACGAACTGACCGACTACTACCGGGACAGCGGGCTGACCGACGGCCTGGCCCGGGAGGTGGCCACGGCGCTGACCGAGCGGGACGCGCTGGCGGCCCACGCGCAGACCGAACTCGGCATCGACCCCGAGGCGTTGACCAACCCCTGGGAGGCGGCGCTGGCGAGCGCGGCCGCGTTCACGCTGGGTGCGCTGGTGCCGTTGCTGGCGGTGCTGCTGCCGCCGGAGTCCTGGCGGCTGGGGGTGACGGTGGCCGCCGTGGTGGTGGCGCTGACGGCCTCGGGCTGGACGAGCGCCCGGCTCGGCGGGGCGGGGGCGGGGCGGGCGGTGGCGCGCAACGTGGCGGGCGGGCTGCTGGCGATGGCGGTGACGTACAGCGGCGGGGTGCTGCTGGACCACCTCACCGGCTGACGGGCCCGACGGGCGGGTGGGCGAGTCCTGGCCCGGGCCTCGGGCCGGGGCCGGGACCGAGCGCCGGACGGGGTCGGCTCGACAGGCGGTCCGGCGTGCCCTGTGTTTGTGTGGCTGCAAACCGCTTGGGAGAGGTGAACCACCGTGACCATGCCCCCGTTCGGATCGAACGACCCGTTCTCCGACCTGCTCAGCCGGTTCTTCGGGATGAGTCCGCTGGCCTCCCCGCCCGCCGTACAGCGGGTGCCGATCGGGCGGCTGCTCAGCGAGTCCTCCCAGGAGCTGCTGGGGCTCGCCGCGCAGCGTGCGGCCGAGGACGGCAGCAGCGACCTGGACACCGCGCACCTCGCCTGGGCGGCCACCCGGGTGGAGCCCTCCCGGCGGATGCTGGAGCGCGCGGGCATCGACCCGGACCAGCTCTCCGGGGACCTGGAGCACGCGCTGCCCTCCGGCAACCCGGAGGCGCTGGAGGGGCAGCCCGCGCTGACCCCGTCGGCCAAGCGCGCGCTGCTCGCCGCGCACGCCCGTTCGCAGGCGGCCGGCGCCTCGTACATCGGCCCGGAGCACATCCTCGGCGCGCTGCTGGAGCAGGAGCGGTCCGGTGCGGGGACGGCGCTGCGCAACGCGGCGCCCTCGCAGGAGGCGTTGAAGTCGGTGCTGGACGGGCGGGGCACGGGCGGCGAGCGCAGCAGCACGGGCGGGCACCCGAGCGACACCCCGACCCTGGACGAGTACGGGCAGGACCTCACCGAGGCGGCGCGCGGGGGCCGGCTGGACCCGGTGGTCGGGCGGGCCGAGGAGATCGAGCAGACCGTGGAGATCCTCTCCCGGCGGACCAAGAACAACCCGGTGCTGATCGGTGAGCCTGGCGTCGGCAAGACCGCGATCGTCGAGGGGCTGGCCCAGCGGATCGTGTCCGGGGACGTCCCGCAGAGCCTGCGGGACAAGCGGGTGGTCACCCTGGACCTGACCGCGCTGGTGGCCGGCTCCAAGTACCGGGGCGAGTTCGAGGAGCGGTTGAAGAAGGTGATCGACGAGGTCACGGCGGCCGAGAAGAGCGTGATCCTGTTCCTGGACGAGCTGCACACCGTGGTCGGCGCGGGCGGTGGCGGCGAGGGGTCGATGGACGCCGGTAACATCCTCAAACCGGCCCTGGCGCGGGGGGAGTTGAGCGTGGTCGGCGCGACCACGCTGGACGAGTACCGCAAGCACGTGGAGAAGGACGCCGCGCTGGAGCGCCGCTTCCAGCCGGTGCTGGTGCCGGAGCCGAGCGTCGAGGAGACGATCGAGATCCTCCGGGGGCTGCGCGACGCGTACGAGGCGCACCACCAGGTGCGGTTCACCGACGAGGCGCTGGACGCGGCGGCGACCCTCTCCGACCGGTACGTCAGCGACCGCTTCCTGCCCGACAAGGCGATCGACCTGCTGGACCAGGCCGGCGCCCGGGTGCGGCTGCGCAGCCTGAGCGGTTCCACCGAGTCGACCTCGGTGCAGGACCGGATCACCAAGTTGAAGCGGGAGCTGGACGAGGCGGTCGCGGACGAGGAGTTCGTCCGGGCTGCCAACCTCAAGTCCGAGCTGCGGCGCACCGAGGACGAGCTCGCGGCGATCGCCGAGTCCCGGGAGGAGGTCGTCGACGTGACCGCCGACGACATCGCTCAGGTGCTCTCCTCCCGCACCGGCATCCCGGTCGCGGAGCTGAACGCGACCGAGAAGGAGCGGCTGCTCAAGCTGGAGGACCACCTGCACGAGAAGGTGATCGGCCAGGACGAGGCGGTCACCGCCGTCGCCCAGGCGGTGCGCCGCGGCCGCGCCGGGATGGGCGACCCGGACCGGCCGACCGGCTCCTTCCTCTTCCTCGGGCCGACCGGCGTCGGCAAGACCGAGCTGGCCAAGGCCCTGGCGGCGCTGCTGTTCGGCGACCCGGACCGGATGATCCGCTTCGACATGAGCGAGTTCCAGGAGAAGCACACCGTCTCCCGGCTGGTCGGCTCCCCGCCCGGGTACGTCGGCTACGAGGAGGCCGGGCAGCTGACCGAGGCGGTCCGCCGCAAGCCGTACAGCGTGCTGCTCTTCGACGAGGTGGAGAAGGCGCACCCGGACGTCTTCAACCTGCTGCTCCAGGTGCTGGACGACGGGCGGCTCACCGACTCCCAGGGGCGTACGGTCGACTTCCGCAACACCGTGGTGATCATGACCAGCAACATCGGCTCGCAGCGGATCCTGGACCACTCGGGCAACGTGGACGAGATCAGGGACGACCTGATGCGGGACCTGCGCCAGCAGTTCCGGCCGGAGTTCCTCAACCGGATCGACGAGGTGATCGTCTTCCACGCGCTCACCCGGAAGGACCTGTTGTCGGTGGTCGACCTGCTGCTGGACCGCAGCCGGCGGCGGCTGCGGGCCCAGGACGTGCGGCTGGAGGTCACCGAGGCGGCCAAGGAGTACCTGGTCAACCGCGGCTACCAGCCGGAGTTCGGGGCCCGGCCGCTGCGCCGGACGATCCAGTCGGAGCTGGACAACCGGATCTCCACCCTGCTGCTGGACGGGACGGTGCGGGAGGGGGACACGCTGATCGCGGACGCCGGCGACGGGGAGCTGACGGTGACGCTGGCGCGGCCGGAGGCGTCGGCGACCTTCGCTGAGGCGGGGGAGAAGGCGCAGGCCGAGGGCTGAGGCGGAGGCTGAGGTGGGGGAGAAGGCGCAGGCCGAGGGCTGAGGCGGAGGGGTGAGAGCAGGCTGACCGGTTCGGGCGTACTCCAGCGGGAGTACGCCCGAACGCCACTGGTGGAGGACGCGCCGGGGCCGGGCGCGGGTCTAGCCTTCCGGGCATGATGCCGCCCACGTCCCCACCGCCGGAGCAGCGGCCGCCCGCTCCGGAGGCGCCGCCCGAACCGTGGCGCCCACCGTGGGCGCGGGGGGCCCGCTCGGGCCTGCCGGTGCGGGTCGCGGTGGCGGCCGCCGTGGTCCAGGTGGTCGGATCGGGATTCGCCGCCCGCCACCAGGCGGGCCGGGCCCCGCTGGACGCCGCCGGCTACCTGCTGCTGCTGCTCGGCCCGGTGCTGCTGGCGGTGTTCGGGCGCCGTCCGGTCGCCGCGGTGGCGGGGACGTCGGTGATCACCGCCGGGTACCTGGCCGCCGGGTACCCGTACGGTCCGGTGTTCGTGAGCTGGGTGATCGCCTGCTGCTTCGCGATCGGTTGCGGACACCGCCGGGCGGCCTGGACGGGGGTCGCCGGGGTGTACCTGGTGCACGTCCTGGTGTCCTTCGTCCTGCCGGACGGCTGGCTGCGCGCCGCCAAGCCCCGGTTCGTCTGGCAGGTGGAACTCGGGCTGCTGGCCTGGCTGCTGCTGATGCTGGCGGTCGCCGAGCTGATCCGCTTCCGGCGCGAGCGGATCGCCGCCCACCGGGCCTACCGGCAGCAGCTGGAGCAGCGCCGGGCCAACGAGGAACGGCTCAGGATGGCAAGGGAGTTGCACGACATCCTGGCGCACAGCCTGTCCCTGATCAACATCCAGGCGGGGGTCGCGCTGGCGCTGCTGGACCGGCGGCCGGAGGAGGCCCGGACGGCGCTGGTCACCATCAAGTCGACCAGCAAGGAGGCGCTCGGCGAGGTCCGCCAGGTGCTTGCCACGCTGCGCGGGCCCGACGCGGCGCCGCGCGGGCCGGCCCCCGGGCTGGGGCGGCTGGACGAACTCACCGAGCAGGCCGACCGGGTGGGGCTGTCGGTCGAGGTGCACGAGGACGGCGTCCGCCGCCCGCTCTCCGCCACCGTCGACCTGACCGCCTTCCGGATCGTCCAGGAGGCGCTGACCAACGTGATCCGGCACTCGGTGGCCCGGGAGGCGGTCGTGGTGCTGGACTGGCGGGACGCCGCCGTCCTGGTGGTCCGGGTCGAGGACCCGGGGCCCGCGGTGGTCGCGGACGCCGGCGGGTCCGGCAGCGGGCTGGTCGGGATGCGGGAACGCGCCTCCGCGTTCGGTGGCACCATCACGGCGGGGCCGCTGCCCGGCGGCGGCTTCCGGGTCCGGGCGGAGCTGCCGACACCGAAGGCGGAGAGCGATTGATTCGGGTACTGCTGGCGGATGACCAACTGCTGGTCCGGGCGGGCTTCCGGGCCCTGCTGGACCTCCAGGACGACCTCACCGTGGTCGGCGAGGCGGACGACGGCGAGGCGGCGCTGCGGCTCGCCCGCGAACTGGTGCCCGACGTCGTGCTGATGGACGTCCGGATGCCCCGGATGGACGGGCTGGAGGCCACCCGGAGGATCGCCGGGGATCCGGCGCTGTCCTCCGTACGGGTGGTCGTGCTGACCACCTTCGAGCTGGACGAGTACGTCTTCGAGGCGCTGCGCTCGGGGGCGTCGGGCTTCCTGGTCAAGGACACCGAACCGGCCGACCTGCTGCGGGCGATCCGGGTCGCGGTGGCCGGGGACGCGCTGCTCTCGCCGGGCGTGACCAGGCGGCTGATCGGCGAGTTCGCGGCCCGCTCCAAGGGACCGGAGGCGGCTCCGGAGGGGCTCTCCGACGTATCGGCGCTGACCGAGCGGGAGCGCGAGGTGCTGGCGCTGGTCGGGATGGGGCTGTCCAACGAGGAGATCGCCCGGCGGCTGGTGGTCAGCCCGCTGACGGCGAAGACGCACGTCAGCCGGGCGATGGTGAAGCTCGGGGCGCGGGACCGGGCGCAACTGGTGGTGCTGGCCTACGAGTCGGGGCTGGTGCGGCCGGGCTGGCTGGGCTGAGGCCCCGCGGCCGGCGGGACGGACCTCGGGCGCGCTTCCGCGCGGCTACTTCCGGCCCGGCGTGGCGCGGGGCCTGAGTAATCTCCCGGGAGTACCCCAACTGCCGCTGCTGGTAGGACGCGTGATGAGACCCCTCGGCGGGACGCTCAAGGCACCTCGGGAAGACCCGGGGCCGTGGAGCCGACCGCGAGGAGATGAACCGTGATGAACACGCAGCTGGCCGAGCAACTGGCGGACTGGCACGGGCCGGGCCCCTGGATCCTGCTGGTGCCCCTGGTCTGGATCGCCGTGGTGGTCCTGGTGATCGCACTGCTGCGCCGGACGCTCTGGCGGCGCCGCGGCGCCTGTGGGTTCGGGCCCGGCGCCCCGGGCGGCGCGGAGCACCCGCTCGCCGTCCTGGGCCGCCGCTACGCCGAGGGCGACATCGACGCCGAGGAGTACCGCGCCAAGCGGGCGGTGCTCACCGAGCCGGCACGGGACGTCCCCCGGGGCGGTGGCGCCGCGTGACCACCCTCGACGTCGTGCGCGGCACCGCCGCCCGGGTCGCCGACGCCGTGAAGGTCTACGGCGTCGGCGGCACCGAGGTCCGGGCGCTGGACCACGTGACGGTGGAGTTCCCGGCCGGGCGGTTCACCGCGATCATGGGGCCGTCCGGTTCGGGCAAGTCCACCCTGATGCACTGCGCGGCCGGGTTGGACACCCTCACCGCCGGCAGCGCCTGGATCGGCGACACCGAACTCGGCCCACTGAACGACCGGCGGCTCACCCTGCTGCGCCGGGAGCGGATCGGCTTCGTGTTCCAGGCCTTCAACCTGGTGCCCACGCTCACCGTCCGGGAGAACATCACCCTCCCGCTGGACCTCGCCGGGGCCGCCCCCGACCAGGCCTGGCTGGACACCCTGATCGGGGTCGTCGGCCTCGGCGACCGGCTGCGGCACCGCCCGAGCGAGCTCTCCGGCGGCCAGCAGCAGCGGGTCGCGGTGGCCCGGGCGCTGGCCGGGCGCCCGCAGGTGGTCTTCGCCGACGAGCCGACCGGCAACCTCGACTCCCGCACCGGGGGTGAGGTGCTCGGCCTGCTGCGCCGCGCGGTCGACGAGATGGGGCAGGCCGTCGTCATGGTCACCCACGACCCGACGGCGGCCGGCCACGCCGACGAGGCGCTGTTCCTCGCCGACGGGCGACTGGTGGACCGGATGGCGCGGCCGAGCTCCGACCGGGTGCTCGACCGGATGAAGGCCTTCGAACGGGGGCGGTCATGACCGCGGCCGACGCCACCCTCCGGCTCAGCCTGCGCTCGCTGCGCGCCCACAAGCGCAGGCTGGCCGGCACCCTGTTGTCCATCCTGCTCGGCGTCGCCTTCCTGACGGGCACGATGGTGCTCGGCGACACCCTGCGGGCCAACTTCGACACCCTGTTCGCCGATGCCAACGCGGGCACCGACGCGGTGGTCCGCAGCGCCGACGTCCTGGACTCCCTGGGGACGCCCGGCGGGGTGCGGGCCCCGGTCGACGCCGCGCTCGCCGACCGGCTGCGCGCGCTCCCCGGGGTGGCGGCCGCCGAGCCGTCCGTCCAGGGCGCGGGCCAACTCATCGGCAGCGACGGCAAGCCGATCGGTGGCCAGGGCCCGCCCACCCTGGCGGGCAACTGGCTCACCGACGCCCGGCTCAACCCGTACCGGCTGGCCGAGGGCCGGGCACCGGCCGCGCCGGGCGAGGTCGTGGTCAACCGGGGCGCGGCCAAGGCGGGCGGGCTGCACCTCGGCTCGACCACCGTGCTGCGCACCCCCGACCCGGTGCCCGTCACCGTCGTCGGCATCGCCACCTTCGGGGCGAGCGCGGACGGCATGGGGCCGAGCACCTTCACTGCGATGACCTTCGCCGACGCCGAACAGCACCTCACGCCCAAGGGCGCGGGACAGGCCAGCTCGATCCAGGTCCGGGCGGCGGGCGGGGTCTCCCAGCGGGAGCTGGTCGACCGGATCGGCCCGCAGCTGCCCGCCGGCGTCCAGGCGGTCACCGGCGCCGCGGCCACCCAGGAGAGCACCCAGCAGGTGTCCGGGCGGTTCCTGGGCCTGTTCACCACGCTGCTGCTGGTGTTCGCCGGGATCGCCCTGCTGGTGGCGACGTTCACCATCCACAACACCTTCGCCATCGTGGTCGCCCAGCGGACCAGGGAGAACGCGCTGCTGCGGGCACTCGGCGCGGCGCGCGGCCAGGTGCTCGGGGCGACGCTCGCGGAGGCGTCCCTGGTCGGTCTGCTGGCCTCGCTCGGCGGGCTGCTCGGCGGGATCGGGGTCGCGGCCGGCCTCAAGGCGCTGTTCTCGGTGCTCGGCTTCGCCCTGCCGACCGGCGGCATGGTGATCAGCACCGCCGCCGTGGTGCTGCCGCTGCTGGTCGGCACGCTGGTGGCGGTCGGTTCGGCGCTGCTGCCGGCCGTCCGGGCCGGGCGGACGGCGCCGCTGGCCGCCCTGCGGGAGACGGGGGTCGACGGGGCGGCCCGGGGCCGGGCGGGGCTCGTCCGGGCGGTGCTCGGCGGTCTGCTGCTGGCGGGCGGCGTACCGGTCGCCGCCCTCGGTGCCACCGACGGCCCGTCGGTCCTGCTGACGGCGGGCGGGGCGCTGACGGTGCTGGCCGGCACGGTGGTGCTCGGCCCGGTCGCCGCCGCCGTCGCGGTCCGCACACTGGGCGCGCCGCTGCCCCGGCTGCGCGGGGTCTCCGGACTGCTGGCCCGGCGCAACGCGGCCCGCAACCCGCGCCGGACGGCGGCCACGGCGAGCGCGCTGATGATCGGCGTCGCCGTGGTCACGCTGTTCACCGTCTTCGGCGCCTCGATCAGGGCCACCCTGGACGACACGGTGGACAAGTCCTTCGCGGGCGACCTCGCCGTCACCACCGCCTCCTTCGGGGCGGGCGGCAGCGGGATCAGCCCCAAGGCGGCGGACGCCCTGGCAGCGCTGCCCGAGGTGCGGCAGACGGTCGGGCTCGGCCGCGGCGTCGCCCGGATCGACGGACACGGCCGCACCCTGGACGTCACCGACCCGGCCCGACTGCCCGGCATCGTCGACCTCGGCCGGGTGGACGGCTCGCTCGCCGCGCTCGGCACGGACGGGCTCGCCGTCTCCCGCAGCGAGGCGCAGCAGCACGGCTGGCGGCTCGGCGAGTCCGTCACCGTGGGCTTCACCGACGGAGCGAGCGGGCCCTTTACCATCCGCGCCCTGTACGAGGGGGGCGGGCTGGCCGGCGACTACCTGGTGACCAGGCAGGCCTGGGCCCCGCACCGGGGGCAGGACGCCGACACCATGGTCGCGATCGGGCTGCGCGACGGCGTCCCGCCGGCCGCCGGCAAGGCGGCGGTGGTCAAGGCCCTGGTGCCCTACGGCAGTCCGCAGGTGCAGGACCGCGCGGAGTACGCGAAGAGCGCGGCCTCCGGGGTCGACATGATGCTCTCGGTGGTCTACGCGCTGCTGGCGCTGGCCGTGCTGATAGCCCTGCTCGGCATCGCCAACACCCTCACGCTGGCGGTGCACGAGCGGACCAGGGAGCTGGGGCTGCTGAGGGCGGTGGGCCAGACCAGGGCGCAGTTGCGCGCGATGGTCCGCTGGGAGTCCGTGCTGGTGGCGGCCTTCGGGACGGTGGGCGGTCTGGGGCTCGGGGTGTTCCTGGGCTGGGCGCTGGTGAAGGCCTCGGACAGCGCGGGGACGGGGTCGTTCGCGCTACCGGGCGAGCAACTGGCCGTGGTCCTGGCGGCCGGGCTGCTCGCGGGAGCGGTGGCCGGGCTCCGCCCCGCCGGGCGGGCGGCGCGGCTGGACGTGCTGCGGGCGATCGCGGCGGAGTAGGAGGGAGCGGCGGAGCAGGAGGGAGCAAGGGAGCGGGGGAGGCCCCCTCGTCGAGGGCCTCCCCGAGGTCCAGGGGGCCGGCGGATCAGCGGGCCGGCGGGTCAGCGGATCGGCAGGTCAACGGATCAGCCCACCGTGACCTGCGGGAACACCTCCCGCAGCAGCGGGTCCGGCAGCCCGCGCTTGCGCCACTCGCGCGGGTAGCCGAGCGAGACCTCCTCGAACGGGACACCGTCGTAGGAGGTCTTGCGCGGAATGTGCAGGTGCCCGTAGATCATCGCCGCGGTATTGAAACGGCGGTGCCAGTCTGCGGTCAGCTCGGTGCCGCACCACTGGGCGAACTCGGGGTACCACAGGACTTCGGTGGGGTGACGGACCAGCGGGTAGTGGTTGACCAGGACCAGCGGGACGTCCGGGTCGCAGGCCGCGAGCCGCTGCTCGGTCAGCCGGACGCGCTCGCGGCACCAGGAGTCGCGGTCCGGGAACGGGTCCGGGTGGAGCATCCGCTCGTCCGCGCAGACGATGCCGCTCTCGTACGCGGCCGCCAGGGACTCCTCCTTGGTGGTCGTCCCAGGGGCGCGGAAGGTGTAGTCGTACAGGAGGAAGAGCGGGGCGATCCGCACCGGGCCGGCGGGGCCGTGCCAGAGCGGGTACGGGTCCTCGGGGGTGACGACGCCGAGGGCGCGGCACAGTTCCACCAGGTGGTTGTAGCGGGCCACGCCGCGGAGCTGGACCGGGTCCTCGGGGTGGGTCCACAGCTCGTGGTTGCCGGGGGCCCACACCACGCGGGCGAAGCGGTCCGCGAGCAGGCCGAGCGCCCACTCGATGCTGGTGGTGAGTTCGGCGACGTCACCGGCGACGAGCAGCCAGTCGTCGGGGTGGGTGGGCCGGAGCTTCTCCACCAGATCGCGGTTCTCCTGGTAGGAGATGTGCAGGTCGCTCACCGCGAGCAGCCGCCCGCCCCCGCCCGCCCCGGTGGGCCTCGGCTGTGCGTCGCTGCGGATCTCGGTACTCACTCCTGCCCCCTGTGGTCACCCGGCCGATGGGGCCACCCTACGTGGCGGGCGGGGGTCGTGGGCAGGGTTGACATGATCGGCTGTCCGGCCCGGGGCGCCCGGGAGTTGAAGCCCGGTCAGGAGCCGAGGTCGATGAGTACGCCGTGGGAGGTGGCGGTGGTGACGGCGAGGATCACCAGCGAGGCGATGCCGAGGGCCAGGCCGAGGAAGGCGCGGCCGCGGCGGCTGGTGCCGCGGACCAGGGCCAGGGTGGCGAGGGTGACGGCGATCGGGCCCAGCACGAGGTTGAAGAGCAGCAGGCCCGGGAGGCCGAGCAGGAAGGAGGCGACGGCCAGGTTGTCGGCCTCGGCGGTGCCCTGACGCTCGGCGGCAGCGCGGCTGGTGACGGTGTGGTCGGTGACGGCGTGGTCGGTGACGGTGCTCATGGCGGTGGCGGTCCTCTCGGCGGTCGACGGGAGTGGACGGTGCGGCGGGCTCAGCGGTGCCGCAGGCGGGCGACGCCCTCGCGGGCGCCGAAGGCGAGCAGCCAGGCGGCGATGGCGGCGGAGGCGGCGAGGAACACCGGGAGGGGGAGATGGGCGGCGGTGCCGATCAGGACTCCCATGGCGACCAGTGCGGAGAACAGGATCACGGCTGGCTCCTTCGGCTGTGGCTGTGGCTGTGGCTGTGGCTGTGGTTGTGACTGCTGCTGCGCCGATTTCGGTTGACAAGTGTTCACTGACTTCGAGGCCCACTGTACGCCCGGCTGGCCAAGTTCGGCAAACGACTGTTTACTGAATGGCGTGAATCACACTGTGGGGGCCAGACAGGCCCAGAAGCAGCAGAGTCGACGGGCCTTGCTGGACGCGGGCCTGCACCTGCTGGCCGATCAGAACCTGGCGAGCCTGGGCGTCCGCGAGGTCACCCGGGAGGCGGGGCTGTCCCCGGCCGCCTTCTATCGGCACTTCCCGGACCTCGCCGCCCTCGGCGTCGCCCTGGTCGAGGAGTCGCTGGCCAGCCTGCACGTCATGATCCGCTCGGTGCTCGCCGAGGCCGGCGGCGCCGAGGAACTGATCGACCGGGCGGTGGACGTGATCCAGCGGCACGTCCGCGACCACCGGCCGCACGTGCGCTTCCTGTCGCGCGAGCGACACGGTGGGGTCCGGCAGGTGCGCGAGGCGATCGACGCCGAACTGGGCCGCTTCGCCGCCGAGGTGGGCTCCGCCCTGGCGCTCCAGCCGGTCTCGGCGGGCTGGAGCGAGCAGGATCTGCGGATGCTGGCCGAGCTCTATGTCGACCACATGGTGTCGACGGCCTCCGCCTTCCTGGAGGCCCAGGAGGCGGACCCCGCCCGTGAGCAGCGGATCGCCGCCACGGCGCGCTCGCAGCTGCGCCTGATCAGCCTCGGCCGGCGGCACTGGCAGGGGAGTTGACCGCGGCGGGGCTCTGAGTGCCCCGATGCGAGCAACCCGGGCGCCGGGCGGTCGGTGCCACGACCAGGGGTGTTCTCTTGGTCTGGTTTTGACTCTTGACAGTAAGTCATGTCCGCGACAGCTTTGGGGGACCCCCACACCGAGAGGTCTCTCATGAAGAAGCCGCTCATAGGCATGCTCGCCACGCTCCTGGTCGCGGGAGCCGCCGCCCTCGGCGGTGCCGCCCCGGCGCAGGCCGCTGCTCAGGCGCAGGTCACCGCCCCGGCGCAGGCCGCCGGCCAGGCCGAGGGCTCCGCCCCGGCGGCCAAGGCGGCCGCGGTCAACTTCGCCGGGACGGTCGCGCTCAGCAACTGCTCCGGCTCCCTGGTGCGGATGCCCGGCTCGGCCGCGACCGACCCGGCCCTGGTGCTCTCGAACGGCCACTGTCTGGAGTCCGGAATGCCCGGCCCCGGCGAGGTCGTCCTCGACCAGCCCTCCAGCCGGACCTTCACCCTGCTCAGCTCGACCGGCGGCCGCCTCGCCACCCTGCGGGCGACCAAGGTGGTCTACGGCGCCATGACCGACACCGATGTGTCGATCTACCAGCTGAACACCAACTACGCCTCGATCAAGTCGAAGTACGGGATCTCGCCGCTGACCATCGCGGACACCCACCCCACCCAGGGTGCGGACATCCGGGTCGTCTCCGGTTACTGGAAGAAGATCTACTCCTGCTCGATCGACGGCTTCGCCTACCAGTTGAACGAGGCCGACTGGACGTTCAAGGACTCGGTCCGCTACACCTCGGGCTGCAACGTGATCGGCGGCACCTCGGGCTCGCCGGTGGTCGACGCCTCGACCGGTCTGCTGGTCGCCGTGAACAACACGATCAACGAGAGCGGCGAGTCCTGCACCCTGGACAACCCGTGCGAGGTCGACCAGTCGGGCGCGGTCACGGTGCACCAGGGCATCGGCTACGCCCAGGAGACCTACGGCATCCCCGCCTGTTTCGCGCCCGGCAACCGCCTCGACCTCACCCTGGCCGGCTGCACCCTGCCCCGCCCGTAGGCCTCGCCCGCAAGCCCCGACTCGACCCGCGAGCCCCGACTCGACCCGCGAGCCCGGCCCGTAGGTTCCGGCTCGTAAGCCCCGCTCGTAAGCCCTGGCTCGACCCGCAGGCCCCGCCCGTAGCCCCTGTCCGACGCACGAGGCCCGCTCCGCACGGCCCGCCCCGCAAGGCCCGGCCCGCCCGCACCGCACCCCCTCGGCGGGCGGGCCGACCGGCGGGGCCTCCGGGTCGACCGGCAGGACCTCGGGCCGACGGCGGAACCACAGCAACCCCCTTGACCAGCACCTTTCCCCTATGGGCCACCCGCCACCAGGCGGGTGGCCCATTCGGCCGTCCACCGGGCGGCCGCCGCACCACCCGCACCGCAGAGTAGTGCCGACGAGGCACGTCATGTCCGTTGACCAGATGGAGAGTTGATGACCACCAGGTTCAAGAGGCTGCTGGTATCCGCCCTGCTGATACCGATGTTCGCGATCGGCGGCCTCGCCGCGCCGGCCTCGGCCGACGCCGGCCGCGGGTCCGAGGCGTCCGGGGCGTCCGGGGCCGCGCACGGCCGGAGCCCCGCCGACGACCCGACCGCCGACATCAAGGACCGCCTGGCGGCGATCCCCGGCGTGACGATCACCGAGGAGAAGCCCACCACCACCGGCCACCGCTACTTCCTGGCCACCTACACCCAGCCGATCGACCACTTCCGCCCCTGGCTGGGCACTTTCCAGCAGCGTTTCAGCGTGCTGCACCGCGGCTACGACCGCCCGACCGTCTTCTACACCAACGGCTACACGCTGGGCACCACGCCGTCCCGCACTGAGCCGACCCGGCTGGTGGACGGCAACCAGGTCTCCATCGAGTACCGGTACTTCACCCCCTCCCGCCCCGAGCCGGCCGACTGGTCCAAGGCGGGCATCCGTCAGCAGGCCGCCGACTCGCACAAGCTGGTGACCGCACTCAAGCGGATCTACGACCAGGAGTGGCTCTCCACCGGCGCCAGCAAGGGCGGCATGTCGTCGACCTTCTACCGCCGCTTCTACCCGGACGACGTGGCGGGCACGATCGCCTACGTCGCGCCGAACAACACCGACGTCAACGACTACGCGGCCTACACCGAGTTCTTCCGCAACGTCGGCACCCCAGAGTGCCGCGCCAAGCTGAACGCCGCCCAGCGCGAGCTGCTGGTGCGCCGTGACCGCCTGGAGCCGCGCTACATCGCCGACAACAAGACGGCGGGTTCCACTTTCAACACCCTCGGCACCCCGGACCGCGCCTACGAGGCCGGCGTGCTCGACGTGGTCTGGGCGTTCTGGCAGTACAGCCTGGAGTCGGACTGCGCGAAGGTCCCGGTGGCCGCGACCGCGACCGACGACGAGCTGTACGCGTGGTACGACGCCCAGTCGGGCATCACCGGCAACAGTGACCAGTCGCTGGCGAAGTACACCGCGTACTACTACCAGGCCGCGACCGAGCTGGGCGCGCCGTTCTTCGACGTCTCGTACTTGAAGGACCAGCTGCACTACGACTACAAGGAGCTCTACTCGGCCCGCTCCTACGTGCCGAAGGAGATCCCGACCGTCTTCAACCCGAAGGCGATGCCCGACATCGACCGCTGGGTGAAGCGCGAGGGCGAGCGGATGATGTTCGTCTACGGCGGCAACGACCCGTGGGGCGCCAAGCCGTTCCACCTCGGCCGGGGCAGTGACGACAGCTACGTCTACGTCGTGCCCGGCGGCAACCACGGCTCCAACATCGGCAAGCTGCCGGCCGACCAGTCGGCGGAGGCCACGGCCAAGGTGCTGGAGTGGGCCGGTCTGGGCGACCAGGCCGCCGCCCGCTCGCTCGCCAAGTCGCCGCAGCCGGGGGCGCCGTTCGGTCCGCTGGACGTCGAGGGCCAGCGCCTGGAGCAGGAGCGCCACCCGCTGTAGCGCTGCGTAGCCGGGAAGCAGAACCAGGAGGCCGCCCCGCCCGGGGCGGCCTCCCGTCGTTCCCACTGCGGTTCCCGCCGATCCCGTCGATCCCACCGTTCCTGCCGCTGCCGCTGCCGCTGCCGCTGCCCTGCCGCCGCCGATCCCGCCGTCTCCGCCCGCCCGCCCCCTCCCCGAAGCAGTGAATCGGTGCTTCAATGCTTCCATGGCCTACCGACGCACCCCCGCCGTCCAAGCCCGCCTGGACGCCCAGCGCGAGGCGGTGCTCCAGTCGGCGGTCGGCCTGCTCGCCGAGCGCGGTTACGGCGGTTGCACCATGGCCGCCGTGGCGGACCGCGCCGGGATCGCCACCGGCAGCCTCTACCAGCACTTCGCCAACAAGGCCGAGCTTTCGGTGCAGTTGTTCCGCCGGGTGGTCACCCGCGAGATGGCCGCGGTGAACGCCGCCGTCGCGCTCCGGGACACCCCGCGGCAGCGGATCGCCGCCGTGGTCGAGACCTTCGCCACCCGCGCCCTGCGGGCCCCCCGGTTGGCGTACGCGCTGCTGGTCGAGCCCGCCGACACGGTGGTGGACGGCGAGCGCCTGGTGTTCCGGCGGGCGTTCCGGGACGTGATCGCCACCGAGATCGCCGCTGCCGTGGCGGCCGGCGAACTCCCCGAGCAGGACCCGGTGCTGACCGCCGCCGCCCTGGTCGGCGCGGTCGGTGAGGCCCTGGCCGGCCCACTCGCGGCCGAGCCCTCCGACGCCGAGCCCTCCGACGCCCAGCCCTCCGACGCCCAGCCCTCGGGCACCCCGCTCTCCGATCCCCAGCCCTCCGACCCCCGGCCCTCCGACCCCCGGCGGGCCACCGCCGAGGTGGTCCCCGCCCTGGTCTCCTTCACCCTGCGTGCCCTGGGAGGACGCGATGACAGCGACGCATGAGGTCACCAACCAGGTGCCCCTGCCGTACGGACACGACACCGCCGCCGATCCGACCCTGCTCGCCGCCCTGCACCGGGCCGGCGCCGGCTGGGCCGAGCCCGAACTGCGCGAGCTCGGCCGCCTGGCGGGCTCCGAGCAGGCCGCCGACTGGGGTCGGCTGGCCAACGAGAACCCGCCCGTGCTGCGCACCCACGACCGCTTCGGCCACCGGATCGACGAGGTCGAGTTCCACCCGTACTGGCACGAACTGATGCGCACCGCCGTGTCCAACGGTCTGCACGCCGCGCCCTGGCGGGACGACCGGCCGGGCGCCCACTCCGCCCGCGCCGCCAAGTTCTTCGTCTGGAGCCAGGTCGAGGCCGGTCACACCTGCCCGATCTCGATGACCTACGCCGCCGTCCCGGCCCTGCGCCAGAACCCCGCCCTGGCTGCCGAGTTGGAGCCGCTGCTGGCCGCCACCGAGTACGACTACGGGCTGCGCGAGCCGCGCGGCAAGCGCGGGCTGATCGCCGGCATGTCGATGACGGAGAAGCAGGGCGGCTCGGACGTCCGCACCAACACCACCACCGCCGTCCCGCAGTCCGACGGCACCTACCGGCTCACCGGGCACAAGTGGTTCACCTCGGCGCCGATGTCCGACCTCTTCCTGACCCTCGCCCAGGCCCCCGGCGGGCTCAGCTGTTTCGTGCTGCCGCGCGTCCTCCCGGACGGCAGCCGCAACCGGCTGCACCTGATGCGGCTCAAGGACAAGCTCGGCAACAAGTCCAACGCCTCCGCCGAGCTGGAGTACGACGGCGCGGTCGGCTGGCTGGTCGGCGCGGAGGGCCGGGGCGTGCCGACGATCATCGAGATGGTCAACATGACCCGCCTGGACTGCACCGTCGGCGCCGCCTCCGGGATGCGCTACGGCGCCACCCGGGCGGTCCACCACGCCCTGCACCGGCGGGCGTTCGGCAAGGCGCTGGTCGACCAGCCGCTGATGCGCAACGTGCTGGCCGACCTGGTGGTGGAGTCCGAGGCGGCCACCGTCGTCGCGATGCGGCTGGCCCACGCGACGGACCTGACCCTCGCCGGGGACGGGAACGAGGCCCTGGTGCGACGGTTGGGCCTGGCGGTGGCCAAGTACTGGGTCTGCAAGCGGGGCCCGGCGCACTCCGCCGAGGCGCTGGAGTGCCTGGGCGGCAACGGCTACGTCGAGGAGTCCGGGATGCCCCGGCTCTACCGCGAGGCGCCGCTGGTGTCGATCTGGGAGGGTTCCGGCAACGTCGCCGCCCTGGACGCCCTGCGCGCCATGGCCAAGCGCCCGGAGACGATCGAGGCCTTCCTGGGCGAGCTCGACGCGGCGGCCGGCGCGGACCGTCGGCTGGACGCGGCCGTCGCCGGACTGCGCAAGCAGTTCGGCGACCCGACCGACCTGGAGTTCCGCACCCGGCGGCTGGTCGAGTCGATGGCGCTGGCCCTCCAGGGTTCGCTGCTGGTCCGGTACGGCAGCCCGGCGGTGGCCGACGCCTTCTGCGCGAGCCGGCTCGGCGGCGACCACGGCGGCGCCTTCGGCACCCTGCCGTCCGGCGTCGACACCGCCGCGATCATCGACCGCGCCCGCCCGGTGCCCGCGTGAACGACCAGGAGGCCGCAGGCGTACGGGAGTTCTGGCAGGAACTGGGCCTGCCCGGGCTGATCGACGTGCACACCCACTTCATGCCGAAGAACGTCCTCGACAAGGTCTGGGCGTACTTCGACGCGGCCGGCCCGCTGGTGAACCGCCCCTGGCCGATCACCTACCGCGAGGCCGAGGAGCAGCGGGTCCAGCGGCTGCGGGACTTCGGCGTCCGGGCGTTCACCTCCATGCTGTACCCGCACAAGCCGGGCATGGCCGGCTGGTTGAACGACTGGGCCGCCGAGTTCGCCGCCCGCACCCCGGACTGCCTGCACACCGCGACCTTCTTCCCCGAACCCGGGGCGGCCGGTTACGTGGCCCGCGCGCTCGAGGACGGCGCCCGGGTGTTCAAGGCGCACCTCCAGGTCGGCGGTTACGACCCGACGGACGACCGGCTGGACGAGGTCTGGGGGCTGCTCGCCGACACCGGCACCCCGGTGGTCACCCACTGCGGATCCGGGCCGGTGCCGGGCAAGTTCACCGGCCCCGGCCCGATCGGTGCGGTGCTGGACCGGCACCCGGGCCTGGTCCTGGTGGTCGCCCACCTCGGCATGCCCGAGTACCGCGACTTCCTCGACCTGGCCGAGCGCCATTCGGCCGTCCGGCTGGACACCACCATCGCGTTCACCGACTTCGCCGAGGCCGACGTGCCCTTCCCGCGCGACGAACTGCGGCGCCTGCGCGGGCTGCGGGAGCGGGTCCTGCTCGGCAGTGACTTCCCCAACATCCCGTACCGGTACGTGCACCAGCTGGAGGCGCTGGCCGGGCTGGGGCTGGGGGAGGAGTGGCTGCGGGCGGTCTGCCACGACAACGCGGCGGCACTGTTCGGTCTCACCTGAGACCTCGGCCGAGGCCTCGCCTGAGGTCCCACCCGGGGCTGCACCTGAGGTCCCACCCGGGGCCCCTCGCCGGAGGCCCCGGTCCGAGGCCTCGCCCTGGTCCGAGGCCTCACCCGACCCCCCGCAGCACCTCCACCGCGTCCGCGTGCAGTCCGGGCGCGGCGGTGAGGAAGCCGTCCGAGCCGGCCGTCCAGGCCGACCCGGTGGTGTCCGTCACCGTCGCGCCCGCCTCGCTCGCCACCAGGGCGCCCGGCAGCAGGTTGCCCGCGTCCCGCCCGTACTGCCAGAACAGCGCCAGGTGCCCGGAGCCGACCTGCGCCACCTGGAGCGCGGTCGGGCCGAGGTTGCGCACCGCGAGCACCGCGCCCGCCATCGCGGACAGCGACTCGCCGGCCCGGCGCAGCGCCACCGGGTCGGCGGCCACCAGCGGCGGCTGGCTGGTGGCGGCGACGGTGGCCGCCAACTCGCGCTCCAGCGGCGCGATCGGCCGCCCGTCCAGCTGGGCCCCGCCGCCCAGCACCGCCCGGTAGGTCCGGCCCGCGCCGAACAGCTCCGGGGCGTGCACCACGGCCAGCACCGCCGCGCCGTCGCGCACCAGCGTGGCCGTCACCGCCCAGTGCGGCTGCCCGAGCAGGTACTGCACCGCGCCGTCGGTCGCGTCGCAGACCCACCACTCGCCCTCGGCGGGCACCGAGCCGTCCAGTTCCTCCGGCACCCACCCGGCCTGCGGGCGCAGCGCGGTGAGCCGCTCGCGCAGTTCGGCGGCGGCCGGACCGTCCAGCTCGGCGAACCGCGCCATCGCCTCCTCGACCGTCCGCCCCGGGGTCGGCTCGACCGGCCGGGCTGCCACCAGTCCCGCGCCGACCGCGCGCACCGCCGCCTCCACGGCCTCCGTCAGCTCCCACAGCTCCGCGACCTGTCCCTGTCCCTGTCCGTGTCCGTGGCCGTGTCCGTCCATGTCCTGCCTCCTCGGTTCCGCCCTGCTCCGCCCCGGTCCGGTGCGTTCCGGCCGGGCAGGACAAGGAGTACCGTGAGGGCTGCTGAGCAGGACGCAGAAGCGGCATGGAACGACGGAGATCGGACACCATGGACCTCACCACGACGGATCCGGACACCGTGCTGGACACCCTGGACCGCCGCCTGGTCGGCGCCCTCCAGGTGGACGGACGGGCCGAGCCCGGCCGGATCGCCGAGGTGCTGGGCGTCTCCGCCCGGACGGTCACCCGCCGGCTGGGCCGGATGCGCGAGGCCGGCGTGCTCCGGGTGGTGCGGCTGCAGGACGTCGAGGACGCCGCCGTGGGCGCGCTGCTGCTGCGGGTCCGGGTGCTGCGCGGCCGGGTGGACGCCCTCGCCCGGGCGCTGGCCGACCGCTCCGACGTGCCCTTCGTCGACGTGATGCTCGGCGGTCACGAGGTCGGCGCCGTGATGCTGGGCGACGCCCACGGCCGGGACCGCCTGCTGTACGGGCAGTTGCCGGCGACCGGTGCCGTCGTCGAGACCACGACCCACGCCGTCCTGCACGCCTTCGCGGACGCCGGGCAGTGGCGGGCCGGCGGGCTGACCGACCAGGAGGCCGCCGCGCTCGCCCGGCCGCTCGTGCCGCGCCCCGCCGTGCCCCCGCCGCTGGACGACCTCGACCGCGCCCTGCTGGCCCGGCTCGGGCAGGACGCCCGGCAGTCCCACGCGGTGCTGGCCGGGGCGGTCGGCGCGCCCGAGTCGACCGTACGGCGCCGGCTGCACCGGCTGGACGGGCTCGGCCTGCTGCGCACCCACGCCACCGTGGACCCCCGGCTGCTCGGCATGGCCGTGGACGCCAACCTCTGGCTGGACGTACCGCCCGGCCGGCTCGCCGAGGTCGGCGCCGAGCTGGCCCGCCACCCGCAGGTGCACGGCGTCTTCGCCACCAGCGGCCCGACCAACCTGCTGGCCACGCTGTTCTGCCCGGACCACGGCGGCCTCTACCGCTTCCTCACCGACACCCTGGGGCCGCTGGGGGTCACCCGCGCCGAGACCACGATCACCGCCCGCGCGGTGAAGCGGGCCGGGGTGCTGCTGGACCGGCCGTCGCGCGGACGGTGAGCGCCGGGCGCCCAGCCCGGCGTCCGCCCCGGGTTCCGGCCCCGGAACCCGCCCTGGGATCCGGTCCGGGCACGTTACCTGTGGGGTCATCGACGTACGCCGTCGCGGCCTGTCCGGGGTCGGCCGCCCCACCCTCCTGGCCGGTGGCCCCGCACCGGAGCGGCGCCCGGCGGTAGGGCCGGGCCACCGGTCCGGCTACTGGCCCGGTTACCGGTCCGGTTACCGGTCCGGGCCGACCACGGACCGCAGGTGCTGCACGGTCTTCCGGTCGGCCGGCAGGAAGGTCTCCAGGGCCAGTTCGGAGACCGTCACGTCCAGTGGCGTGTTGAAGGTGGTGACGGTCGACAGGAAGGAGAGCACCCGACCGTCGTGCCGGACCCGCAGCGGCAGCGCGAAGGGGTTCCCCTCGTCGGCGGCTTCCGGGGCCGGGGCCTCCTCCGGCTCTGGGTAGCCGAGGACCTCCTCGTACAGCCGCCGCAGTGGCTCCGCGTGGGTCCCCGGCTCCAGCCGCTCCTCCAGCCGGGCGAGCAGGTGCCGGCGCCACTGCCGGAAGTTGACGATGCGCGGTGCCAGCCCGTCCGGGTGCAGGGCGAGCCGGACGGCGTTGAACGGCGGTCGGAGCAGCTCCGGGGCGACGCCGTCCAGCAGCAGGGTGAGCGAGCGGTTGGCCGCCAGCACCTGGAAGGTGCCGTCGATGACCACGGCCGGATACGGGTCGTGCGCGGTGAGCAGCCGTTCGACGCCGTCGCGCAGCGCGTCCATGGACTGGGCGTCGAGCGGTGTCTCGGGGTAGTGCGGGGCGTAACCTGCCGCCAGCAGCAGGGAGTTGCGCTCGCGCACCGGGACGTCCAGCTGCTCTGCCAGGCGCAGCAGCAGCTCCCGGCTCGGCCGGGCGCGGCCGTTCTCGACGAAACTGAGGTGCCGGGCCGAGGAGTTCGCCCGGAGTGCCAGTTGGAGTTGGCTGAGCTGCCGCCGCTCCCGCCAGCCGCGCAGCAGCGGTCCGACGCCGGTTCCTGTCGGGCCGCCCATGCCCGCCATGATCGTCATGGGCAAGGACGGTACTCGAACCGACCCCGTCCGTGGGAGGGGGCCGGGGGTCCGGGCGCCGGGGGCCGGGAGCCAGGAGTCCGGGCGCCAGGGGTCCGGGTCTCGGGGGTTCGGGGCGGAGCGGGTTCAGGCGCCGGTGGTCGAGCCGGGGCGGATCACCATCAGCACCACGACCACTGCCCACAGCAGGTTGAACACCCCGGCGGTCATCGGCAGCAGCCGCAGGCCGCTGACGGCCTTGGTGCGCTGCTCGTCCGCCGGGTCGAGGCCGAGCGCGTCCACGGCGGCCTGCTGGCCGGGCAGCACGAAGAGCAGCAGGGAGAGCGCGGCCACCGCGGTGAGCACCATGGAGGCGATCAGCCAGGACTGGCCGAGCACGTCCATCACCTGGGCCACGCCGATGCCCAGGACCGGCACCGCGACGCCGAGCAGCGCGTAGACCTGGGTGATCCGGTGCAGGACGCGCAGCACGCCCGCGTCGGAGGCCTGGTCCGGGCCGCCGGCCAGGGCGGCCTTCGCCCGGCGCGGGAACATGCTGACGGCCACCGCGACCGGGCCTATGAACAGGACCGACGCGAGGACGTGCAGGCTCAGCAGGAACTTGGCCATGGCGGGGCACCCTTTGATCCGGTGGGCAGCTGGGGGTCGGCGGGCGTGCGCGCTCGGCGTGCCCACGACCAGGCACGCTAACACCGCTTATTCACCGGCCCCGCGCTCGGGTCCCCGGCCCGGTGCCCCGCTCAGCCCGCCGGGACCAGCTCCACGATCCGCGGCGGGGCGGTGCTGACGGCCGCGACGGCGGCGCCCTGCCCGGGGTCGGTCCAGTCGAGCAGGTGGAGGTCCTCGAAGCGGCTGCGCAGCGGGGCGCCGGGCGGGACCTCCAGCGGCAGGGCGGAGAGGTCGACCTGCCCGAGGGTGTCCAGGGTGACCCGCCCGATCTTGATCAGCGACTCCTTGCGCACCCACTGCCGCAGGAACGCCCGGTCCGGCTCCGGGGCGGCCTCGACCAGGGCCAGCTCGGCCGGGGCGAGCACCCGGCGGGCCACGGCGCGGAGCGAGCCGCCCCGGCCGGCCAGTTCGACGTCCACGCCGACCGGCTGCCGGCCCGCGCCGGCCGCGACCACGCCCCGGGTGTGCGACAGGCTGACCTCCACCCCGGGGTGGTCGGGCAGGTAGGGCTTGCCGTGGTCGGCGAGGCCGCAGTCCGGGCACTCCTGGGCGAGCACCAGCCCGGCGGCCGGGACGCCGAGCAGTCGGGCGGCGCAGAGCCGGACCAGGACGTGCCCGGCGACGAAGTCGGTCCGCCCGGACTCCTGCCGGAAGCGCGCGGCGCGCGCCCGCTCGCTCTCGGTGAGCAGGTGCTCGCCCGCCTCGGGGTGCCGCAGTACGGCGTCGGCGGACGCGGCGGCGACGAGCGGCGCGTCCTGCTCCTGGGCCTCGGTGGTCATGCCCTCCAACCTAGTCCGCCCGGCCGCCGGGTGGGGAGCCGGACCTCGGGGGAGCGGGCGGGGCCGCCGTCCCGGTGGGCGGGGGGCGGAGCGATGGGGTGTCCCTGGGTGCCCGGGTCCGATCTGAGGGTCTACAGGGTGTGAATAGTCCGTTTTAGGATTGAATGTCTCTGATCTATGGGATCGTCAGGAGATATGACGGAACCTGGCAGGTCGTCCGGCCTGCCCTTTTCTCTGCGCGGAGGAATTGTCGATGGGTCAGGCCACCGGTTCGCCGGATCACCGAGCGACCGCCGTGAGAAGAACACCCGCCACCGGCCGTCGCCGGGCCGTCCGGATCGCCGTGGCGACCGCCGTCGCCGCGGTGCCGATGGCCGCCGTGCTGACGGTCGGTTCGGCCGCCCCGCTCGCCCCGCCGCTGGGTGCCTGCTCCGGCCCCGACTGCCCCGCCACCTGGCCACCGCCGAACAACGGCGACTTCACCGGACGGGACGCCACGATCAACGTCTTCACCGGAGGCGACTACACCGTCAACGGCCGGGCGGCCGAGGCCGAGGGCAAGATCGTCACGCTGGGGAACCTGACCGTCGACAAGAACGGCGGCGGCGTCTACAACATGGGCGTGGTGGGTGTCGGCTCGCGCGTCGCGCCACCCGACGGAAGCGACTTCGTCACCAGCGGCGGCAACGTCGACGTCAGGACCGGCAACTCGATCCTGATCGGTGGCAGCGACTCCCACGGCCCCGCCTTCGGCAACCTGCGCCACGCGGGCGGTGTCACCGGCACCGTCAGCATCGACCCCACCGGCCAGTCGATCCAGGACCCGAACGCCGCCGCGCCCTACCAGGACGTGCTGACCCAGATCGAGGAGGTCTCCGACTGCGTCGGGCGGGCCACCGCGACCGGCACCGTCGACGTCTCCGCCAGCCAGGCCACCTTCACCGGTGACGGCGTCAGCATGAAGCAGGTCTTCAACGTCAGCCAGAACCTGGCCTCGCCGAGCGGCGGCCAGATCGGCCTGGTCTTCAACAACATCCCGGCCGGGGCCACCGTCGTGGTGAACATGCTCGGGGACAGCCCGGTCATCAACACCTACACCGGCACCGGCCTGGCCGGCGACCAGACCACCGACATGCGCTCCAAGCTGATGTACAACTTCCCGACCGCGACCTCGCCCCAGATCCTCGGCAGCGCCCAGTTCCAGGGCTCGGTCATGGCCGGCAACCCGGGCAGCACCACGACCCTCGCCCAGCCGGGCATCAACGGCCGGGTGTACCTCGCGGGCAACCTGATCCACACCGGTACGGGCGGCTACGAGATCCACAGCTACCCGTTCGACGGGGATCTGCCGGACTGCCGGGTGACGCCGAGCCCGACGCCTACGTCCCCGTCGCCGACCTCTCCGTCGCCCACGTCGCCGTCGCCGACGTCTCCGTCCCCGACGTCCCCGAGCCCGACGTCCCCGTCCCCCACGTCGCCGTCGCCGACCTCTCCGTCCCCGACGTCTCCGAGTCCCACTTCGCCAAGCCCGACCTCCCCGTCCCCGACGTCTCCGAGTCCCACTTCGCCAAGCCCGACCTCCCCGTCCCCGACCTCCCCGTCCCCGAGCGCGAGCACCACCTCGGCGTCGGCCAGCGCGTCCACGTCGAGCGCGGGCCCGGCCCCGACCAGCCACCACCCGAGCAGCCACCACCCGACCGGCCACCACCCCGGCGGCAACGGCGAGTTGCCCTCGACCGGTGCGGGCGACGCGCCGGTGGTCTTCGGCCTGGCCGGTGTCGGCCTGCTCGGCCTGGGCGGCCTCGCCGTGCTGGCCGCCCGCCGCCGTCGGGGCCGCCACAGCTAGGGCGTGTCTGACACGCCCTGGTACCCCGGCCAGTGCCCTCGGGCCGCCCGCCTCCGTGGCCGGGCGGCCCGAGTCGTGTCAGTGTCCCGACGGGTACCCGGCGAGTCCGGCGGCGAGCAGGTCGAAGGCCCGGTCCACCGCTGTCCTGACGCGTTCCCGCACCTCCTCGGGCGGCTCCCCGGCGACCATCGCCCGCCGGATCTCGCCGAGCACCGCCCGGTGGGCCCCGGCGAGGGCGCCGGCCAGGATCTGGGGGAGGGGGTCCGCCGGTCCGGCGTCCGACTCCTCGGCCAGGGCGGCGGCCAGGGCCGCTTCGGAGCGTTCGCCGAGTTCGAGCAGCCGGGCCCGCAGGGCCGGGCTGTCCGCGATGATCCGCCAGAACGCGGCCATCCGGGGGTTGAGCCCGATCGTCGGCTCCCCGTCGGCGAGGCCCGCCAGCAGGTCGGCCCGGACGGCGTCCACGGCGGAGCTGTCGGCGGGCCGTCGGCGGACCACCTCGGCGAGGTGGCCGACGACCTCGTCCTGCCGGTCGAAGAACAGGTCCTCCTTGGTCGGGAAGTAGTTGAACACGGTATTGGGCGAGACCCCGGCGGCCCGGGCCACCTCGACCACGGTGACCCGGTCGAAGCCGTGCTCGGCGAACAGGCCCATGGCGGTGTCGGCCAGGAGTTCCCGGGTCTGCTGCTTCTTGAGTTCGCGAAGTCCCATGGCCGCATCGTAGCGCCGAATCATGGTGTCACTTAAAACTTGCAGTGACACCAAAAATATCGGCTACGGTGTCGCCATGACCTTCACCTTCGGCATCTACCCCGGCGGACTGCTCGGCGACGAGACCGGGCTGATCCATCCCGTCCGCCCCGACGATCCCGCGGAGATCACCACTGCCCTGCGCGAACTCCAGGGCGGAGCAGCCGAGTTGCTGGTGCGCGCCTACCGTCTCCATCCGGACGGCGCGCACACTCCGGAGCGGCCCGAGCAGTACGCCGTCGAGGGGCGGAAGCTCGACCTCGTGCTCCAGTTCCGCGAGCGCGGCGGGGAGTTGGCGGGCTGGCTGGACTTCGTCCGGCGGACCGTCCGGGCCGAGGGCTCCCGCCTCGCGCTCCTGCAGATCTGCGAGGAGCCCAACCTGGACCTGCCCGTCCTCGACGGCAGCATCCCGAACGTCCGGCGGGCGCTGGTCGAGGGCGTCGTCGTGGCCAAGGAGGAGGCGCTGGCCTGCGGTTACGAGCACCTGGCGGTCGGTTTCAACGCGGTGCCCTCGTTCGACCCCGCCGACACCTTCTGGCCGGAGCTGGGCCGGATCGCCGACGAGCGCTTCCACCGTGCCCTGGACTACGTCGGCCTGGACTTCTTCCCGGACGTCTTCCGCCCCGTCCCGGCGGACCGGATCGCGGACGCGGTGCGGGCGGTGCTCACCGGCTTCCGCGGCGACGCGCTCTCCCGGGCCGGGATCGGGCCGACCGTCCCGCTGCGGATCTGCGAGAACGGCTGGCCCACCGGTCCGGGGCGGAGCGAGGCCCGGCAGGCCGAGGTGGTGGAGCAGGTGGTCCGGGCGGTGGCCGGGTTGGCCGGTGAACTCGCCGTCCGGAGCTACTCGTTCTTCTCCCTCCGGGACGCCGACAGTGCCGGCCCCGGTCCGTTCCACCACTTCGGACTGCTCCGCGACGACTGGACGCGCAAGCCGGCCTTCGACGTCTACCGGCAACTGATAGCGGAGTTGACGAGCAGTCAGTCGGTCGGCTGAGCGAAGAACCGCTCCACCGTGCGGCGTCGGGCCGCGACGGTGTGCACCGGTTCGCCGACCACCCGGCCGGCCAGTGCGACGGCCAGTTCGCCGACGCCCTGCCGCAGTGCGTCGGCGGCTTCCGTCCGGTCGGCGGCGATCCGGACGCGGCCTGTGGTGAGGAGCAGTTCGCGGTCGCGGACGCCTTCGGCGCGGGCCGCCGCGATCGCCGCCGTGCCGCGCTCGGTGTACTCCTGGCGGATCCGGGCCGCCTGGTGCCGGGCCTCGGCGATCTCGTGCAGCGCCGCGCCCCGGACCGCCTCGGCCTCGGCGCGGACGGCCTCCGCCCGTTCGACCCGCCCCTCGGTCGCGTCCCATCGCTGGGCCCGCACCCGTTCGATGCGGGGGAGCAGGAAGATGCCGAGCGAGAACATGAGCAGGAAGAGCTGGGCCAGGCCGAGGACCAGCATGGAGGGATCCGGCTTGAGCGGGCCGAGTTCGATGTTCACGCCAACCTCCCCAGGGTGTGACGGATCGTCAAGAGATGGGTTTCCCTCGTGCGATGGCGGTCGAACTCCCGCTCGGGCATGAGCTGCGTCACGTCACCGGGCGCGCGGTGGCACGGGCGCACGGTGGCACCGGTCTCGCCGTGCCACCGGTCCCGCCGTGCCGCCGGTCCCGCCGTGCCGCCGGTCCCGCCGTGCCGCCGGTCCCGCCGTGCCGCCGGTCCCGCCGTGCCGCCGGTCCCGCCGTGCCGCCGGTCCCGTCGTGGGGCTACTGGCCCATGACGTACCGGACGGTCGGCCCGGTGGTCCAGCCGCCGTCCACCGCCAGCTCGGCGCCGGTGACGTAGGAGGAGTCGTCGGAGAGCAGGTAGACCACGGCGGTGGCGATCTCGGGTGCCTCGCCGACCCGGCCCATCGGGGTGTTGGGGTAGTTGCCCTCGCCGCGCTGGATGCCGACCGAGGCGGTCATCGGGGTGTAGGTCATGCCCGGGTGCACCGAGTTGACCCGGATCCGCTCGGTGCCGAGCTCCACCGCGCCGATCTTGCTGAGGCCGCGCACGCCCCACTTGGAGGCGCCGTAGCCGGCGGTGAGCGCCAGGCCCATCAGGCCGGCCGCCGAGGAGATGTTGACGATCGAGCCGCCGCCGGCTGCCCGCATCGCCGGGACGACGGTCTTCATCCCGATGAACACGCCGGTCAGGTTGATGTCCAGGACCTTGCGGAAGTGCTCGACGCTCTCGTCCGCGAGCAGCGAACCGGTGGAGATCCCGGCGTTGTTGACCAGGCCGTGCAGTGCGCCGAACTCCGCCACCGCGAAGTCCACCACGCGCTGCCAGTCCGCCTCGGAGGTGACGTCGTGCCGCACGAACCGGGCCCGCTCGCCGAGTTCGGCGGCGGTGGCCGCGCCGTCGTCCGCCAGCACGTCGGTGATCACCACGTCGGCGCCGGCCGCGACGGCGAGCCGGGCGGCCTCGGCGCCGAGGCCGCGGGCGCCGCCGGTGATCAGGACGGTCTTGCCGGTGAGGTCGTTCATGACGTGATCCTTCGGGGGGTGGGGGCGGAGAGCATGGCGGCGGACACCGTCACCAGGTCGGCGAGGAAGGTCTCCTCGTCCGTGAGGGGGGTGGACCGGGTGAGGTACTGCTGCGCCCGGTCGGCCAGGGCCGCGCCGATCAGGGTGAGGACCAGGTCGATCCGTTCCAGCCGGATCGGCTCCGGCAGCGCGGCGATCCGCTCCTCGATCAGCGCGATCAGCCGCCAGTAGCCGCCGCCCGCGAGGGTGGGGTGCGGGGTCCGGGTGCGGACCCCGCTGCTGTGGCTGACCTGGGCGGAGATCCGCAGGCAGTACCGGCCCTGCTCGGTGCGCAGTTCGGTGGCCTCGGCCGCGACCAGGGCGTCGAGCAGTCCGGGCAGGTCCGCGTCCGCGAGTGCGGGCAGACGCGGCGCGAGGGCCTGCTCGGTGCGGTCCTGGCGGGCGGCCATGATCGCGTCGAGCAGGCCCTCGCGGGAGCCGAAGTGGTACTGCACGGCGGACGGGTTGCCCTGCCCGGCCAGTCGGGTGATGTCCCTGGTCAGGGCGCCTTCCACGCCCCGGGTGGCGAAGAGTTCCTCCGCCGCCCGCAGCAGCCTCTCGCGGGTCTCGTGGCCCGCCGATGTCCTTGCCATGCGCCCCAGATTAATACTGCGCATTATTAGCGGCAAAGGACCCCCTGCCTCCGGTCAGGTCACCTCGCCCCGACGGGAGAACCGTTCCTCCCGCCACTCGCCGCTCGCCAGCACCTCGGCCAGCTGCCGGGCCGCGTCCCACACCTCGGTGTACGAGAGGTAGAGCGGGGTGAACCCGAAGCGCATCAGGTCCGGTGCGCGGAAGTCCCCGATCACCCCGCGCGCGATCAGCGCCTGGACCACCGGGTACCCGTCCGGGTGCCGCAGCGCGACCTGGCTGCCCCGCCGGGCGTGCTCACGCGGGGTCACCACCTCGATCCCGTCCAGGCCCTCGACCAGCGAGACGAACAGATCGGTCAGCGCCAGGCTCTTGGCCCGTACGGCGGCCAGGTCGGCCCGCTCCCAGATGTCCAGGGAGACCTCCAGCGAGGCCTGGCCGAGCAGCGAGGGCGAGCTGGTCAGGAAGCGCCCGATGCCCGGCTTGGGGTCGTACCCGGGCTCGAAGTCGAACGGGCGGGCGTGCCCGAACCAGCCGCTCAGCGGCTGCCGCGGACCGGCCGCCAGGTGCCGCTCGGCGACGTACAGGAAGGCCGGCGAGCCGGGGCCGGAGTTCAGGTACTTGTAGGTGCAGCCGACCGCGAAGTCGGCGTTGGCGGCGCCGAGTTCGACCGGCAGCGCGCCCACCGAGTGGCAGACGTCCCAGATCATCAGGGCGCCCGCGGCCTGTACCCGGGCGGTGATCCCGGGCATGTCCAGCAGTTCGCCGGTGCGGTAGTCCACGTGTGAGAGCACCACCGCGGCGACCTCGCCGTCCAGGTGCCGGTCCAGCTCCTCGGGGCGGATCAGCACGCTGCGCCCGCCCTCGACCAGGCCGGTCACGCCCTCGGCGATGTACAGGTCGGTCGGGAAGGCCTCGACGTCGCCGAGCACCGTGCGCCGCCCCGGGCGGAGCCGGAGCGCCGCCGCGAGGACCTTGAACAGGTTCACCGAGGTGGTGTCGCAGACGACCACCTCCGCCGGGTCGGCCCCGACCAGCGGCGCGATCCGCCGCCCCAGCCGGTACGGCTGCTCGAACCAGCCGGCCTCGTTCCAGCTGCGGATCAGCTCCCGGCCCCACTCCCGCTCGACCACCCGGGCCACCCGCTCGGGCGTGCGCACCGGCAGCGCGCCCAGTGAGTTGCCGTCCAGGTAGATCACCCCGTCCGGCAGGGCGAACTCCTCGCGGAACGCCGCCAGCGGGTCGACGGCGTCCAGCGCCGCGCAGTCCTCGCGCGTGGTCATGCCCGTTCTCTCCTTCGCCACCGGCTCGGTCACAGCTCGTCCCGGATCGTCCACAGCTCCGGGAACACGTCCTGCTCGGCCGCCTTGCGCAGCCAGGTCAGTCCGCTGGAACCGCCCGAGCCGGGCTTGGCGCCCATGGTCCGCTTGACCGAGCTGAGGTGCCGCTGGCGCCAGCGGGTGACCCGCTCGGCGACATCCAGCAGCGTCTCGGCGAGCGGCTGGAGGTCGGCGAACTCCGGCTCGGTGTAGACCCGGCGCCAGGCCGCGGCGACCTCCTCGGAGGGCCGGTAGCGCTGCTCCGAGACCGCCACGGGCACCGCCAGGCCGCGGCGGGCCAGCAGGCCGAGCACCTCGTCGTACAGGCCGGGGGAGCGCAGCACCTCGGCCAGCTCGGCCCTGGTCTCCGGCATCCCCTCGTACATGTTCAGCAGCGCGGCGTTCTTGTTGCCGAGCAGGAACTCCAGGTGCAGGAAGGCCGAGGACTGGAAGCCGGAGGCCTCGCCGAACAGGGCGCGGAAGGAGTTGAACTCCTGCGGCGTCATGGTGGCCAGCAGGTCCCAGGACTCCACCAGCACGTCCTGGACGTGGGTGCCGCGGCGCAGCGCGGCCCGCGCGGCGGTCGGGTCGTCCTCGCGCAGCGCCTGCCGGGCGATCGTCCACTCGTGCCGCAGCAGGTCGAAGAGCAGCTCCATCACCTGGGTGGTGACGATGAAGGACAGCTCGGCCGGCTCCTTGCTGCGCGGGTGCTGGAGGCTGTGCAGCTCCTCCAGGCGCACGTACTGCGCGTACGGGGTGCCCCGACCCGGTCGGCCGTCCCCACCGAACGACAGGTTGGGTGTCTCCACCGTGTCGTGCCCCATCCCGATCCCTCCTGCTCCGTCCGGGCCGCGTCGCCCGGGTCCGGTGGAGCGGACGGACGTCCTGGTTCCACCGGGGAGCCCATTGTGCGGCGCCGTGGTCCCCCGCTTGAATGGCCGACGAGCACCGCAACAGGGCTTCGGGTTGTCGTTCGCGAGGCGTTCGGTCGATCTGCTTTACGAATGAAAAACCGCTGATCACACCCGCTGATCACACCCGCTGATCACACCCGCTGATCACCACCGCTTCGGGAGCCCCCATGGACGCCGTCGACCGCCGACTGCTGGCCGAACTCCAGGCCGACGCCAGACTCTCGTACAACGAACTCTCCCGCCGGGTGAGCCTGTCCGCACCCGCGGTGGCCGAACGGGTCCGCCGCCTGGAGGCGGACGGCGTGATCAGCGGCTACCACGCCCACGTGGACCCCACCCGGGCCGGGCTGCCGATCACCGCGCTGGTCCAGGTGCAGTGCTACGGCCCGCGCTGCGTGCTGCGCGACCCCGAGGTGGCGACCTGGCCGGAGGTGCTGCAACTGCACCGGGTCACCGGCGGGGCCTGCTGCGTGCTGCTGGTCGCGGTCGCCACGATGGCCGAGTTCGAGGCGCTCTGTGACCGGCTCGGCGGGTACGGGCCGCCGGCCAGCTCGATGATCCTCTCCAGCCCGGTGCCCTGGCGGCCGCTGCTGCCGAGCTGACCCGGCGCGAGCCGGTCGGCCCGGGCCCGCCGGCCTCCGGCTGGCCTTGACGCGGACGTCAGGGAGTAGGTTCCTCGGCATGCCGAACGAGCGCCACATCCTGCTGCTGCCCGGGAGCCTGCGGGCCGGTTCCGCCAACGAGGCCGTGCTGCGCACCGCCGCCGCCGTGGCCGACGACCTGCCCGGCGTCCGGACCACGTACTACGCGGACCTGGCCGGGCTGCCGCACTTCAACCCGGACCACGACACCGACCCGCTGCCGGAGCCGGTGGCCGCGCTGCGGGCGGCGATCGAGGCGGCCGACGCGCTGCTCGTCTGCACCCCGGAGTACGCCGGGACGCTCCCGGGCTCGTTCAAGAACCTGCTGGACTGGACGGTCGGCGGAACCGAGATCTCGGACAAGCCCGCGGCCTGGATCAACTGCGCCGGGCCCGGCCGCGGTCTGGGCGCCGAGGCCACCCTGGGTACCGTCCTGGGCTACACCGGCGCGGCCGTGCTGGCGGAGGCCTGCGTGCGGATCCCGCTGGAGCGCGGCGCGGTCGGCCAGGACGGGCTGGTCGCCGACCCGCTGGTGCGCGGGCGGATCGGCGAGGTGCTGACCCGCCTGGCGGCCGGCTGAGCCCCACCCGAGCCCCCACCCGAGCCCCCGCCCGAGCGCCCGCCCGGGTGCTCCGGCTCAGTGCCCGGCGGGCAGCGGCACCCCGAGCCCGGCCAGGCCCTCCAGGAAGAGCTCGACGCCGACGGCCGCGAGCAGCAGCCCGAGCAGCCGGGACGCCACCTCCAGCGAGGTGCTGTGGGTGCGCTTCATCAGCGGCGCGAGCACGGCCACGCAGAGGTAGTTGAGCACCGCGACGGCCACGTACGCCCCGGCGACGGCCGCCTTCCAGCCCCAGTTGTCCTGGTTGAGGGAGGCGACCAGGACGGCGGTGATCGCGAGCGGGCTGGCGATGTACGGCAGCAGCAGTTCGCGGATGCCGTCCGCGAGCGGGTTGGACAGGTGCTCGTCGTCGTCGCCGTCCGCGCCGAGGTGGAGGCCGAAGACCAGCGCGACGGCGTAGACGAAGAAGATCGCCCCGCCGGCGAGCTGCAGCGACTGGTCGCTGATGTGGAAGAGCGTGGTCACCTCGTCCGCGCCGAAGCCGAGGACCAGGCCGATCAGCGCCGAGACGGCCGTGCTCCAGGCGGCCAGCCGCCGGAGCTCCCGGGTGCTGCGGTCCCCGGCCAGCCTGGCGAAGGTCAGCAGGGTCTTCGGCGGGCCGACCACGGCGAAGAAGGTGATGAAGGCGCTGCCCAGGTTGAAGACGAACATGCGCCCAGCATTCCTTGTCGGGGCCGGATTCGCCCGGATGGCGGCCCCGGGTCGAGCCTGCGGGCGCTCTCGGGTGCCATGGAGGTACGTACGACCACTCCCCTGGCGGAAACGAGGATGCGACATGTGCCTGAACCGTAGGGACCTGGGCCTGCTGGCCCTGCGCGGCGCGGTCGGCGGAGTGCTGATCGCGCACGGGACCCAGAAGCTGTTCGGCTGGTTCGGTGGCGGCGGCCTGGAGGGCACCACCCAGGCGATGGACCACATGGGCTTCCACCCGGCGCGGCAGAGCGCCATCGCGGCGGGCGTCGGCGAGGCGGGCGGCGGGGCGCTGCTGGTGGCCGGGCTGGCCACCCCGGCGGCCGGTGCGGTGGTGGCCGGGACGATGGCCGGGGCCGTGGCGGTGCACGCCCCGGCGGGCTTCTTCGCGATGTCCGGCGGCTACGAGTACCCGGCCTTCCTCGGCGCGACCGGTCTGGCGATCGGCCTGGCCGGCCCCGGGCGGTACTCGCTGGACCATCTGACCGGGCACGTCTTCGACCGGCCGTGGGTCGGCACGCTGGCCTTCGTGGCGAGTGCGGTGGGCGCGTACGGGGTGGTGGCGCGCCGCCGGCACCTGGTGCGGCTGCGCGAGGAGCGGGCGGCGGTGGAGGCGGACGAGCAGGAGGGCTCCGGGCTGTCCTGAGGATCGTTCCGGAAGGCCGCGGCCTCACCCGGAGGCACCACCCCTGCTGGCGGGGGCGGCGGGCGGCTCGGAGGGTGGGCGGGAGGTGTGCCGGGCAGCCCGGCGCCGGGAAGGAACGAGGATCCGCATGGACCGCCAGCCGCTCACCCGAGCCGCCTCCGGGCCGCGCCGCACCGAACGGCGCCCGGCCGCACCGACGAACCGTCACCACCGGCTGGTAGCAGGGGGGTTGGCGGCCGCCGTGCTGGGTTCGGCGGTGCTGGGTTCGGTGGTGCTGGCCGGCTGCTCCTCCGGCAAGAGCGCGCGCGGTGAGGCCTCCGCGGCGGCCGGGGAGGTGCAGAAGGCGGCGAGCGCCGCCGCCTCCGCCGCGTCGGCGCTGGCCTCGGCGGCCGGCGGGGCGGGCGGGCTGCTGGGCTCGGCGCAGGCCGAGGCCTCGGCGGCGGTCTCGGCGGCCTCCTCGGCGGTCTCCGGGATCAAGGGCGGGCTGGACGCCAAGGGGGACGTCTCGGTCGGCGCGGTGTCGACCGGCTCGGACGGCAGGCCGCAGGCGCAGCTGACCGTCACCAACCACGGTCAGGAGTCGTACCGGTACGTGGTCCAGGTGAACTTCACCGACGGGAGCGGCAAGCTGCTGGACGCGACCGCGGTGACCGTCCAGGACGTGGCGGCGGGCCAGAGCGCCCAGGCCACCGCGCAGGCCAATCGGGAGCTCAGCGGCACGGTGAAGGCCGAGGTGGCGAACGCCGTCCGGTTCTGAGCACCCCCGTTCCGGCCCCGGGCGCCGCCGTTCCGGGGCGGCTGCGGAACCTTAAGCGGGTCTCAAGGCCAACAGGACCCCTTGACGGGCGAGTTGGTCTAGTCCATTTTTATTGCCCAGGTGCAGGGAGCCCCTGAACCGGCGTCACCGGCCTCGTGCCGGGGGCGCCGGTTCGGCACATCCCGGTGTCCGTCATGGCCTGTCCGCTCGATTCCCACCCCTGATCTGTCATGTCCCGGTCGTCCGGCCCCACCCCGGACGCACCCCACCGGGCGACGGAACCCCCACACCCAGGAGTCACGCACCCATGCTGCGCTCACGCATTGAAAGGGCCGGGACCCCGGCTCCGGACGGGCCCCGCCGGCGCCGCCCGAAGAGCCTGGCCGCCATCGCGGCCGGCACCACCGCCTCCCTGCTGCTCGGCGCGGGCCTCGCGCTGTCCGGCGGCGGCGCGGCCAACGCCGCGACCACCAACTCCACCGGCGCGACCGCCACCAGCGGCGGCATCAAGGTCGCCTACTACGACCAGTGGTCGGTGTACGCCAACGCGTACTACCCGAAGACGATCCAGGACACCGGCGTGGCCGGGAAGCTGGACTACCTGATCTACGACTTCGCCAACATCTCGCCGACCGACCTGGGCTGTTTCGAGGCGACCAAGGCCGCCGACACCAACGACAACAACCCCAACGCCGGTGACGGCGCGGCCGACGCCTTCGCCGACTACCAGAAGAGCTTCGGCGCGGACATCTCGGTGGACGGCGTCGGCGACGTCTGGAACCAGCCGATCGCGGGCAACTTCAACCAGCTCAAGAAGCTCAAGGCGAAGAACCCCAACCTCAAGATCCTGCTGTCGATCGGCGGTTGGACCTACTCCAAGTACTTCTCGTCGGCGGCCGCCACGGACGCCTCGCGCAAGCACCTGGTCTCGTCCTGCCTCGACATGTTCATCAAGGGCAACCTCCCGTCCGACGCCGGCTACGGCGGTCCGGGCACGGGCAAGGGCGTCTTCGACGGCATCGACATCGACTGGGAGTACCCGGGCGGCGGCGGCCACACCGGCAACATCTCCAGCCCGGCCGACAAGCAGAACTTCACCCTGCTGCTGCAGGAGTTCCGCAACCAGCTGGACGCCCAGGGCAAGGCCGACAACAAGACCTACGCCCTCTCGGCGGCGGTCGGCGCCGGCCAGGACAAGATCATGAACGTCGAGACCGACAAGATCGGTCAGTACCTGACCTTCCTCGACGTCATGACCTACGACATGCACGGCGGCTGGGACCCCCAGGGTCCGACCAACCACCAGGCCCCGCTGTACTCCGGCCCGAACGACCCGTCGACCCCGGCCAAGCCGGGCAACGGCAAGTACTCGATCGACAACGCCATCAAGGCGTGGACGGTCGGCGACGCCCAGTACGGCATCCCCGGCGGCTTCCCGGCCAACAAGATCAACATGGGTGTGCCGTTCTACTACCGCGGCTGGACCGGCGTCCAGAACAACGGCAAGAACGGCCTCTTCCAGCCCGCCACCGCCCCGGCCGCCGGCGCCGCGATGTCCGGCAACGTCCCGGGCATCCAGATGTACAAGGAGCTGGCCGGCTTCGTCGACAACCCGTCCAAGACCTTCTGGGACGACGACGCCAAGGCCGCCTACTTCTACGACGGCACCACCTTCTGGAGCGGTGAGAACGCCAAGTCCGTCCAGGCCAAGCTGGACTACGCGCACTGCAACGGCCTCGGCGGCTCCTTCGCCTTCTCGCTGTACGACCTGGGTACCAACACCACCCTGTTCGACACGATGGTGAACGCCACCAACGGCTCCGCGGCCGGCTGCCCGGCCCCGCCGACCGGCACCCCGACGCCGACCCAGACCCCGACCGGCACGCCGACCGGGACCCCCACCGGCACTCCGACGGGCACCCCGACCGGCACGCCCACCGGGACCCCGACCGGCACCCCGACCACGCCGGCCACCTGCTCGGCCGCCCCGAGCTGGGACCCGAACGCCACCTACGCGGCCGGCGGCACCAAGGTCTCCTGGAAGGGCCACTACTACACCAACAAGTGGTGGACCAAGGGCGACGACCCGACCCAGAGCGGCCAGTGGGGCGTCTGGACCGACAACGGCCCCTGCTGACCCGCTGCCTGCTGACCTGCTGAGCGGCTGACCGCCCGGGGGCCCGACGGGCCCCGCGGCACCTGAACGAGCACGGAGTCCGGCCCGCCGGGGGAGCACCCCCGGCGGGCCGGACTCCGTCGTTCCGGGCCCGGGCCCGGGCCCGCGACCGCGACCGCGACTCAGGCCAGGTCGGCCGTGCGCCCGAGCGCGTCCGGCTGGCTCTCCTCGATCCGCCGCAGCATCCGGGCCAGCAGGCCGGACAGCGCGGTGCGCTCCTCGCCCGCGATGTCCTGCAGCAGCTCCTCCTCGAACACCGCCGCCATCCGCATCGACTCCAGCCACTTGTCGCGGCCGTTCTCGGTCAGCTCGATGATCACCCGCACCCGGTTGGACTCGTCCCGCTCCCGGGTGACCAGGTCCTCGGCCACCATCCGGTCGATCCGGTGGGTCATCGCGGCCGGGGTGAGCCCCAGCCGCTTCGCCAGCTCGCCCGGGCCCAGCCGGTAGGGGCTCCCGCTCACCACCAGCGCCTTGAGCACCTCCCACTCGGCGGAGGTGATCCCGAGCACAGTCAGCTGCCGGTCGTACGCGACGCCCATCCGCCGGGAGACCCGGTTGAGGGTCTGCACGATCGTCTCGACCTGGGGGTCGACGGTGGGGAACTCCCGCTGGTAGAGGGCCACTTGCTCGGAGATGCCGAGCTCCAGGGGAGTGGCCCGCGAGGGCTTGTCGGCAGCCGGCGACGGCTTGTCCGTAGTCATGCGGACCAGTGTCGCACGGGCGTGCACTCCTTAAGCCTTTGACTCCGCAGTCTTCCGGTGCTAAGACTTTATCTCGGCAGAGTTTAGGTCTGAAATCTTCTGGGCTCAAGAGTTCCAGTGGAAACAGGAAGGGATGTGCACGGTGACCGGCACGGTGAAGCAGCAGAGGCAGCAGCGACGTGGAGCGGGCGGCCCGCTGCGCCGCGTCCAGATCGGCAACGCGCTCAGCGCGTTCGGCAGCGGGTTCACGATGCCGTACATGTTCGTGTACGTGGACCAGGTGCGCGGGCTGGGTTCGCTGGCGGCCGGGATGGTGTTCACCGTCTTCGCGCTCGCGGCGCTCGCCGTCCTCCCGTTCACCGGGCGCGGCATCGACCGGTACGGTCCCCGTCCGGTGCTGCTGGCGGGTGCGGCCCTGGCCGCCACCGGCGCGTTCGCCTTCGGCCACGCCACCGGCACGCCGGCCCTGCTGGTCTCCTCGTTCCTGTTCGGCGCGGGTGTCACCACCTGCCAGCCGGCCCTCGCCACGATGATCGTCCGCTGTTCGACGGCCGCGACCCGCTCGCACGCCTTCGCGCTGCAGTTCACCCTGGTCAACCTGGGCATGGGCATCGGCGCACTGGTCGGCGGGCAGATCGTGAACGTCGCCGACCCGGCCAGCCTCACCCGGCTGTTCACCATCGAGGCGGTCACCTTCCTCGGCCTGGCCCTGGTCACCGGCACCGCCCGGATGCCGAAGGCCCAGCTGAGCGTCGTCCAGGACGCGGCGACCGGCCCGACCGGCCTGCGCGCCCTGCTCGCCGACAAGGCGATGGTGCGGCTCAGCATCCTCGCCGGGCTGATCTTCTTCACCTGCTACGGCCAGTTCGAGTCCGGTGTCGCGGCCTTCGCCACCGACACCGTCGGCACCGCGCCCTCCACCCTGGGCCTCGCGATCGGCGCCAACGCGGTCACCATCGTGGTGCTGCAGATGTTCATGGTGCGGATCACGGCGCGCCGCCGCCGCACCACCGCGATGGCCGCGGCCGGCGTGGTCTGGCTGGCTGCCTGGGCGATGGCCCTGGTCGCCGGCCTGATCCGGACCGAGACCATGGCCGCCACGGTCGCCATCGTCTCGATCTACGCCCTGTTCGGCGTCGGTGAGTCGCTGCTCGCGCCCACCATGGGCCCGATGGTCGCCGACCTCGCCCCGGCCCGGCTGCTCGGCACCTACAACGCCGGGTACGCCCTGGTGAAGCAGATCGCCATCGCGGTCGGCCCGGCCGTCGGCGTGCTGCTGGTCGGCTCCGGCACCTGGCCGCTCTACCTCGCGGCCATGGCGGGCTCGACGCTGCTGATCGTCGTACTGGCGCTGCGCCTGCGCCCGTACCTCACGGCCGAGCAGGACAACGCGGCCCCGGCCGTGGTCCGCACCCCGGCCCCGGTCCGGGAGCGGGAGCTGCAGACCGCCGCGTGACGGCGGCGGCCGAGTGATTCGGGCGCGTGAATCGGCCGCTTGTGCGGCCGTGTGTACGGCCGCTTGGACGGGCGCCGACCGGGTCACCTGGTCGGCGCCCGTCGCGCTTGGCTTCCCGGGCACGGCCACATAGTGTCAGTGGCTGTTGACCGCCCGGCCCCGGCCGGGGCAGCAGACCCGGGCCCGGTGCAGCAACCCCAGGGCCCCGCAGACAGGCGAATCGGCGAGGCTATGACGCAAGCGGCGCTCACGCACCCCCCGGCGGTCCAGGCCACCGCCGAACCGGACCCGGCACCGGCCCCGCGCGGCCTGCTGCGCTGGGCGGCCGACCGTTCCGGCTGGCTCGGCCCGATCGCCGTCGCGCTCTTCGCCGGCCTGCTGCGGTTCTGGAACCTCGGCTACCCCAACGCCTTCGTCTTCGACGAGACGTACTACCCCAAGGACGCCTGGTCCCTGCTCCAGCAGGGCTACGAGGGCACCTGGCCCGACCACGCCAACGCCGACATCCTGGCCGTCCCGCAGTCCGTCCCGCTCGGCTCCGCGCCCGAGTTCATCGCCCACCCGCCGCTCGGCAAGTGGGTGATGGCGGTCGGCGAGCAGCTGTTCGGACTGCACCCCTTCGGCTGGCGGTTCATGACCGCCCTGCTCGGCACCCTCACCGTGCTGATGCTGGCCCGGATCGGCCGCCGGCTCTTCGGCTCCACCCTGGTCGGCTGCACCGCCGCCCTGCTGATGTCCGTCGACGGCCTCCAGCTGGTGATGAGCCGGGTCGGCCTGCTCGACGGCATCCAGATGTTCTTCGTGCTCGCCTCCTTCGGCACCCTGCTGATCGACCGCGACCACGTCCGCGCCCGGCTCGCCGGGGTCACCGACGGCGACGAGGTGCGGCTCGGGTGGCGCCCCTGGCGGATCGCCGCCGGGGTGCTCATCGGCGCCGCCTGCGCCGTCAAGTGGAACGGCGCCCCGATCCTCGCCGCCTTCGGCGTCCTCACCGTGCTCTGGGACCAGTCCGGCCGCCGCGCCGCCGGCGCCCGCCATCCCTGGCGCTCCATGCTGCGCCGGGACGCCGTACCCGCCCTCCTCGCCATGGTCGGCTCGGCCGTGGTGGTGTACGTCGGCGCCTGGAGCGGCTGGCTGGCCAGTGGCGCCAACGGCGGGGGCGGCTACGACCGGCACTGGGCGGACGGCCGCGCCGGGCTCTCCCCGGACCGCGCCTTCGGCATCCCGCTGCCACAGGTCCCGATGACCTGGGTGCCCGCGCCGCTGCGCAGCCTGTGGCACTACCACTCGCAGATGTACGACTTCAACACCGGCCTGAGCACCCCGCACACCTACCAGTCCAACCCCTTCGCCTGGTTGGTCGACGGCCGCCCGGTCTCGATGTACTGGGAGCAGGTGCCGACCGGGACGCGCGGTTGCACCGCCCCCGGCGGCTGCGCGGCGCAGATCCTGGGCCTGGGCACCCCGTTCCTGTGGTGGGCGGCCTGCTTCGCGCTGGTCTACCTGCTGTGGCGCTGGTTCTTCCGCCGGGACTGGCGCTCGGGCGCCGTGCTGTGCGCGGTGGCCGGGATCTACCTGCCCTGGTTCCAGTACCAGGAGCGGACGATCTTCTCCTTCTACATGGTCGTGCTGGTGCCGTTCCTGTGCCTGGCCGTCGCCCAGATGCTCGGCGCGATCCTCGGCCCGGTGGGCTGCAGCCCCGAGCGCCGCCGGTACGGGGCGATCGCGGCCGGGCTGATCGTGCTCGCGGTCGTCGGCTGCTTCGCCTTCTTCTACCCGCTGTACACGGCGGAGGTGATCCCCATGTCGTCCTGGCAGGACCGGATGTGGTTCACCAGCTGGATCTGATGCCGCTGTCGGTACCGGTACCCGTACCGCTGGCGGCTTCGAGCGGCGGGCAGCTGCTGCCGGTCACCCCGGCGCTCGGGGTGGTCACCGCGGTGCTGCTGCTGGCCGCCGTGGCGGTGGCCGGTCGGGGCCTGCTCGGCCACGGGCGGGCGGTGGCGCGGGCCGGGCTGCGGGCGGTCGTCCAGCTGGCCGCCGTCGCCGCGGTGATCAGCTGGGTGGTCGCCTCGCTGTGGTGGTCGGCGCTGTTCGTGCTGCTGATGTTCACGGTCGCGGTGCGCACCGCCGGCCGGCGGATGACCCCGGGCCCCGGCTGGGTCTGGGCGGCTGCCCCGATCGGCGCCGGGGTGCTGCCGGTGCTCGCCCTGCTACTGGCCGTCGGGTTGCTGCCGCTCAAGGGACTGTCGGTGATCCCGGTCGCGGGCATCCTGATCGGCGGCGGGCTCACCGCCACCTCGCTCGCGGGCCGGCGCGCCCTGGACGAGCTGCGGCAGCGGCGCGGCGAGGTGGAGGCGGCGCTCGCGCTGGGCTTCGAGGAGCGGGACGCCCGGCTGGAGATCTGCCGGACGGCGGCCGCGACCTCGCTGGTCCCGGCACTGGACCAGACCCGCACCGTCGGCCTGGTCACCCTGCCCGGCGCCTTCGTCGGGATGCTGCTCGGCGGCGCCTCGCCGGTGCAGGCGGGCGCGGTGCAGCTGTTCGTGCTGATCGGGCTGCTGGCGGTGGAGTCGGTGGCGGTCGTGGTGGTGCTGGAGCTGGTCGGGCGGGGGCTGGTGACGGCCGACGCCGGACAGGGCGGCCACGGCGTCGGGTAGGCTGGAGCGCGTTGAAGGGGAGTAGCCCTCCACCGGACCGTCGACATACTGGCCCCCAGGGGCCCGGCGCCCGGGGCACCGCTCGATTGGCGGCTGCCGGCGAGACCTTCGGCCGCAGTGCTGTGACCATTTCCAGTGCTGTCGGGCCGAAGCGTCCCCTGACGGACCTGCGGAGGCCGGGCAGCCGACCGAGGGGTTCCTCCGATGAGTTTGACCGTTGCCGCGTTGACGTTCGGCATCATCTTCCTGGCCGAGCTGCCGGACAAGACCGCGCTGGCCAGCCTGGTGCTCGGCACCAAGTACCGGGCAAGCTACGTCTTCGCGGGCGTCGCCGCCGCGATGCTGCTCCAGGTGGTGCTGGCGCTGGCCGCCGGGCACCTGCTCTCGCTGCTGCCGCACCGCTGGGTGGAGGGCGTCACCGGGGTGCTGTTCCTGGTCGGCGCGGCGATGCTGCTGTTCCACGGCGGTGAGGACGAGGAGGGGCACGCGGCCAAGGAGCCGTCCTCGAACCGCTTCTGGAAGGTGGCCGGGACCAGCTTCGCGGTCGTCGCGGTCGCCGAGTTCGGCGACCTGACCCAGATCATGACCGCCAACCTGGCCGCCAAGTACGCCGACCCGCTGGCCGTCGGCCTGGGCTCCTGGCTGGCGCTCTGCGCGGTCGGCGGGATCGCCATCGTGGGCGGGCAGAAGCTGCTCAAGTACGTGCCGATGAAGCTGATCATCCGGGTGGCGGCGGCGATCATGGTGGTGCTGGCCGGGGTGAGCATTTTCGGGGCGATCACCGGCTGACGGTGGTCAGCAGGTGGTGCGGTTGTCCAGGGCCGCGCGGGTGTTGGGGCCGTAGACGCCCTTCTTGTCGCCCTGGACCCCCTGCATCCGCTGGAAGTAGCTGACGTAGCCGGCGGTGTCGCTGTCGTAGGTGCCGTTGATCGGCACGTCCATCCAGCACAGGACGGTCGCGAGCTTCGTCTGCATCGCCGAGACGTCCACGCCGGACATCCCGATCTGCAGGGTCCGTGGGGCCTGCGTCGGGGTCGGCGTGGGCGTGGGAGTCGGGGTCGGGGTCGGCGTGGGGGTGGGCGTCGGTGTCGGCGTGGGGGTCGGGGTGGGCGTCGGCGTGGGGGTGGGGGTCCTGGTGGGGCTCGGCCTGGCCGACCGGGTGGCGCTCGGGCTCGGCGTCTCGGGGGTCGGCGCGGGGTCGCTGGGCGCCGGGGCGGCCACGGTCGGCGGGTCCACCGGGGCGGGGGCGAGCGAGGTGGTGGGCGCCGGCTCGGCCCGTTTGGCCGGCTCGGAGGAGGGCGTCACGGCGTACGCGAGGCCGACGGTGAGCGCCAGCAGTCCGGCGCCGACGCCCGCGATCAGGCCCTTGCGCCCGGCGAAGGAGCCGCGCTCGGACTGCTCGGCGGCCCGGCGGGCGGCCCGGCCGCCGGTGGGGGCGGAGTCGGGTGCGGGGGCCCCGTGGTCGAACGGGAAGTAGCCGAGTTCGTCCCCGGAGCCGCCCGGACCGGGCCGGGCCGCCGACGGGACCGGGGGCAGGACGGTGGTGGCACCGTTGCCGTACGCGTCCGGCGCGGGGCCCGGGACGGGCGGCAGGACGGTCGTCGCGTAGGCGTCCGCGTCCGGCCCGAGCGGGGGCGTGACCGGCGGCTGCGGCTGCGGCTGCTGGGCGTGCTGGGCGTGCTGCGCCTGCTGGACCGGACGCATCGTCGGCTGCACCGGCGCGACCGGGGGCAGCACGGTGGTCGCGAACGGGTCGGCCGTCAGCGGCGGCTCGTCGGCGACCTGCTCGGGCGCCTGCGGCACGTACGGGCGGACCAGCGGCGGGCCCTCCAGGTGGGGGAGGACGGCGGTCTCGTCGAGGCTCCGGTCGTCGAGGCCCCGGTCGGGGAGGCAGCTGCACCCGGTGGAGCGTGCGGTGCCGCACGTCGGGCAGTGCTGGTCCGGCATCGGCCGGTCCTCCTCGGTTCTCGGGTCTCGCGATCGGGCCTGATTATGCAGGACGCCCCGGAGGGGTGACAGGGGCGTCCGGCCTCCGGCGGGGGTGTTGTGCCGGTTGGTGGTGGTTGGCCCCGGGGGAAACCGCCGGGACGTGTGCGATGGGTCCGGTGCTTACGTTCGGCTCAACCCGGCGGAGCAAAACGTGACATATCTGCCAGCATGGGAAACAGGGAGTGATCATCCACCCGGGCGTCCGGTCGTCCGGCCCCGCGACCCGACGGAGAGGCCATGCCGCCTGTGGAGACGTCATGACGGAGCCGCGCGCCGCGAGCGGGCGGAGTCCGGCGCACCCGCCCGGCCCGCCCGAGGTCACCGCCGCCAACCTCTGGGTGCCGATCGGGGCCCTGCTGCTGGCGATGCTGCTCGCCGCCCTCGACCAGACCATCGTCTCCACCGCGCTGCCCACCATCGTCAGCGACCTCGGCGGCCTGGACCACCTCTCCTGGGTGGTCACCGCCTACCTGCTGGCCTCCACCGCCGCCACCCCGCTCTGGGGCAAGCTCGGCGACATGTACGGCCGGAAGCGGTTCTTCCAGGCCTCCATCGTGATCTTCCTGATCGGCTCGGTGCTCTGCGGAGTCGCCCAGAACATGGGCGAGTTGATCGCCTTCCGGGCGCTCCAGGGCCTGGGCGGTGGTGGGTTGATGGTGCTCTCCCAGGCGATCGTCGGCGACCTCGTCGCGCCCCGGGACCGCGGCCGGTACCAGGGCCTCTTCGGCGCCGTCTTCGGTGTCACCAGCGTCCTCGGGCCGCTGCTCGGCGGGCTGTTCGTCGACCACCTCAGCTGGCGCTGGGTGTTCTACGTCAACCTGCCGATCGGCGTGGTCGCCCTGGTGGTGATCGCGGCCGTGCTGCACGGCGCGGAGGCCCGGCGCGAGCACCGGATCGACTACCTCGGCACCGCGCTGATCGCCGCCGTCGCCACCTGCCTGGTGCTGATGACCTCGCTCGGCGGCACCACCTGGGCCTGGAGCTCCTGGCAGGTCGTCGGCCTGGGCGTGCTCGGCCTGGCGCTGCTGCTCGTCTTCGTCCAGGTGGAGAGCTCGGCCGCCGAGCCGGTTCTGCCGCTGCGGCTGTTCCGCTCGCGGACGTTCAGCCTGGTCGCGGTGATCTCCTTCGTGGTCGGTTTCGCGATGTTCGGCGCTCTCACCTACCTGCCGACCTTCCTCCAGGTGGTCCAGCAGGTCTCGCCCACCATGTCCGGCATCCACATGCTGCCGATGGTGCTCGGGATGCTGCTCACCTCGATCGGCTCCGGCCAGATCGTCGCCCGCACCGGCCACTACCGGGTCTTCCCGATCGCCGGGACGGCCGTCACCGCGGTCGGCCTGCTGCTGCTCTCCCGGCTCGACGAGCACAGCGGCACCGCCGAGATGAGCCTCTACTTCCTGGTGTTCGGCCTCGGACTGGGCCTGGTGATGCAGGTGCTGGTGCTGATCGTGCAGAACTCGGTCGGCTACCAGGACCTCGGGGTGGCCACCGCCGGCGCCACCTTCTTCCGCTCCATCGGCGCCTCCTTCGGCGTCTCCATCTTCGGGACGGTCTTCGCCAGCGGCCTGCGCTCCCGGCTCGCCGACGCCCTGGCCGGGCAGCCGCTGCCGCCGGGCTTCCGGGTGGAGGCGATCACCGCCGATCCGCGCCTGATCACCCGGCTGCCCGCGGCCCTCCAGGCCGGCGTCCACCACGCCTACGCCGAGTCGATCACCCGGGTGTTCCTCTACGCGGTGCCCGTCGCGGTGGTCGCCTTCGTGCTGTCGCTGTTCCTGCGCGAGCAGAAGCTGCGCTCCACGGTGACCGCGCCCGACCTCAGCGAGTCGATCGGGATCAACCCGGTCGAGCGCTCCTCCCTGGACGAGATCGCCCGCGCGCTGTCCGTCCTGGGCACCCGGGAGGCCCGGCGCGACCTCTTCCGGCGGATCACCGCCACCGCCGGGCTCGACCTGCGGCCCGCCTCCAGCTGGCTGCTCCTGCAGATGCACCACCACGGCTCGGTGGAGCCCGCCGAACTGGCCGAGCGGCGGGTCGTCCCGGTCTCGGTCGTCGAGGAGGCCGTCCGGGAGGTGGAGGGCCGCGGGCTCGCCGCCCGCACCGGTGGCCTGCCGTTGCGGCTCACCGAACCGGGGGCGGAGGCGGCGCTGCGCCTGGTCGCGGCCCGGCGCACCCAGCTCGCGGAACTGCTGGGGGACTGGGACGAGCGGCAGTACGAGGACCTCGCCGCACTCCTCACCCGGCTCAGCTCCACGCTCTGCGCCGACCGGCGGGACCGGCCGGATCCGCCGACCGGTCCGCAGCAGCCGTACCGGGGGGAGGGGCGGTCGTTCTAGCCGTTCCGCGCGTCGGTGCGGTGTCCCTCACGGGCTGCCGAACCAGCGCGGGGTGTCGAGCCGGAACGGGTCGCCGGGGGCGAGCAGCCGCAGGCCGTCCTCGATCCGGCGGAGCTGCTCCTCGCCGAGGGTGGCGGACCACTCGGTGCGCAGTTCCTCGAAGATCCGTGCCGAGCGGACCAGGCAGTCCACGCCCCGGTCGGTGAGCCGGACCACCTTGCGGCGGGCGTCGGCGGGGTCGCTGCCGCGCTCGACGTAGCCGAGCTGCTCCAGGGTCTCGACGGTCTTGCCCGCGGCCTGCTTGGAGACGCCGAGCCGGCGGCCGAGTTCGACGGCGGTGGTGCCCCGGGGGCCGATCGCCTGGAAGACGAAGCCGTGCATCGGGCGCAGGTCCGGGTGCCCTTCGCGGGCGATCCGCTCGTGCAGTTCGTCGATGATCGTGCGGAAGGCCAGCAGCAGGCGCAGCGGCAGCTCGAAGCCGGGCGGGGCGGGTTCGCTTGACACGATAGACAACCTCATTGACCATATAGACAACGACATTGTCCATCTTAAGGGGTTCCTTCGCCATGCCCGTGATCCGCTCCGCCGACGCCCGTCGCACCGAGACCCCGAACGCCGTCATGACCACCCTCGCCTCGCCCACCCAGGGCGCGACCGCCCTCGCCCAGTGGCGGGTCGAGATGCCCGCCGACCGGCAGGGCCCGCTGCACGCCATGGACACCGAGCAGATCTGGACCCTGCTGGCCGGCTCGGCCGAGGTCGACCTCGCGGGCGAGACCCTGACGGTCGCCGCCGGCGACACCCTCGCCCTCCCCGCCGACGTGCCCCGCCGCATCACTACCGCCGAAGGCTTCACCGCCCTCGTCGCCTCCCCGTCCCCCTCCCACGCCTACAACCCCGACGCCCGCACCCCCGAGGGCGCCTGCACCCTCGCCCCGCGCGACGCCGACCGCCTGCTCCCGGCCTGGATCGCCTGAGCCGGCGCCCCGCCACCTGCGGCCCCCAGGGCCCGCAGCGCCCGACCGGCGGGGTGTGAGGTGTAGCAGACTGCTCGGGAGCAACCGAGCCGACGGCCGTACGGGCCCCGGCGGATCAGTGAGGAGCGGCATGTCCGTCGTCAAGATCAACGTACTGACGGTGCCCGCCGAGCAGCGCGAGGTGCTGGAGCAGCGCTTCGCCTCGCGGGCCGGCGCGGTGGAGAACTCCGACGGCTTCGAGTGGTTCGAGCTGCTGCGCCCGGTCGAGGGGACCGACCAGTACCTGGTCTACACCCGCTGGCGCAGCGAGGAGGACTTCAAGGCCTGGATGGAGGGCCCGATGCAGGCCGCCCACCGCGGTGGCGGCGAGGGTGGCGAGGCCCCGAAGCGGCCGGCCGCGTCCGGGTCCACGCTGTGGTCCTTCGAGGTCGTGCAGTCGGCGGGCCCGAAGGCCTGACCCGGCAGGTGGGTGGAGGCGGACGGCGCGTCCCGGGGCTCCGGGGCGCGCCGTTCGGCGTTCGCCGGGCTGTTCGATCCCTCCGGGTAGCCGCTGCGCCGTGAACGGGCCTGTGGTGCGCGGGAGTTCAGGCCGCGGCGGCATACAGGGCCGCGCGCAGGCCGGGGACGGTCTCGCGGTCGGCGCGCCACACCAGGCGGAGCCGGAGGGGCGGGGGAGCGAGGGGGAGGCGGACGAGGGCGCCGGAGGCGAGCGGCTCCCGGACGGCGAAGTCGGGGAGCAGGGCGATGCCGAGGCCCTGTTCGGCGCAGGCGCGGGTGACGGCGACGCCGCCGGTGCGGACGCGTTCGACGTCGTTGCCGAGCAGGCGCTCGCCGGCCAGCCGGAAGGAGCAGGCCGGGGCGTTCACCAGCAGGCGCTGGCCGTGCAGGTCCTCGCGGGTGAGGGCGGTGGCGCCGCCGAGTGGATGGGCGGGGGCGGCGACCAGGGCGAGCGGGACGTCCTTGAGGTCGAGGTGGTCGAGCGGGGCGGGCGGCAGGTAGAAGCCGAGTCCGCCGAGCGGTCCGGCGGTGTCCAGGATGAGGGCGGCCTCCAGCGCTCCGGCCGCGACGCCGCCGAGCAGGGCGTCCCGGGCGGTGTCGGTGTGCAGCGCGACGTCCAGGCCGGGGCGGCGCTCGGCGAGCCGGGCCAGGACGGCCGGGACGTGGGTCGCGGCTATCGTCTCCAGCGCGCCGAGCCGGAGCCGGGCGCGGTCGGTGACCACCTCCCGGCGGGCCTGTTCGGCCTGGTCGAGCAGCTTGCGCGCCCAGGGCAGCAGCCGTTCGCCGGCCGCGGTGAGGCTCGTCCCGCTCGGGGCGCGGTCGAACAGCTCGGTGTCCAGGCTGTGTTCGAGGGTGCGGATCTGCTCGGAGACCGAGGAGGGGGCCAGGTCGAGCGCCACGGCCGCGGCGGTGACGGTCCGGTGGGTGGCCACGGCCTCGAAGACGCGCAACTGACGAAGTTCCACTGGTTTCTCCGGTTCCCCCGAACGCCCGCGTGCGGTCGCGGGCCCGCTAGGCCCGCTCGTGGTTCGTGCTGCGGCGCGTGTTGAGGTGTTCGCGATGATCCTGCCGGTGTTGCGGGACAGCGTACGGCGGCGTTCGGGCATTCCGAACGCCGCGTGCGCGATCGCCGGTGGGGAGGATTCCGGGGGCGGCCCGTGGAGGACGGCGGTCGACCCGGGGTCAGCCGGGTCGACGGGGGCGAGCGGGTCGACGGGGTGGAGCGGGTCGAGCCGGTGGAACGGTCAAGCGGGCAGTTTCCAGAGCTGGTTGGTGCCGCCCGCGCAGTCCCAGAGTTCGAGCCTGGTCCCGTCGGCGCTGCTGCCGCCCCGGGCGTCCAGGCAGCGCTGCGAGCCCGGGTTGACCAGGGTGCCGTCCGGATGCGGGAGCCAGTGCTGGGCGGCGGTGCCGTTGCAGTCGTAGAGCTGGACGGGGGTGCCGGCGGCGGTGTGGCCGTCGGTGACGTCCAGGCACTTGCCGAGGGCCCGGAGCGAGCCGTCCTGCTGGACGGTCCAGTCCTGGGCGCCGGTGGAGTTGCAGCGGTAGAGCTGGACGGCGGTGCCGTTGACGGTGGACGCCCCGTCGACGTCCGTGCACTGCCCGGCGATGCCGGTCAGCGGCCCGCTGGGGCTGGGCGTGGTCCAGCGCTGTTGGGCGGTCGCCGTGCAGGCCTGCAGCAGCAGCCGGCCGTCCGTGTCGCTCAGGCACCGGCCGGTCGACGGGTTCAGCAGCGAGGAGTCCGGGCCCCTGCGCCACTTCTGGTCCGCGGTCCGGGTGCAGTCCCGCAGCCGGACGGCGGCGCCGTCGGCGGAGCCGGCCGGGGTGAGGCAGCCGTCGAGGACGCCGATGCTGCCGTCCGAGCCGACGGTGGCGTCCTGGGCGGCCGTACCCGAGCAGCTCGTCGCCTCCAGCGGCCGGTCGGGGTCCCCGGCGGCGGCCGAGGCGTCCAGGCAGGCGCCGTCGGAGCCGGTGATCCGCCCGGACCAGGTGGAGACGGCGGGGGACGCGGGGGCGTCCACGGTGCCCCGCAGCCGGGGCGCGCGGGAGGAGGAGCCGACGGTGAGGCCGTACCGCCCGCCGGGGACGCCCCAGCCGTGCACGCCTTCGTCCCAGACGGCGAAGGCGGAGCGGTCCAGTCGCAGGTCCAGGTGGGTCGAGGCGCCGGGCGCCAGCGTGACCTTGTCGAAGGCCTTGAGCTGCTGCGGGGGTTCGCCTGCGGCGGCCGGGAAGGTCAGGTACAGCTGGGGCACCTCGGTGCCGGTCCGGGTGCCCCGGTTGGCGAGGTCGAACCCGACCCGCACCCGGCCGGCCGGGTCGGGGCCGGTCACGGTGAGGCCGTCGTAGTCGAAGGTGGTGTACGAGAGGCCGTGGCCGAAGGGGAACAGCGGGGCGGTGCCGCTCGCGTCGTACCAGCGGTAGCCGACGCCGAGGCGCTCGGTGTAGTGGTAGACGCCGTCCGTGCCCGGGTACTGGGCGGCGTCCCGGATCGGCGTGGCGTCGGCGGAGGTCGGGAAGGTGACGGGCAGCCGCCCGGCCGGGTCGACGTCGCCGAACAGCACGTCGGCGAGCGCGGCGCCGCTCTGCTCGCCCGGGTACCAGGCCTCGACCACGGCGGGCACCGCGTCCAGCCACGGCATGGTGACCGGCCCGCCGGTGTTCAGCACCACCACGGTGCGCGGATTGGCCCGGGCGACGGCCCGGATCAGCGCTTCGTCCGCCGCGGCGAGGCTCAGCGAGCCGCGGTCGGCGCCCTCGGTCTCCTGGTCGCCGACCACCACCACCGCGACGTCCGCCCCGGTGGCCGCCGCGGCGGCCGCGGCGGGGTCGTCGCCGGGGTCGTAGCGCACCTCCGCGGTCGGGCCGACCCGGGCCGCGATGCCCTGGCGGGGCGTCACGGTGTGCTCGGCGTACGGGGTGACGCGCGAGGAGCCGCCGCCGCCGGTGTAGGCGCGGTCCGCCCAGGGGCCGACCACGGCGACGGACTTGAGCCGGGCGGCGTCCAGCGGCAGCGCGGCCCCTTCGTTGCGCAGCAGAACCGTTCCGGCAGCGGCGGCCGTCCGGGCGTCGCGCGCTCCGGCGGCCGGGTCGACCGCGGGCGCCTGGGTGCCGTCGAGCGCTCCCGTACGTGCCATCAGCCGCAGTACCCGGCGGACCTGGTCGTCCAGCACGGCCGGGGCCAGCCGGCCGTCCGCCACGGCGGCGGGCAGGTCGGCGAAGTAGCTCGAACCGCCGAACTCCTGGTCCAGCCCGCCCGCGGCGGCGTTGACGGCGGAGTGGGTGGCCGGGTAGTCGGAGCCGACCACCCCGTCGAAGCCCCAGCGGCCCTTCAACACGTCGCGCAGCAACGGGAAGTTCTCGCACGCCCAGACGCCGTTCACCGGGTTGTAGCCGCACATCGCCGACCAGGCCCGGCCCTCCCGTACGGCCGCCCGGAAGGCGGGCAGCTCGATCTCGGCCAGGGTGCGCTCGTCCACCTCCGAGCCGTACGACTGGCGGTTGTCCTCCTGGTTGTTGGCCGCGTAGTGCTTGACCTGCGCGGCGACGCGCTGCGCCTGGATGCCGCGCACCTCGGCGGTGGCGAGCCGCCCGGCGAGGTACGGGTCCTCGCCCAGCGTCTCGAAGTTCCGTCCGCCCTGGGGGACCCGGACGATGTTCACCATGGGCGCGTACAGCACCTGGTAGCCGCGCGCCCGCGCCTCCCGGCCCAGCACGTCGCCGTACCGGGCGGCCAGCGCCGGGTCGAAGGCGGCGGCCAGCGCGACGGGTGCGGGCAGCGCGGTCGCCGGGCGGCCGTCCCGGACCCCGGCCGGACCGTCCGTCAGCAGCAGCGGCGGGATGCCGAGCCTGGGCACGCCCGCGACGTAGCCGACGGAGTCCACCCCGGCCGGGGCGTCCCGGCCGCGCAGCAGGGTGACCTTCTCGTCGGTGGTGAGCTGGGCGAGGAGGCTCTCGATCCGCTGCTCCGGTGAACCCGGCGCGTCCTTCGGGCGCTCGCCCGGTGCGGCCGCGGCGCTGCCGGTCGTGGCGGCGGCCAACAGGCAGCCGCCCAGGCCGAGCCGGAGGATCCGCATTCGCAGGGAGGGACGTCGCATGGCAACCACCACCGATCGACGGAGTCGTGGACGGCCGGGCGGGCCTAAAAAGTGACGATCCGTCAAATCTACGATGGTTCGGCCCCGGACGGCAGGTGGCGCGCCGGGCGTGTCGGGTACGTCCGGGGCGTGTCAGGTACGTCCGGGGCGTGTGCCGGGCGGTGCGCGCGCCGCGGTCCGCCCCCGGGCCGTCCGGCCCCCCGGGCCCGCTGCCCCTGAGGCGGGGGCCGGTGCTACGGCGGGGGCCGGCCCTAGCTCAGCTCGGCCAGGGCCTGCTGGGCCGCCCGCGTCTTCGGGTGGCCCGCACCGAAGTGCTCCTGCCAGGCGGCGGCGTTGGCCCGGAGGATGTCGCGGGCCTCCGGAAGGCGGCCCTGCGCGGTGAGGACCCGGCCCCGGAGCGTGCCGACCTCCAGGGCGCGGTGGTGGTTCGGCCCGAGCGTGCGCCCGCAGAGCTCCGAGGACTTCTCCAGGGACGGCGCCGCGTCCTTCCCCGACCCGAGTAGCGAGACCGCCGCGACGAGGTGGAGCGCGGCCTCCAACTCCTCCTCGCCGACCGAGTCCGCCGTGGCGCGTTCGAGGGCGGGGCGGAGCACCGGCAGCGCTTCGTGGTGGCGGCCCTGTGCGTTCAGGGCGCGGGCCAGGCCGAGCCGGGCGGTGAGGAGGAACCGGGCGTCCAGGCCCGGGACGCCCGCCGCGTGGTCGAGGGCGGTGCGGGCCTCGGCCTCCGCCTCGACCGCCCGGCCGCCGGCCGTCAGCGAGAACACCAGGGCGTTCCGCGCGGCCAGCCCGAGCGGCACGGCGCCGGGCCCGCCCGAGGCCGCGACCTCCATCAGCGCCCGGGCCTGGGCCTCGGCCTCCTGGAAGCGGCCCAGGTAGGCGAGCGCCTGCGTCCGGTCGGACCTGGCCTTGAGCACGCGGGCACTGCCGTCGCCCGCGGTGGCGGTGGCGGCGGCCTCCAGCTCCGTCCATCGCGCGACCGCCTCGGCGTGGCGGCCGAGCGTGCTGAGGGCCGCGGCCTCGATCGACAGCGCGGCCTGGGTGCACTCGACGTCGACCTGACCGCCGAGTTCCACGAGGAGGGCTGCCTCGGCCCGTGCCTCCTCGGCCCGCCCCGTCCTCACCTGGACCTGGGCGAGCCCCAGCCGGGCCCAGCGGACGAGCTCGCCCCGGTCGGTCGAGTCGGGCGCCAGCCGCAGCACCTCGCGCAGCTCGGCCTCCGCCTCGGTACGGCGCTGGAGGCGTTCGAGTGCGCGCGCCCACACCACCCGGCTCGCCAGGGTCGCGGCATCATCCGGGCCGAACACCTTCGAGCGGATGCGGACCGCCTCCCGCGCCACGGGCTCCGCGTCCCGCGCGCGCCCCCCGTTGAGCAGGCGAACGCCCTCCTGGTGCAGCTCCTGCGCCTTGGAGTCCCGCCACTGCTGGAGCAGTCCCACCTCGTACCCCCCCCGTCGACCACGACCGGGCGATGATAGCGGGGTGCCCGGGGCGCCGCCCCGGGCGGCAGGCGCGCCGGTGGCCAGGGCCCAGTAGCGGTCGCCGTACCCGTCGGGCCCGGGCGACGGTCCCGGCCCCCGGGCGCCGCCCGCCCGGTCCCGCGAAGGGGTGGGTAGATTCTCGATCATGAAAACGACTACGGGGGACGACCGGCCGGTGCGGCCGGTGCGGGCGGCGCTCGACCGCCTGGGATCGGCGCATCCGACGGCGGAGCGCTCCCGCGCACTCCTGGGCGGGGCGCTGATCGCCGTCGCGCTCCTGCTCTTCGCCTGGATCCTGGTCCTCGGGTCGGCCACCCGAGGGCAGGCCGAGGTCAGGAACTGGTCCACGGTGTGGATCGGCATGGATGTTCTCCAGGTCGCCGGTCTGATCGCCACCGCCAGGCTGCTCGTCCGGCGCTCACGCCTGACCGCCCTGGCCGCCGCCGCGGCCGCCACCCTGCTTCTCCTCGACGCCTGGTTCGACGTGATGACCGCCGAGGGCGGCGGCGCCTGGTACACCGCCCTCGCGATGGCGTTCCTCGTCGAACTCCCGGCCGCCCTCGGGCTCGCCGCCCTGGCCCGGTCCGCCCTGGACTGGTGAGTCGTGGATCGCTGAGTCCTGCCGGCGCCGGCCGATTCCGCTCAACTCGGGCCCCTCGCTGGGTCGATAGCATGATCGTCACACCATCATTGGAGAGTTGCATGCCCGTCGTCATCGCCACGATCAGGACCAAGCCCGGCCGGCGCGACGAAGTCCTGGCCGCCTTCGAGCAGCACGCCCCGGCCATCCACGCCGAGGACGGCTGCGAGCTCTACGCCGTCCACGCCGGCCCCGACCGGATCACCGTGGTCGAGAAGTGGGCCGACCGGGCCGCCCTCGACGCCCACAGCGCCGGAGCGCCGCTGGCCGCGCTCGGCCCGGTCCTCGCCGCCGCCCTCGCCGAGCCCGCCGACGTCGCCGTCCTGGACGCCTTCCCCGCCGGAGACCCGGCCAAGGGCCTCATCTGACCGCGCGTCCTCCTCACGCGGTCCGCGCGGTCCGCGCGGTCCGTGTGCCCGGGCCAGCCGCCCCGGGCGCGCGGACCGGCGGGCCCGTCAGGCAGGGTGCGGTGTCCGCCGGGCAGGGGCGCGGTGTCCGCCGACGGCTACCAGGTGAAGAAGTCCGGCAGTTCCTCGGCGGGCGGCAGCGGTGCGTCCGCCGGGAGCGGGCGGATCTGGACGAAGGCGTGCTCGAACTGGCAGTACGAGAAGGGGTCCATGCCCGGGGCCACCACCAGGGCGTTGTCGCCGCGGCGCCAGACGCGGTACCGCCACCGGTAGCTCGAGTGCGGTTCCCGCTGGTGGCTGAGGTCGTGCTCGGGCGGGCCCAGCAGGGTGGTGAACTGCTCGGCCACGGCGTCCAGTTGGTCGTTGAAGGTGTCGGTCTCCTGGTCGGTGCTGCGCTGCCAGCCGGGGAGGGTGCCCCAGAAGTCCTCGGCCATCCCGCCGTCGGGGTCGACGTAGTACTCGTAGGCGAAGGGCACAAAGAGACTGTCGTCGCCGTACACGAGGTGGCCCGCCGGTGTGCGGGCCTTCTCGTTGAGCTCGCCGAGGTGGTCGCCGGTCGAGCGCCAGCCGGCGTCGGTCATCGCGCGTTCGCCGGCGTCGCCGTCCGTCCAGTCGAGGTCCGCCATCGCCACCAGCCGGGCGGCCAGTTCGGGGCCGACGGGGCAGGTCGCGACGATCCAGGGGGTGTCCTCGTCGTCCTCGGGCTCGTCGACGTCGGGCTCGTCGACGCCGGGCTCGTCGACGTCGGCCTCGTCGGCTTCGGCTTCGGCTTCGGCTTCGTCGTGGTCGAGGCCGGGGTCGAGGTCGCAGTCGGGGGCGAGGGGTGCGTCGGACACTGGGGGACTCCCGTTCTGGTGCTCGGTTCGAACGGTCACCCTAGCGGCGGGCGGAAGTCGACGGGGGCGTCGAAGGCCGCGCGACGGGTGGTGCGGCGCAGGGCGCGCAGGACGGGGGTGCCGAGGGTGAGGCAGAGCACGACGGTGAGGGCGGCGCGCGGGAGGTCCCAGCCCAGGGAGGTGGTGAGGCAGTAGGCGGCGAAGCGGACCAGGTTGGCGGGCAGCGGGTCGCCGGGGTGGAAGGAGATGGAGCCGGCCAGGCCGCCGATGTACGGCCAGCCCTGGAGGTTCATGATCGTGCCGTACAGGACGGCGGAGGCGGCGCCGTACCCCGCCAGCAGCAGCAGTTCGCGGCGCCCGCGCAGCGTGGCCGGGCCGGGCAGCAGGCCCGCGCCGAGGCAGACCCAGCCCATGGCGAGCATCTGGAACGGCAGCCACGGCCCGACGCCGCCGGTGAGCAGCGCGGAGGCGAACATCGACAGCGAGCCGAGGACGAAGCCGAAGCCGGGCCCGAGGACCCGCCCCGACAGCACCATCAGGAAGAACATGGGTTCCAGGCCCGCCGTCCCCGCCCCCAGCGGCCGGAGCGCGGCGCCGGCCGCCGCCAGCACCCCCAGCAACGCGACGGACTTGGCGTCCAGGCCCGGCGCCCCGCCGCCCGCCGTACGGCCTTCGGAGATCTGCGCGATGACGACGGCCAGCAGCAGCGGCAGCAGCAGGGCGAACAGCCACGGCGCGTCGGCGGAGTGGCCGACCAGGGCCGAGCCGGTGGAGGCGAGCAGCGGCCAGCCGAAGGCCGTCACGCCGACCAGGGAGACCAGGGACAGCGCCGTGACGGAGCGGCGGCCGAGCGGTACGGGTCGGCTGCTCATGCGTTCAGTGCCTCCGCGACCTGCCGGACGGTGAGCCACGGTCCGGGTGCGAGCACCTTGGCGACCTGCGGTGCGAAGGCGGGGGAGGAGACCACCACCTCCGCGGTCGGGCCGTCGGCGACGATCTCGCCCTCGGCCAGGATCAGGGTGCGGTGGGCGAGTTCGGCGGCGAGTTCGACGTCGTGGGTGGCCAGCAGGACGGCGTGCCCCTCGGCCGCGAGCCCGCGCAGGATCTCGACCAGCCGGGCCTTGGCGGCGTAGTCCAGGCCGCGGGTCGGCTCGTCCAGGAGCAGCAGCGGGGGCCGGGCGGTGAGGACGACGGCGAGGGCGAGGGTGAGCCGCTGGCCCTCGGAGAGGTCCCGGGGGTGGGTGGTGTCGGCGATGCCGGGCAGCAGTCGTTCGACCAGGGCGCGGCAGGTGCCCGCGGCGGCTCCGGCGTCCGCGTCCGCGGCGGCGCACTCGGCGGCGACGCTCTCCCCGTACAGCAGGTCGCGCGGGTCCTGGGGGACGAGGCCGACGTGCCGGATCAGTTCGGCGGGGCGGGTGCGGTGCGGGGTGCGGCCGCCGACGGTGACGCGGCCGGAGTCGGGGGCGTGCAGGCCGACCAGGCCGCCGAGCAGGGTGGACTTGCCGGCGCCGTTGCGGCCCATCAGGGCGGCGATCTCGCCGGGGCGCAGCACCAGGTCGACCCCGCGCAGGGCCTGGACCGGGCCGCGCCGTACGGCCAGCCGGTCGACGGCGGCGATCGGAGCGCCGTCGGGAACGGCGGCGGCGCCGGGCGCGCGCCCGTCCAGGTCGGCGCGCAGCGTGGCGGCCCTGCGCCGGGCGTCCCGGACGGACAGCGGCAGCGGCCGCCAGCCGGCGAGCCGGCCGAGGCCGACCACCGGCGGGTGTACGGGGGAGTGCGCCATCACCTCGGCGGGTTCGCCCAGGACGGGCGGTTCGCCCGGGGTCAGCAGCAGCACCTGGTCGGCGTACTGGACGACCCGCTCCAGCCGGTGCTCGGCCATCAGCACGGTGGTGCCCAGGTCGTGCACCAGCCGTTGCAGCACGGCCAGCACCTCCTCGGCGGCGCCCGGGTCGAGCGCCGAGGTGGGCTCGTCCAGGACCAGGACGCGCGGGTGCACGGTGAGCACCGAGCCGATCGCGACGCGCTGCTGCTGGCCGCCGGAGAGCGAGCCCAGGGCGCGGTCGCGCAGGTCGGCGAGGCCGAGCAGGTCGAGGGTCTCCTCGACCCGGCGCCGCATCACGTCGCCGGGCAGGCCCAGCGACTCCATGCCGTAGGCGAGTTCGTCCTCGACGGTGTCGGTGACGAAGTGCGCCGGCGGGTCCTGGCCCACGGTGCCGACCAGGTCGGCGAGGTCGCGCGGCCGGTGCTCGCGGGTGTCCCGGCCGCCGACGGTGACCCGGCCGTGCAGCACCCCGCCGGTGAAGTGCGGCACCAGGCCGCTGACCGTGCCCAGCAGGGTGGACTTGCCGGAGCCCGAGGGGCCCACCAGCAGGCAGAGTTCGCCCTCCGGGACGGTGAGGTCGACGCCCGCCAGCGCCGGGGCGGCGGCGTCCGCGTACCGGACGGAGACCTGCTCGAAGGTGATCACGATGCCCTCCGGGGCGGGGTCGGGGCGGCGAACGCCGGTACCAGGCCGAGGAGTACGGCCAGGACGGCGGCCAGCGGCAGCTCGGGGACGGTCGGCGGGACGACGGTGGGGGCGAAGGCGGCCGGATCGCGCGTCGCGAGGTACGCGACCAGGGCGGCCGCGGCGGCCCCGGAGCCGGCGGTCAGCCACTCCGGCAGGGCCCAGGGGTCGGGCCGGTAGCGGGATCTGACGGACCGTCGGTTGCCGAGCAGCAGTCCGGCGAAGGCGGCGGCCAGGCCCAGCAGCAGCACCGGCGGTGCCCAGCCGGCGCCCCCGGCGGTCAGCAGCCCGTACGCGGCCAGGCAGACCCCGAGCAGTCCGGCCAGGGTGAGGGCGGCCGTCACCCGGGCCAGTCGGCGCGGCACGTCGGCGGTGCGGCCGAAGCCGCGGGTGTCCATCGCCGCCGCCAGGGCGATCGAGCGCTCCAACGCCCCCTCCAGGACGGGGAGTCCGACGCTCAGCACGGCCGCGACGCCCTTGTCGGTGCGGCCCCGCAGCCGGCGGGCGGCCCGCAGCCGGCGCACGTCGGCGACCAGGTTCGGCGCGAAGGTCATCGCCACCACGACGGCCACGCCCGCCTCGTAGAGCGCGCCGGGCAGGGCGCGCAGCAGCCGGGCCGGGCTGGCCAGCGAGTTGGCGGCGCCGACGCAGATCAGCAGGGTGGCCAGGCGCAGCCCGTCGTACAGTGCCGCGAGCAGGCCTTCGAGGGTGACCCGCCCGCCGATCCGCACCCCCTGCGCCCAGCTGGGGAGCGGGAGTTCGGGCAGGGTGAACAGCACGTGGGTGCCGGGGACGGGCGAGCCGAGCAGTACCGCGAAGACCAGCCGGATGCCGAGCACCAGCAGCCCGAGGCGCAGGAACGCCCCGTACGAACGCGACCAGGGGGCGTCGCCGCGGCGCGCCGCGACCACGTACCCGGCGGTCGCGGCGAGCAGCAGCAGGAGCACCGGGTTGGTGGTGCGGGTCGCCGCCGCGCCCAGCCCGAGCGCCCACAACCACCAGGCCCCGGGGTGCAGTTGGCGCGGTCCGACGGGCGGGCGGGTGCTGCGGATGGTGCTGCTCACGGATCTGTCCTGGGAACGGGGTCGGGGCGTGTCACGGCACGCCTCAGGAGTGGCGGCGGCGGCGCGCCTGCCAGACGGCGCCGCCGGCGAGGACGGCGACCAGCGCGCCGCCGGCGACCAGGCCGAGGTCCGGGCCGCTGCTGCCGTTGCTGCCGCCGTCGGCCTTGGGCTGCGCGGCCGCGCCCGCGTCGACCTGGTCGCCGCAACCGGCCTTCGGGTAGCCGGCGATGGCGCACAGCATCCCGTTGGACTCGTAGCGCAGCGGCGGGGCGACGGCGGCCAGCACCTCGGCCGAGGTGGCGCGCGGTGCGACGCTCGCGCAGGCGGTCCGCGCCTCGGGCGGCGCGGCGGCGGACGTACCGGCGTCCTGGGACGTGCCGAAGTCCAGCACCACGGCGACCCGCTTGCGGCCGTCCTGGGCGGGGGTGGCGGCGCAGATCCCGTCGAACCCGGCCGCGGTGCGCGGCTTCGCGGCGTCCTGTCCGCCGTCCGGGCTGAGGGCGAACCGCCAGCCGTCCACCGAGCCGTCCGGCGGCACGGCGACCGCGGGCCCCTGCTGCTGGTACGTCCAGGCCCCGCCGTCGGCCCCGCGCCAGAACGACCAGTACCGGTACCCGGCGGCCTGCGCCGGGGTGGCGCAGGCCAGCAGCGCCAGGGCGCCGAGCAGGGCGAGCGCCAGGGTGGCCGGTGCCCGCCGGGGGCCGCGGCCCCCGGCGACGTCAGGCTGCGCCCGCATCAGAGCTGCGGGTTGCGCTTGCGCTGGAGGCTGAGCAGGAGCCCGCCGCCGATGCCGACCAGGAGGCCGACGATGATCAGCCAGAACTGCCCGATGCCGCCGCTCTTCTTCTTCGCCGGGGCGGTGGCGGTCGAGGGGGCCTCGGCCTTGGGCGTCGGACCGAGGGCGGTGAGCTGGCCGAGGAGGGCGGCGTCGCTGCGGTGGCTGGCCTGGTCGACCAGCAGGAGGGTGGCGGTGGCGGCGGCGTCGCTGCCGTTCTTGGTCCAGGTGGCGCTCTGCCCCTCCAGCCAGTCGATGGCGTCGACGGCCTGGTCGGGGTGGCCGCTCTGGATCAGGGCGAGGGCCGCCCAGGCGGTGGCGGTGTGGTCGGGCTTGGGGTCGGCGCCGGGGGTGGTGAGGGTGAGGTGTTCGTCGTCGGCGCCGAGCTGGGCGGCGAGGTAGGCACTGACGGCCTCGCCCGCTTCGGCGTGCGGCACGGTGGCGGGCGCGGAGCCGTCGGCGCAGGCGAGGGGCTTGGCGGTGGCGTCGGCGTGCACCGAGGCGGCGACCGGCAGGTGCCCGCCGGCGGCGGCGAGGGCGGCCTGGGCGGTGGCGAGGGTGTTGGGGGCGAGGGTGCCGGCGGCCGGGTCGGGCTGGAAGGCGAAGGCGCCGCGCTGGTCGGCGGGGGCGGCGCAGCCGAGCTGGAAGCGGGCGAGGCCGTCGAAGGCGTTCTTCGCGGCGGCGCCGCCGGTGCCGGGCTTGGCGATGCTCGCCGGGTCGGTCCGGGCGGCGAGCAGTGCGTTGACGACCAGGCCGGTGGAGTTGGCGTCGCCGGGGTTGCCGGGGTTGTAGGCCCAGCTGCCGTCGGCGTTCTGGTTGGCCTTGAGCCACTGGAGGCCCTTGTCGACGGCGCTCTGGTGCCCGCCGAGGGCGACCAGGGCCTGGAGGGCGACCGCGGTGGCGTTGCTGTCCTCGGTCTTGGGGTCGCAGGCCGCGCCGGGGGCCCGGTAGGAGGGCCAGCCGCCGTCCTCGCACTGCTGTCCGGTGAGCCAGTCGACGGCGGAGTCGGCGGGGGTGACCTTGGCCGCCGTCAGCGCGGTGAGCGCGAGGGACTGCCGCCAGACGCCGTCGTACGTCGGGTCGCTCTTGCCGTACAGGCCGTCCGGGGTGGCGGCGGCCGTGGGCGACGGGCTGTCGGCGAGGGCCGGTCCGGCGGCGAGGCCGGCGAGCAGCGCGGCGGACAGGGCGGCGGCGCCCAGGCGGGCGGCGGTCAGCATGGTGCGGGTGTGCCTTTCGGTGAGCGGTGGTGGGCCCCGGGCGGGGGCCGTTCCGTAGTCCTCGACGGGTGCCGGGCGGGTGCGGGTGCCCGGCTCGCCGCTCGTCCCTCCCCGGGTGCTCCGGCTCGCCCGGGGCGCCGGGGGCGCGGTCGGGCTCACGGTTGCGGGTCAGCGCCGGATTCGCACCGGCTTCCCCCGGGGGAGGAGCGGGATGGAGTTGTGCTGCCCGTCGACTCTAACCGCCGGGCTGCGGCGCGCGGGTCGGCCGGGGCGGCGGGGAGCTGGAACAGGTTCCAGAAACCGCCCCCGGGGAGCGCCCCGCCGGCCGGGGTGCTCAGGGCAGCGCGAGCAGCCGGGCCGCGGTGTGCAGGTCGGCCCGGACCTCGGCGATCGAGGCGCGGCCGGAGAGCCAGGCGACCAGGGCCGAGTGCCAGGTGTGCTCGATCACCCGGACGGCCGCGCGCTGGCCCTCGCTGGGTGGGCCGGACTGCCCGATGGCGTCCAGGATGAGTTGTCCGGTGGCGGCGCTGACCTGGTCCACCTCGGCGCCGACCGAGCGGTCCGCGAAGCTGAGTGCCCGGACCATCGCCTCGGCCAGCAGCGGCTCGCGCTGGAGCGCGTGGAAGGCCCGGGTGAGGGCGTCGGCGACCCGCAGGGCCGGCTCGGGATCGGTCGGCGGGTGCCGCCGGATGTGCTCCTGGAGCCCCTGGAGCTGCTCCAGCATGACCGCGACCAGCAGGTGGACCTTGGACGGGAAGTACCGGTACAGCGTCCCGAGGGCGACCTGCGCGCTCTCCGCGACCTCCCGCATCTGCACCGCCTCGTACCCGCCGCGGGCGGCCAGCGCGGTGGCGGCGCGCAGGATGCGGCGGCGCCGCTCGGCCTGGCGCGCGGACAGCGGCGGTTCGCCCGGCGCGGGGGAGGCGGGGCTCACGGACGTGGTCGGCGACGGCAAGGGTGCTCCCGGGGGCGCGTGGGTGGCGGCGTGCTCCAGAAAGGTCGACCCGAAGTCGACCCGCGGTCGGTCGGGCCCGGCGTGGCGGGAATCACCAGCCCTGGCTCCTGAGCGAAAGCTACGGGCCGGTATCTTCGAGGTCTCTCATTGTTCACACGGTCGATGACGAGTTCCACAGCCACTGAAACCTGATCTACTTTAGCGACCGGCGCCACTCGTTGGGCGCCGCTCGCACCGATAGCAGCCAGAGATGAGGGCCGAGGATGACCGCGCAGCCGCTGCGGATTGCCCTGCTGTCATACCGCGGGGACCCGTTCTGCGGCGGTCAGGGCGTGTACGTCCGGCACCTCTCCCGCGAGCTGGCCCGGCTCGGCCACCACGTGGACGTGATCGGCGCCCAGCCCTACCCCGTGCTGGACGAGGTCGAGGGCCCCGGCTCGGTCCGCCTGGTGGAGCTGCCCAGCCTGGACCTCTACCGGGCCGACGACCCCTTCCGCACCCCCGCCCGCGGCGAGTTCCGCGGCCCGGTGGACGTGCTGGAGTTCGCCACCATGCGCACCGGCGGCTTCCCCGAGCCGCTCACCTTCTCGCTGCGCGCCCGGCAGTACCTGGCCCGGCACAAGGGCCGCTACGACGTGGTGCACGACAACCAGACCCTCGGCTACGGCCTGCTCGGCCTGGCCCGGCACGGCTTCCCGCTGGTCACCACGATCCACCACCCGATCACCGTGGACCGGCAGTTGGAGCTGGACGCGGCCACCACCCGGGGCAAGCGGCTGTCACTGCGCCGCTGGTACGCCTTCACCCGGATGCAGCGCCGGGTCGCGGCCCGGCTGGACCACGTGATCACCGTCTCCGGCACCTCGCAGCGCGAGATCGCCGAGCACCTGGGCGCCGCCCCCGGCGCGATCTCGGTGGTGCCGATCGGCGCCGACACCCGGCTCTGGTCGCCCTCGGCGCTCGTCGAGCGGGTCCCGGGCCGGATCGTCACCACCTCCAGCGCGGACGTGCCGCTCAAGGGCCTGGTGTACCTGGTCGAGGCGCTGGCCAAGGTCCGCACCGAGCGGGACGCCCACCTGGTGGTGGTCGGCAAGCCGCAGAAGGAGGACGGGCCGGTGGCCGAGGCGGTGCGCCGTTTCGGGCTGGCGGAGCACATCGAGTTCCGCACCGGGCTGAGCGACCGGGAGCTGGTCGACCTGTACCGCTCGGCCGAGGTCGCCTGCGTCCCGTCGCTGTACGAGGGCTTCTCGCTGCCCGCCGCCGAGGCGATGGCCACCGGCACCCCGCTGGTGGCGACCACCGGCGGGGCGATCCCCGAGGTGGCCGGGCCGGACGGCGTGACCAGCCTGGCCGTGCCGCCGGGGGACGCGGGCGCCCTGGCCGGCGCGCTCGGCGGGCTGCTGGACGACCCGGAGCTGCGCGCCGAGCTCGGCGCGGCCGGCCGCGAGCGGGTGCTGGCCCGGTTCACCTGGGAGCGGGCCGCCGAGCTGACCGCCGAGGCGTACCGCGCGGCGATCGCCACCGGCGTCGGCGCCCGGGCCCGCTCCGGGCCGGGCTGGCGGTACGTGCCCTGAGGGGCGCGCTCGTGAGCGAGTCGCTCCGGGCGTCGAGGCGAGTGTGACCTGACGAAGCGTCAAGGACGCTTGGTGGCAATAGGAATGGGAGCCCTGCAGTGCTGACCGTCGATTTCTCGCGCTTCCCGCTCGCCCCCGGCGACCGGGTGCTCGACCTGGGCTGCGGCGGGGGCCGGCACGCGTTCGAGTGCTACCGCCGCGGCGCCAACGTGATCGCCCTCGACCAGAACGCCGAGGAGATCGCCGAGGTCACGAAGTGGTTCGCGGCGATGGAGCTGGCCGGCGAGGCCCCCGAGGGCGCGTCGGCGGTCGCGATGGAGGGCAACGCGCTGGCACTGCCGTTCGAGGACGACTACTTCGACAAGATCATCATCTCCGAGGTGATGGAGCACATACCCGATGACAAGGGCGTGCTCAACGAGATGTTCCGGGTCCTCAAGCCGGGCGGCCTGCTCGCCGTCACCGTGCCGCGCTGGCTCCCGGAGAAGATCTGCTGGGCGCTGTCCGACGAGTACCACGAGGTCGAGGGCGGCCACATCCGGATCTACCGGGGCGACGAGCTGCTCGGCAAGCTCAAGGACGCCGGCCTGGAGCCGTACGGCACCCACCACGCGCACGCCCTGCACTCGCCGTACTGGTGGATCAAGTGCGCGGTCGGCGTGGACAACGACAAGGCGCTGCCGGTCAAGGCCTACCACCAGCTGCTGGTCTGGGACATCGTCGGCACCCCGGTGATCAGCTCGATCACCAAGGCCGCCGAGAAGGCGCTCAACCCGCTCATCGGCAAGAGCTTCGTCGCCTACGCCTCCAAGCCGAACAAGGTCGAGCGCGCGCCGGGCGGGGCGGAGTGACCGCCGCCGTCCCCGAGGTGCTGCTGCTCGACGGGGTGCTGGACGCCGAGCAGGCGGCCGACACCGTGCGCAGCATCCTGGCCGAGCAGCGCCCCGACGGCGCCATCCCCTGGTTCGCGGGCCACCACCTCGACCCCTGGGACCACACCGAGGCCGCGATGGCCCTGGACACCGCCGGCGAGCACGCCGCCGCCGAGGCCGCCTACCGCTGGCTCGCCTCCCGGCAGAACCCGGACGGCTCCTGGTACGCCGCGTACACCGACGGCGCGGTCACCGACCGGGCCAAGGAGAGCAACTTCTGCGCGTACATCGCGGTCGGGGTCTGGCACCACCACCTCAGCACCGGCGACGACGCCTTCCTGGAGTGGATCTGGCCGGTGGTCCGGCGGGCGCTGGACTTCATCGTCGGCCTGCGGCTGCCCGGCGGCCCGATCGCCTGGCGGGTCGACGAGGACGGCGCCGCCACCGGGGAGGCGCTGCTCACCGGCTCCTCCAGCATCCTGCACGCGCTGCGCTGCGGGCTGGCCGTCGCCGACTACCTGGAGGAGCCGCAGCCCGACTGGGAGCTCGCGGCCGGCCGGCTGCGGCACGCCATCGCCCACCACCCCGAGCGGTTCCTGGACAAGGACCGCTACTCGATGGACTGGTACTACCCGGTGCTCGGCACCGGCCTGCGCGGCGACGCGGCGGTGGCGCGGATCGAGCGGGAGTGGGAGCGCTTCGTCGTCCCCGGCCTCGGCGTGCGCTGCGTCAGCGACCGCCCGTGGGTGACCGGCGGCGAGAGCGCCGAACTGGCGCTCGCGCTCTGGGCGATCGGCCAGTCCGACCGCGCGGTGGACATCCTGCGCTGGATCCAGCGGCACCTGCGGCACGAGGACGGCTCGTACTGGACCGGGTACGTCTTCGAGGACGACGCGATCTGGCCCGAGGAGCGCACCACCTGGACGGCCGGGGCGCTGCTGCTCGCGGTCGCCGCGCTCGGCGGGGACCCGGCGACCGTCGCGGTCTTCGGCGGGGACCAGTTGCCCGCCGGGCTGGTGGTCCAGGACTGCTGCTGACGGCACGCGGAAGGGGCGGGACCGGTGATCCGGTCCCGCCCCTTCCCGTCTCCGTCGCGCGGCCCGCGGCCGCGTCGCGGCGTCAGCCGCGCTGGATGCCCGTGGTGTCGGCCAGCACGCCCTGGGTGCCGTCCGGCAGCTGGGCGACCAGGGCCGCGCCGCGCTGCTCGACGGCCAGGTACCAGGTGCCCGGCACGACCTCGCCGACCGGGGCGCCGGCCGGGTTGTCCTTCGGGGCCAGCTGGCGCGGGGCCGGGACGGCGAACCAGAAGGGCTGGAAGTCCGCCGCCGGGGCGGCCGGCTGCTGGGCGGCCGGGGCCGGCTGCGGGGCCGGCGCGGCGGCGTCCTGCGGACCGGCCGGCACCGGCTGGCCCGGCTGCGGCTGGCCGGCGGCCGGGTAGCCGTAGCCACCGGCCGGCTGGGCGCCGAAGGCCGGGTCGTGACCCTGGTTCGGGTAGCCGTACTGGCCCGGGCCGGGCTGACCGGGGGCACCCGGGTGGCCGGGCTGACCCGGCATCGGGTAGCCGCCCTGGTAGGGGACGGCCGGGCGCTCGTTGACCAGCGGGGCCTTGAGCGCCGGCACCAGCGGTGCGGCCGCGGCCGCCCCGGCCAGCACGATCAGCGAGATGAGGCCGAGCCAGGCGCCGAAGCCGTGGCTGAGCGTGGTGGCGCTCGGACCCCCGCCGAGCGCCCAGACCGAGGTCCAGAGCGCGGCGACGCTGAACGCGATGCCCCACTGGTCCAGCCGCAGGCCGAGCACCTGGCGGTTGGCCGCGGCGGGGCCCTGGAAGCGCTGCACCAGGATCAGGACGGCTGCGGCGATCCCCAGGAGGTAGATCGACGGCAGGATGGGGAACAGCTGGGTGCTCCACGCGTTCTGCGAGGTGTCCCCGCAGTACCGGCCGCTGCAGTCCACGGTCCAGTAGGGCAGGAAGGAGGCGATGAACAGCAGGACGGCCGCGCCTGCGACGGCGGCGTCTCCCCTGGTGAGAGCGCGCAGATTCACTTACGTTCCCCTCGTTGACGTGTCGTGGACGGTGCTTCGTGCGGTCGGGCCGACCGGCCGAAACTCCCGAACGGACCAGAAGCCTAGGCCCAACCGTCCTGCCGGTGCACGGCGGGACCGGGAACGGGTCGAAGTCGTTGCCAACCGTGCTGATCCGGTGGGTGTCCGCCGGTCGGCCCCGTTCGCCCCAACTCCCTTGCCCGGTCCGGTCAGTGGGTGGTCAGGAAGGCGCCCAGCGCGTCGGCGATCCCCTGGGCGGCCTGCTGCCGCCACTGAGGGTCCGTCATCCGTCGGGCGTCCGCGGAGTTGCGCATGTTACCGCACTCGATGAACACCTTGGGAACCGCGGAGAGGTTGAGGCCGCCCAGGTCGGAGCGGGTGTCCAGGCCCTGGTCGGCGATGTAGTCGGCGTACGGCTCGCCGGTCGCGGCGTGGAAGCGGTCGCGCAGCAGCAGGCCCAGCCGGTGCGAGGGTTCGACGATCGCGGAGTTGTCCGCCTTACCGGCGACCACCTTGGCGGGCATGATCACGTGGAAACCGCTGCCGCTCGCCGGGGCGCCGTCGGCGTGCACCGACAAGGCGACGTCCGCGTGGGCGTCGGCGCCCGCCCTGGCCCGCTCGTCGACGCACGGGCCCCACGGGCGGTCGCCGTCCTGCACCAGGACGACCTTGGCGCCCCGGGCGGTGAGCAGGGCGCGGGCCCGGCGGGTGACGTCCAGGGTGTAGTCGGCCTCGGTGTAGCCCGCGTTGGTCTCGGTGCCGGTGGTGTCGCACTCCTTGTGGCCGTTGCCGACGTCCACCTGACGGTTGATCTCGGTGGGGTGGGAGAAGTTGCCGGGGTTGTGGCCGGGGTCGAGCACCACGGTGCGGCCGGCCAGGTCGGCGCCGCCGGCCGGGGCCTGCGGGGTGGCGGTGGGCGCCGGCGTGCCGCCCGGCGCGCCGGGCGCCGTGCCCGTCGGTGTGCCCGTCGGTGTGCCCGTTGTTGTGCCCGTTGTTGTGCCCGGGGACGGGTCGGTCGGGGTGCCGCCGGTCGGCGGGACCTCCGGGGTCGCCGGGGCCGGGCCGGTGGAGGCGGCGCCGGCGGCGGGTGCCGCGGCGGGCTGCGCGGAGGCCGCGGCGGCCGCCGGGCCGGAGTCGTCCAGGGCCTGCCAGCCGAACCAGCCCGCCGTGCAGAGCGGAACGACCACCGCCACCGCGGTGGCGGTGCGCAGCAGGGCGGAACGGCGGGGGGCGGGGGAGGTCGGGCCGGTCACGGGTGGTTCAGATCCTGTCCGAGGTGGGCGGGGTGAGACCGTAGGCGTCCGCGATCGGCTTCCACTTGGTCAGGAAGTCGTTCTTCGCCTGGGTCGCCTGGGGGTTGAGCTCGTCCGCGTGCTTCTTGTCCGGCGTGCTCGGCGCGTTGCCGGAGCAGCCCTGCTTGGCCACGGCGCGCGCCCAGGCCGCGTACGCCTTGTCGATGTCGGCGGACAACTGCCAGGCGGACTTCAACGAGTTCACCGCGTCCGCACCGCCCGGGACGTCCGTGACGCTCAGCTTGGCGAGCTTGCCCAGCAGCCCCTGGCGCTGGCCGGCCCCGCTGTCGAAGACCTGCGCCGCGCTCTCGATGTCGGCCTTCGACGGGCAGCTGCTGACCTTGGCGACGGCGTTGCCGATCTGCGTCCTGGCGTTGCCGCCCTCGGTGAGCAGCCCGTCCAGCGCCTGTGCCTGGGCCTTGGCGTTGGGGCCGGCCGTGGTCGCGGACGGGGCCGGCGTGTCGGAGGGGGTGGCCGTGGCGCCGGGCGTCGCGTCCGTGCCGGTCGGCGCCGGGGCGGGCGGCGGGTTGCCGGAGCCGGTCGCGTTCGTGGCCGACGGGGCGGGCGCGGCCTGGCCGCCCTTGTCACCGCCCTGGGTCGCGTACAGCAGGCCGCCGCCGACCGCCAGCACCAGCAGCACCGCGAAGCCGATCAGCAGCGGGGCCCGGCGGTTGCCCGGGCGGTCCCCGTCGTCCTCGTGGTCGGGCGGGAGGGCGGCCGGGTGGTCCGGGTAGGGCTGGGCCGGGTACGGCTGGCCGCCGTACGGGGCCTGTAGGGCCTGCGGGGTCTGTGGGTGGGGCGGTGGCGGCGGGTACCCGTAGCCGCCCTGCTGGCCCGGGGCCTGCTGGTACGGGTTGCCGGCCGGGGGCGGCGGCGGGTAGACGTACCCGGGGCCGGGGAGCGGACCGCCCTGGGCGCCGCGGTCCTGCGGGGTCGCGTGCGAGGGGAACGGCGCGGCCGCGGGCGGTGCGCCCGGCGGCGGGGTGACCCGGGGGAGGGCGGCGGTGGGCGCGCCGGGGCCCGGGGGCGGGGGGGCGGCCGGGCCCGACATGTCCGGCGCCGGGCCGAAGCCCGGGGCGGTGGACAGGTACGGGCGGCCGCCCAGCGGCGGATCCTTGTCCTCGGCCGCGCCCGGGGCGGGGGCCCCGGGCGGTGCGGCGGGGGCGGTCCCGGCGTCCGGGCGCTGCGGATTGCGGACCCAGCCGCCCGCGCCGCCGCGCGCGGTCGGGTCCCAGACCGCCGGAGCGGTGTTGTGCTGGTCCGTCATGTGCCGCTGGCCCCCACCGTCCGCCGATGCTCTGCCTGGTGCTGCCGCCCGTGCCGCAGCTGCCTGGTGCTGCGCGGACACCGTACCGTTCGAACCCCCGCCCGACAGCCCAGGCACGACGTTAGAGCATCGGGGTAGGGCCGCGAGGGGTATCTCACGGGCCGGTCGGGGCGGGCGGCGGTCGGGGCGGTGGAGGCTCCAGGAGCGGGGTGTGCGGGAGGCTAGGCGGCGGCCCGGCGCAGGACGCGCAGCGAACCGGTCACCGAGACCTCCTCGAAGCCCTCGGCCAGCGCCCGCAGGTAGACCCGGTACGGGGCCTGGCCGCCGTCCGCCGGGTCCGGGAACACGTCGTGCACCACCAGCAAGCCCTCCGGCGCCAGGTGCCGCGCCCAGCCCTCGTAGTCGCCGGTGGCGTGCTCGTCGGTGTGTCCGCCGTCGATGAAGACCAGGGCGAGCGGGCGCCCCCACAGTGCGGCGATCTGCGGCGAGCGGCCGACCAGCGCGACCACGTGCTCCTCCAGCCCCGCCGCGTGCAGGGTGCGGCGGAACCGGGGCAGGGTGTCCATCCGGCCGACCTCCGGGTCCACCAGGGTCGGGTCGTGGTACTCCCAGCCCGGCTGCTGCTCCTCCGAGCCGCGGTGGTGGTCCACGGTCAGCGCGACCGTCCCGGCCTCCCGGGCCGCGGCGGCCAGCAGGACCGCCGAGCGGCCGCAGTAGGTGCCGATCTCCAGCACCGGCAGCCCGGTGCGCCGGGCCGCCGCCACCGCCGCCCCGTAGAGCGCGAGGCCTTCGTCCACCGGCATGAACCCGGTGGCCGCCTCGAACGCCGCCAGCACCTCCGGCGCCGGGCGGGCGCCCTCCAGCAGGTCGGACATGCGGTGCTCCTCGGGGTTCGGGCGGCGGGCGGACGTGCTCGGACCCTACTCGACGGTAGCGGGACGGCCGCCGGGAGGTCGGCCGGCCCGGTCGGCGGGGGCGGTCGGCGGGGGCCGTAGGCCGGTGTCGTCAGCCGGCCAGCAACCCGGCGGCGATCCGGGCGCGGTGCGGGGCCAGCTCGGCGGCGATCGTCGCGGCCTCGGCGGCGGTGGCGGTGACGGGCCGGGTCGCCGGTGTACAGAGGGCTTGTTCGTATGGCGATCGCTCCGCAGGCCCGCCGCCCCCGCGCCGTTCTGGAACGCGTTCTAGTCGCTCCTCGGCGGCCGTGCCAGAATCGCCCCGACCCTTGACCCGAGGCACACCGGGAGCAGCCCATGCGCGCAGCCGTCCTGCACAAGACCGGCCAGGACACCCTCGACGTCCGCGCGGACGTCACGGCGCTCGGCTTCGGACCGGGCACCGTACGGGTCCGGATGCGCGCCGCCAGCCTGTGCCACTCGGACCTCTCCGCGATGAGCGGCATCCTGCCGCAGCCCGCGCCCTTCGTCCCCGGGCACGAGGGCGCCGGGGACGTCGTCGAGGTCGGCGAGGGCGTCACCGGCGTCGCCCCCGGCGACCGCGTGGTGCTCTGCTGGATGGCCCCCTGCGGACGCTGCGCCCACTGCGAGCGCGGCCGCGGCCACCTCTGCATCGCCAGCCTGCGGCGGCTCGGCGCCCCTGGCTTCCGGCTCGCCGACGACGGCACCGAGGCCTCCGGCTTCTACGGCACCGGCGCCTTCGCCGAGGAGGTGGTGGTCACCGCCGACGCGGTGATCAAGGTGCCCGCCGACCTGCCGTACGAGGCCGCCGCCCTGATCGGCTGCGGCGTGACCACCGGCATCGGCGCCGCCGTCAACACCGCCCGGGTCGAGCCCGGTTCCTCGGTCGCGGTGATCGGTGCGGGCGGCGTCGGCGTGGCCACCGTCCAGGGCGCCCGGGTCTGCGGCGCCGCCCGGATCACCGTGGTCGACCCGGTCGCCTCGCGCCGCGAACGGGCCCTCGCCTTCGGCGCCACCGAGGCGATCGCCCCCGAGGAACTCAAGCCGTTCGCCAAGGGGCTGCCCGGCGGCGGCTTCGACCACGTCTTCGAGGCCGTCGGCCGCGCGGCCACCGTGCGGGCCGGCTACGACGCCGCCCGGCGCGGCGGCGCCGTCGTCGTCATCGGCGCGGGCGCGCAGGACGACCTGGCCCAGTTCACGATGGGGGAGCTGTTCTTCAACGAGAAGCGGCTGCTGCCCTCGCTGTACGGCGGGGCGCCGGTCGCCCGCACGATCGCCCTGGTCGTGGACCTCTGGCGGGCCGGGCGGATCGACCTCGACGGGATGATCACCCACCGGGTCGGGCTGGCCGAGGTGAACCTGGCGATCGAGCAGATGCGCAGCGGCGAGGCGCTGCGGACGGTGATCTCGCTGGACTCCTGACGCCCCGCCCCACGGCCCGGCGGGGGAGACACGTGCGAGGGCCCGCCGGGAGTCTCCTCGGCGGGCCCTCGCGGGGTGTGTCGTGTTCCTCGGATCAGCCCCGGGTGCCGGCAGCGCGGTGGCGGCCGTGCGGGTCCGCCCCGGGGGTGTCGTCGGCGGCCGAGCCGCCACGGTGGCGACCGTGCGACGCGGTGTCCTCGGCCGTGTTCTCGTCGGCGTCGGTGAGGGTGTCGGACATGAGAATCGTCTTCCGTGCGAGGGTGCAGGTCATCGGCGCCCGCCCGGTGCCTGCGGCACACGGTCGGGTCCCCGATCGGGCGCTCGGAACGCGCCCACAGCCGGTGATCGCGGCCCGTGGCCCCGGCCACCATAACGGCCGGGACGGACGAGATCCTATCGACCTCATGGGGCGAGTCCCGCCCCGCCCGCGGCCCCTGGGGCCGTCCTCGACGAACCCAGCCAGTGGCCGACGAGTTCGCGGTAGAACGGCGACAGCACCTGGAGGTCGCCGTGCCGGGCCAGCAGCCCGCGACCGCCGTCCAGCAGCAGCACCCGGTCCGCCCGCAGCGCCGAACTGATCCGGTGTGCGACCACCACCAGCGTCCCCGGCCGAGCCGCGAACGCCCGCTCCACCCGCTCCTCCGCGGCCGCCTCCAGATGACAGGTCGCCTCGTCCAGCACCACCACCGGCGCGTCCGCCAGGTACGTCCGCACCAGGGCCAGCAACTGGCGCTCACCGGACGACAGTTCACCCGGATCGCGCAGCGTGCCGGCCAACCCGCCCAACCGCGCCACCAGCCCGTCCGCCCCCAGCCGCCCGACGGCCTCCGCAATCTCCCGCTCGGACGCGCCCGGGGCGAGCCAGGTCAGGTTCTCCCGCACCGACCCCGGGAACACGTACGCCTCCTGCGGCAGCAGCGCCACCCCGCGCGGGCCGCCGCCGACCGCCACCGCCCCCGCCGTCGGCGCCACCAGGCCCGCCAGCAGCCCCGCCAGGGTCGACTTCCCCACCCCGCTCGGCCCCACCACCGCCACGTGCTCCCCGGGGCGGAACTCCGCGTCCAGCCCGTCCAAGACGGCCGGAGCGCCCGGCCCGTGGGCGTACCGCACCCCGAGCAGCCGGACCGCGCCCCGCGGCACGCCGGGGGCGGGGGCGGGAGTCGGCTCGTGGCCCGGCTCGGGGGTCGATTCCGCCAAGCGGTCCAGAACCACGCCGAGGTTGAGCAGCCAGCCGCCGACCGTGCCCGCCAACGTCCGCACGGCCGGGTCCAGTTGCTGGAGGAGATAGGTGGCGACGCCGAGCAGCTCGCCCGCCGTCAGCGCGTCGTGCGCCAGCAGCCACGGCGCCGCCGCCAGGACGGCCAGGACCGGCAGCCGCCCGCCGAGCGCCACCACGAGCGCGCGCAGGGCCGACGCCCGGCCCAGCGCGCGGGAGGCGGCCGCGCTCTCCCGCGCCACCCCGGTCAGCGCCCGGGCGACCGCGTCGGCCGCCCCCGACGCCTGCACGTCGCGCAGCCCGCGCAGCGCCCGCCCGGCCTCGGCGGCGAGCCGCTCCTCCGCCAGGACGGCCGCCTGCCGCCCGGCCGCCAACGGCCGCAGCAGCCGTACGAACAGCAGCCCGGCCGCCAGCAGCGGCACCAGCACCAGCGGCAGCACGGCCGGCGCCAGCAGCGCCAGCCCGACCAGGGCGGCGACCAGCGTGACCCCCACCCCGCGCAGCGTGCGGAGCAGCGTCGCGGTCAACTGACGGACGGACTCCACCTGTTCGGTCAGCCGCGCGACCGCGGCCGGATCCGCCCGCGGCCGCGCCAGCGCACCGCGGACCACCCGCTCCACCAGCGCGTCCCGCAGCGGCTCCACCACCCCCGCGAGGTACGGGAACCCGGCCCGCGCCGCGTACGCCCGCACCGCCATCGCAGCCCCGAACCCACCCGACCAGGCCACCCCGACCCCCGGCCGCCCGGCCAGGAACCCCTGATCGACGGCGGCCGACACGAACAACCCGGACACCAGCGGCGGCACCGCCTCCACCCCCGACCAGGCCAACAACCCCACCAGCGCCCGCCGCGCCCCCCGCAGCTCCCCCACCCCGCGCCCGACCCACCGCCACACCCCCACCCCCGGCGCCAATGCGCTCGTCCCCGGGCGCGCGAGTGGCGTCGCCGAGGCCCCCGGCCGCGACTCCTCGGGCGTCGACACCCGTACTCCGCGCCGCGTGGCCGGCTGCGTCAGCCCCCCTCGCGCGGCCGCCCGCACCGGCCGGGCCGACGGCCCCGGCGCCCGTCGGTGGGCTGGTCGGGTCGGTGGCTGCACTGGAGGTCGGACCTGCCGACTTTCGGTGCTGGTGCTGGTGCTGGTGCGGTTCGGGGCGGGCAGTTCCATGGAGGTCGATCCAGTCGGCTTTCGGAGCGGGCGGGAAGGCGGTCGGGCGTCGGGGCCGAGCGGTGTGCGCGAGGGCGCGGATGGCGCGGCGGGGCGGCGCAGGGCAGTTCGCGGCCGATCTCCCCGCACCGGAAGTCGATCGGGTCGACTTCCGGCGCGTCATGCCGTGGCTGCCCGGAGGGTGGTGGCCGAGAGGGTGGCGCGGTAGTCGGGGTGGGTGAGGAGGTGGGCGTGGGGGGCGAGGGCGCGGAGGCGGCCGGCGTCGAGCCAGGCGACGAGGTCGGCGCGGGCGGCGGCGCCCGCGCGGTGGGCGACGACCAGCCGGGTGCGCCCGTGGGTGGCGCGGTCGAGGGCCTCGGTGACCTGGTACTCGGTGGCGAGGTCCAGGCCGGAGGTGGCGTCGTCGAGGACGACGACGCGGGTGGGGCGGGCCAGCAGCCGGGCGAGGCCCAGGCGTTGGAGTTCGCCGCCGGAGAGCTGGAGCTCGTCGAGCGGGGTGTCCCAGCCGTGGGGGAGCCGGGCCAGGAAGCCGTCCGCGCACGCGGCCGCCGCCTCGGCCGGGCCCGCTCCGGCGAGTGCGTCACGGACGGTGCGGCCGACCAGGTCGGGCCGGGCGAAGGCGTAGCCGACGGCGTCCCGCAGGCCGGCGGGGGACAGGGTGTCCACCGGGACGCCGTCGATCAGTACGGTGCCCTCGTCGGGGTCGCGCAGTCGCCCCGGCAGTGCGGCGAGCAGCGACTTCCCGGAGCCGGAGCGCCCGACCAGGGCGACCGTACGGCCGCCGGGGACGGTGAGGTCGAGCGGGCCGAGCAGGACCCGCTCGCCGTCGCGCACCACCACGCCCCGCAGGGTGACTTCGCCGGGCCCGCCCGCCGGGAGGACCGCCGGCCCGGCCGGGGCCGGTGCGAGCGCCAGCAGTTCGTCGACCCGGGCCTGCCCGGCGCGCGCGTGGGCGACCCCGACCAGCGACTCGACCTGTTCGAAGAGTCCCGTGCCGAGCGCCGCCCAGCCCGCCGCCGCGGCGAGCGCGCCGGGGGCGAGGGTGCCGTCGGCGAGCAGCGCCCCGGCGGTGGCGAGCACGGCGATCTCGACCAGGGCGATCAGCAGGGTGGCCTGCCAGGCGGTGCGCCGCTGGGCGGCCCAGAGCGCGTGCCCGGCCGCGGCGAGGTCCGGGAGCGGGGCCAGCACCCGGGCGGCCTCGCGGTGTTCGGCGCGCGCCGCGTGGATGCTGCGCAGCCCGGTGAGGGCGCCGCTGAGCCGGGCCGCGAGCTCGGCCTGCACCTCCTGGTAGCGGGCGAACACCGGCCCGGCCTGGCGCAGGAAGAGCCGGATGAGCACCACGCCGGGCAGCACGCTCGCGAAGAAGGCGAGCGCCAGCCAGGGCGACAGTGCGGTGAGTCCGAGGATCGCGCCGATCGAGGTGAGCAGCGCGGTGGCCGCGCCGAGTACGGCGGGGAGCCGCCCGCCCGCGTCGGCGGCCGAGCCGAGGAGCCGGGCGGCGAGGTCGCCGGGTGGCGGCCCGCCGTGCAGCCGACCGCCGGGCCCGAGGGCGAGGAGGTGGCGGAGCAGGCGCCCGCGCAGGGCGGCGGTGGCCTCGGCCGCGCAGGCCGGTCCGGCGGCCGCGGCGGTGGCGTTGGCGGCGGCGGCCGTCAGCAGCAGGAGGGCGGGCAGGGCGAGGGCGGCCCCGGTCCCGTGGGTGAGGACCGCGTCGACGGCTCCGGCGAGGACGGCGGGCAGTGCGAGGGTGGTGGCGGCCTCGACCGGCAGGGCGATGCCGAGTGCGAGGGTCCATCCGGTGGGTCGTCGCGGCACGTCAGGCCTCCTGCCGGCGAGTTGGACGCGGTGTGTGAAGGCGGGTGCCGCCCTCGCCTGTCCGGACAGGCGAGGGCGGCACCCGTGGGCCATTCCTGATCAGCTGTTGGTGAAGATTAGGCAGGTCAGGATGAGACAGGTGTACTGGCAGCCGCTGCCGTGGCCGGTCAGCTCGACGGACTCGGTCTCCGGCAGGTCCTGCAGCGCCGCGAGGTCGGTCTCGAAGTCCACCATGTTCTCCATGATCGGGTCCTCCCCTTGAGGGTGTCGCCCGCCGCGATCTGCCTGCGGGCGTCGGGTGTTGACCCCCGGCGCGGCCTCCATCCGCCGCACCGGGGTGGTGCCCCGGGCCTCGACGGGCCCGGGAGTCTGTGGGTGGCCGGGCGGGGTCAGCCCGGTCGGCCGGTCCGCAGGAACGCGGCCAGCAGTTCGTGCAGCACGGCGGCGCCCTCCTCGGCGAGCACCTCGTGGCCGGACCCGGCCGCCTCCACGTACCGGAAGTCGGTGCCCTCGACCCGGCCGATCCGCAGCAACTCGTGGCGCAGCGAACGGGATTGGCTGACCGGCACCACCTCGTCGCGGTTGCCGTGCACGACCAGCAGCGGTGCGCTCAGCCGGTGCGCGAGCTGGAGCACGTCGCGCGGTCCGCGGGCGTCCAGGATCGGGTCGCCGCCGCCCAGTCGAGTGGTCAACGCCCTGACGGGGGGCGCCGCTTCGGCCAGCAGTCGGGCGCCGGACAGGAACGGCGCGACCACCGCGCAGCGGGCGACCTGCTCGGTCGGCGCGTGCGCGGCCGCCAGCAGCGCCAGGAAGGCGCCGTAGCTGACCCCGAACAGGGCGGGTGGTTCCAGGCCGAGTGCCGCCCGTTGGCCGGCGATGCCCTCCAGCAGGTAGAGCACGTCGTCCAGGTCGGGCCCGCCCCAGGCGCCCCGGATGGCCAGCGCGTGCGGCACCCCGTAGCCGGTGGAGCCGCGCTGGTTGGGCGCGACCACCGCCAGGCCTTCGGCGGCCATCCGTTGCAGCGCCGGGTCGAACTCCAGCCGCCAGGCGTCCGCCGGGCCGCCGTGCAGTGCCAGCACCAGGTGCGGGCTGCTCAGCCACGCGTCGCCGCCGTACACCACGGCCTCCAACGGGCCTGCCGGACCGGCGAGTTCGAGGCTCTGTGCGGGCTGCCAGCGGCTGCCGTCGCCGGGCTGGGTGCTGCCGTCCAGGCGCCAGCCGGCCGGCGGGGTACGGGTGACGCGCGGCGCACCGGGCTGCCAGGGCAGGACGGTGTCCCGCCACGGGCCGGGCAGGCCCGAGCCCAGGGGGGCGAGTTGCAGCGGCAGCGGCATCGGGGCGGTCTCGGCGGGCGCCGGGCCGTGTGCCAGCAGGGCGTCGACGTCCAGGGTGGCCAGTGCCGCCGGGTGGTCGGGCGAGGAGTACGGGATCCGCAGCCCGGCGCCGTCCCAGTGTCCGACCGCGCCGAGCCGCCCGGGCGGCACCGGCAGTGGGTCCAGCCGTCCGACGGCGGGCCGCCACAGGGCGAGCGCCGAGCCCGCGCCGTGGTCGATCTGCACCGCGACCCGCGGACCGTCCGCCGCCTGCCGCAGCGCCACCGGACGCAGGAACATGCCCGTGACGTGCAGGCATTCCGGGAACCGCAGCGGTTCCCCGCCGCCCAGCACGCCCCAGCCGAGCCGGTCGGTGCCGGGCGCGTCGCTGCGCACCATCGCGAAGCGGCTGTCGGGGTCGAACAGCACCAGTCGGTCGTTGCTCTGCTCGCCGATCTCCAGCAGTGGGGTGGTGGTGCCGCTGCGCAGGTCCAGCACCACGCTGCGGACCAGCCCGCCGCCCACCCGGTCCAGGGCGAGCAGCGCGCCCGCGTGGTCCAGCCAGGCCCCGCCGCCGTGCAGGCCGGGGATCTCGGCGACCGGCACGGGCTCGCTGCCGTCCGTCCGGATCAGCCAGGCGGTGGTCGCCGGGCGGGTATCGGTGCCCAGGGCGATCGCCACCGGGGTGCGCGGGTCCGCGCCGGGTGCCACCGGGAGCGGCAGCAGGCGCAGGCCGGGCATCCGGAGCGTGGCCAACTGCTGTTCCACGGTGCCGTTCTCGCCGTACGAGAGGCGGACCAGGTCGTGCCGTTCGCCGTCGTGCCGGCAGACCAGCACCGAGCCGTCGGGCAGTGCGACGAGCTGCGAGCGCAGCTGCTCCGACCGGTTGCCGGACAGCGGCAGCGCGGCGGGCACGGCGGGGGAGCCGTCCGGTGGGAGCCGCCAACTCTCCACGTACCAGCCGCTGTCGGCGGCCGCGGCCAGGCAGGCCGCGTGGCTGCCGTCGGCGGCGAAGGAGAAGCTCAGCCGGCGCAGGGCCCGGGTGGTGGTGCGGGTGGCCGTGTTCACGCCTCGCTCACCCCGTCCTCGTCGCAAGGGAGTTGGTCGCTGGTGGGGGAGAGCGGGCGGGTCGGGGAGAGCGGGCGGGTCGGGGAGGCCGGGCGGGGAGAGGGGGCCGGGTGGGGCCGGGAGGTCGGGCGGTTGGGGGCGAGCGGGTCCAGCCAGAGCCGGGGGCCGCCGTGCCGGAGCCGGAGCAGGAAGGCCAAGGGCCCTGCCGTGCCGGTGCCGTAGGCGGCGGCGCAGCCGGCACCCGTCTCGTCGGGCAGCACCAGCAGGCCGTCGCGCAGCGCGGTCCGGGCCGCGATCAGTCGTGCCAGCCGGCTTGCCCCGGAGCGGAATGCGGGATCGCCGGTGGCCTCGGCGAGGTCCAGCAGGTACTCGCCGTCACCGGCCAGGCCGTGGCAGGCGCTCAGTCCGCCGTGCCAGCGGCCGGCCAGGACGGCCCGTCCGGCCGCCCGGGCGAGGCGCAGTGCCTCGGTGTCGCCGGTGGCCCGCCACAGCCGCAGCAGGAAGCTGCCGGCGCCGGAGGAGCCGCTGCACCAGTGCGAGAGCCGGATGTGCTCGGGGTCGGCGGCGCTCTGCGGCCACCAGGCGAGGGCCCGGCCGGCGCTGTCCCCGCGGTCACTCCCGCTCCACCGTACGGTCGCGCCGAGCGTCCGCCCGGCGTCGAGGGCGGCCGCCGTGCAGGCGTCCCGCAGGGCGTGGTCGCCGGTCGCCCCGGCGGCGGCGAGCAGGAAGGCGCCGACGCCCGCCACGCCGTGCGCGAAGCCGAGGTGGGTGATCCCGGCGAGCGCCGAGTCGAAGTCGGCGGGCACCGGCCAGACCGTTCCGTACGGTTCCTGTCGCGCGGCGGCGAGCAGGGCGCGGGCGCAGCGGTCGGCGCGCTCGGCGAAGCCGTGGTCCTCGCGGAAGTCCTCTTCGGCGAAGCGGAGTTGGGCGAAGCCGGCGCCCGCCGCGCCGTGGCAGACGTCCGGATTGGGCCACTCGACGGCGACCCGCCGGGCCAGTGCGGCGGCCCGCTCGGCCGCCGCTCGGTCGCCCAGTACCCGGGCGGCGTCCAGCAGTGCCCAGGCCGTCCCCGACCGCCCGAAGTGCAGCCCGGGCAGCACCACCGGCTCGGCGGCGACCCGGCGCTCGATCCAGTCCGCAGCGGTGCGGGCCGTACCCGCGGCCGCCGCCCGGACGTCGGCCGGCAGGCCGGGCGCCGCGACCGCCCGCGCCAGGACGGCGAGCACGCCCGCGGCGCCGTGCTGGACGTTGCACGGGTCCGTCCGTTCCCCGGCGGGCACCACGGGCCACAGCCGGTCGGACCGCTCCGGTGTCGCGCCGGCCGCGAGGTGTCGCAGGCCGTCGTGCAGCAGCCGGTCGAGGGGCGGGGCATCGGGGTCCGTGCCCGGCCACGGGGTGGCGTGCCACAGCGGGGCGACCACGGCGGACACGGCGGACACGGCAGGCACGGCCGGCCGCGCGGCCGCACCAGGCACGGTCGGGGTCGGGGTCGGGGCCGTCACGACGCCGGGGTCCACGCCGGGCACCCCGGCACCGCCCGGCCCGCCCCGCCCGCCCAGCGCCTCCCGGGCCCGCGCCAGGCTCCACCGCAGCTCCGGCTGTTCGGCCCGCAGCCCCAGCACCACCGGTGCCAGCCGCCGCGCGGTCGCGCCCGAGCGGGCCGCCAGGTCGAGCCAGCGGCCGAGCCGCTCGGCGACCGGGCGGGCCCGCGGGAGGTCCTCGGGCAGCAGCGGGTCGTGCCCGGTGGCGAGCAGGAAGAACAGCCCGCCGAGGGCGTAGCGGTCGGCGGCCGGGTCGGCGGTGCCGGAGCCGGCGAGGGCGAGCCGCCCCTGTTCGGGGGCGCGGTAGCCGGGGGTGCCGGCCGTGCCGGCCCGGTGGCCGGTCTCGGCGGCGAGTTCGAGGTCGATCAGCCGCAGGCTGCCGTCCGGGCGGACCATCACGTTGCCGGGGGAGAGGTCGCGCAGCACCAGCCCCTGGCCGTGCACCCGCCCGACCAGGTCGAGGAGTCCGTGCGCCACCGGTCCGGCCTCGGCCCAGTCGACGTCCGGGCTGCCGTCGCGCCGCAGCCGGGCGGCGACCCAGGCGCCGAGCGGTTGCCCGACGATTCGTTCCTGCACCAGGAAGACGGAGTCGTCCTGCTCGATCAGCTCGACGGCGCGCGGTACCAGCCCCTGCCCGTCCAGCCGGGCGAGCAGCGCGGCCTCGTGCCGCAGCGCGTCGCGGGCGTCGGTCCCGGCGCGGTCGACCTCGATGTGCGCACGGGCCTGCTTGACCACGACCTCCGCGCCGCTCGCGGCCTCGCGCCCGAGGAACACCCCGCCCTTGGCGCCGTGCCGGACGGCGGCGGTCACCGCGTAGCGCCCGGCCAGCAGCACCCCGCCCCCGCGCCCACCGGCGCGCCCGCCCCCGCCTCCACCTGCGCTCCCGCTTCCGCGCCGGCCGGGGTCGCCGGCACCGCGGAACGGGTCCCGGACCCACCCCGGCGCCCGGTAGGAGCCCCCGCGCACGTCCTCGGTCCGTTCCCCGCCGGGCCCGCGCAGCACCGAGCGGTACTCCCCGTCGTTGCCGAGCTCGGCCCGGGCCGCGAACGCGCCGTAGCGGTAGTGCACCCGGCTGCCGGGCCGGTACGGCCGGTCGGAGAGCACCACCGGCCCGGGCAGCCCGGTCGTCACCCGGTCCAGTTCGGCCGCCAGCCGCTGGAACTGGGCGTCGTCCGCCGGGTAGACGGTGATGAACTTCCCCGCCGAACCACGGTCGCTGTTGCGGGAGTTGAGCTCGCGCAGCCGCTCCTCGGCGGCGGCGAACTTGAAACTGCACGGGTCCGCGGCGAGCACCCGGACCACGGCCGCGAGCACCTCCCCGCCGACCACCGAGGCGGCGCTGACGTGGAGCTTCCACCCCTGCGCCGGTAACGGCGCGGACGCGGACGGCCGGGCCGTGCACCAGAAGCCCCCGACGGTGACGTCCCAGTCGCCGTCGCCTCCCCGGGCCCCGGCGCCGGCCAGGGCCGCCCGCGCCGCCTCCGGCCACGGACCGGTCGCAGCCGGTCCGCGGCCCGCCGGTCCCCGACCCCCGGCCGTACGAAGGGAGGTGTTCGCCCTCATCCGTCGCCACACCCCTTCGTCTCGGCCGCCCCGGCCCGCTGGTGCCCCTGTGCGGCACCCGCGGCGCGACGGCCCGGCCTGATCGGTTTCCTCGGTGAGGAGCGGGAGTCCCGCTCCGGGACGGGAGTCCTCAACCGGGCCCTCGACCGCTCGGTGACCGCTCGGTCGGGGCAGCCGGGGCAACTCCCGTTCGCAGGAATGAAGTTAGTTTCGAGAAATCCGAAGCCTCAACGCAGAGCCGGTCACTTCACTCGTAAGGGTGATCAGAGGGCGGTTTCGAATTCGTACGAGAACCCTGCTGTGAGTAACGGGCGCCGGGCGTACGGGCGTGCGCGGCCCGCGCGCGGCGCTCCGGGCGCCTCCGTGGCAGGTCGACGCCCGTGCGCGCCGCGTTGACGCGCATCCGTACGCCTGCGGCACCCGCGTCCGAAGCGCGCCCGCCGCCGTCCCGCCGTAGCCGGACCGCCGTCCGACCGCCGTCCCGCCGCCGTCCCCCGATCGGCCGAGGCCCGACCGGCCCCGCGCGCACGGTAGTCTCGACAGGTGCCGAAACTGTCCGACGTCATCACCGCGCTCGAAGAGGTCTACCCCCCGCAGTGGGCGGAGTCCTGGGACGCCGTCGGCCTGGTCTGCGGTGATCCTCAGGCCGAGGTCAGCCGCGTGCTGTTCGCCGTCGACCCCGTCCAGGCGGTCGTCGACGAGGCCGTGGAGTGGGGCGCCGACCTGGTGGTCACCCACCACCCCCTCTACCTGCGCGGCACCACCAGCGTCGCCGCGACCACCTTCAAGGGCCGGGTGGTGCACACCCTGATCAGCAACGGCATCGCCCTGCACGTCGCCCACACCAACGCCGACCACGCCGACCCCGGCGTCTCGGACGCGCTGGCCGAGGCCGTCGGCCTGCGGGTCACCGGCCCGCTGGTGCCGGACCCGACCGACCCGCTGGGCCGTCGCGGCACCGGCCGGATCGGTCTGCTGGAGCCCCCGCTGACGCTGTCGGCCTTCGCCGCGCGGGTCGCCGCCGGTCTGCCCGCGACCGCCGCCGGTGTGCGCGTCTCCGGCGACCCGGACCGGCTGATCGGCCGGGTGGCGGTGTGCGGCGGTTCGGGCGACAGCTTCTTCGCCGACGTACGGGCGGCCGGCGTGGACGCCTACGTGACCGCCGACCTGCGCCACCACCCGGCCTCCGAGGCCACCGAGGCCGCGCCGGTCGCGCTGGTCGACGCCGCCCACTGGGCCACCGAGTGGCCCTGGCTCGGCCTGGCCGAGCGCGCCCTGCGGGCCGTCGCCGACCAGCACGGCTGGGCCGTGGAGACCAAGGTCTCCCACCGGGTCACCGACCCGTGGACCGCGCACGCCCCCATGTCCTTCACCGCCTGACCCGATCCACAGGAGCTTTCCCCTTGAACGCCGCGCCCGCCGACCAGATCCGCCTGCTCGACCTCCAGGCCTTCGACTCGAAGCTCGACCAGCTGGCCCACCGGCGCCGGGGCCTGCCCGAGCACGCCGAGATCGACAAGGCCACCGCCGACCACACCGCGCTCAAGGACCTCGTCGTCGCCGCCGAGGCCCAGAAGGGCGACACCGCCCGCGAGCTGACCAAGGCCGAGCAGGACGTCGAGCAGGTCCGCGCCCGGGCCGCCCGCAACCAGCAGCGCCTGGACTCCGGCGCGATCACCTCGCCGAAGGACCTGGAGAACCTCCAGCACGAGATCGGCTCGCTGGCCAAGCGCCAGGCCGACCTCGAGGAGGTCGTGCTGGAGATCATGGAGCGCCAGGAGAGCGCCGTGACCCGGGTCGAGGAGCTGACCGCCCGCCTGGAGCACTCCACCGTCGTCCTCACCGAGGCCGAGGGCCGCCGCGACGCCGCCTTCGCCGAGATCGACGCCGAGGCCGACAAGGTCAGGCGCGACCGCGAGACCGTCGCCGCCGTCATCCCGGCCGACCTGCTCAAGGTGTACACCAAGCTGCGCGAGACCCAGGGCGGCGTCGGTGCGGCCCGGCTCTACCAGCGCCGCTGCGAGGGCTGCCGCACCGAGTTCTCGATCACCGAGCTGAACGCCATCAAGGCCGAGCCGGCCGACAAGGTGGTCCGCTGCGAGAACTGCTCGCGGATCCTGGTCCGCACCGCCGACTCGGGCGTCTGATCCGATGGCGGCGCGCTTCATCGTCGAAGCGGACGGCGGGTCCCGGGGCAACCCGGGGCCGGCCGGCTACGGCGCGGTGGTCCGGGACGCCGACACCGGGCAGCTCGTCGCCGAGGCCGCCGAGTTCATCGGCCACGCCACCAACAACGTGGCCGAGTACAAGGGCCTGATCGCCGGGCTCCGGGCGGCCCGCGCGCTCGACCCGGACGCCTCGGTGGACGTCCGGATGGACTCCAAGCTGGTCGTCGAGCAGATGTCCGGGCGCTGGAAGATCAAGCACCCCGACATGCAGCCGCTCGCCGCCGAGGCGCGCACGGTCTTCCCGCGCGGCCGGGTCAGCTACACCTGGATCCCGCGCGAGAAGAACAAGGACGCCGACAAGCTGGCCAACGAGGCGATGGACGCCGGCCGCGACGGGCGCCAGTGGGAGCCGAAGCCCACGGCCCCGGCCGGGGCCCCGGCCACGGCCCCGGCCGAGGAGCCGCTGCCGAAGCCCCCCGCCCCCAAGGCCGGTTGGGCCGCCCCGGCCGACCTCGGCACCCCGACCACCTTCGTCCTGCTGCGCCACGGCGAGACCCCGCTCACCCCGGAGAAGCGCTTCTCCGGCAGCGGCGGCACCGACCCGGAGCTGTCCGACAAGGGCCGCTGGCAGGCCGAGCGGGCCGCCGAGGCGCTGGCCGCGCGCGGCAGCGTCCAGGCGGTGGTCGCCTCCCCGATGCGCCGTACCCGGCAGACCGCCGAGATCGTCGCCGCCCGGCTCGGCCTGGAGGTCCGGTACGAGGAGGGCCTGCGCGAGGTCGACTTCGGCGACTGGGAGGGCCTGACCTTCGCCGAGGTGCAGGAGCGGTACCCGGACGACCTGTCGGCCTGGCTGGGCTCCGCCAAGGCCAAGCCGACCGGCAGCGCCGAGAGCTTCACCACCCTCACCCACCGGGCCGGCGTCGCCCGCGACAAGATCCTCGCCCGGTACGCGGGGAAGACGGTGCTGGTGGTCTCGCACGTCAGCCCGATCAAGACCCTGGTCCGGCTGGCGCTCGGTGCCCCGCCGGACTCGATGTACCGGATGGAGCTGTCCGCCGCCTCGATCTGCGCCGTCCAGTACTACGCGGACGGCAACGCCTCGCTGCGGCTGCTCAACGACAGCTCCCACCTGCGCTGACCCCACCGGGGTGCACCGGCAGCCCCGCCCGGGGGGCCGGAGCACCCGGGGACGCCCCGGGGTCAGTGCACCTCGGTGACCACCACATCCAGCTGCCACGGCTTGCGCGCGGTGCCCTCGGCCGCCAGCTCGACCCGGTGGCCCAGCGCCAGCAGCGCGTCCATCAGCTCGGCCGGCGTCTTCGGCTCGGCCCCGGCGACCAGCAGGTCCCGCACCAGCCGCCCCTTGGTCGCCTTGTTGAAGTGGCTGACCACGCTGCGCTTGCCGTCCCGCTCCTGGAGCACCCGGACGGTCGCCGTACGGGAGGCCACCTCGCCGGCGGGCTTCCAGGCCGCCGCGTACGCGGAGCTGCGCAGGTCCAGCACCAGCCCGTCCGCCACCTCCGGGAGCACCCCGGCGGTCACGCTCCGCCAGTACGCGCCGAGCGCCCCCAGCTCCGGGAGCTTCACGCCCATCGAGCAGCGGTAGGACGGGATCCGGTCGGAGATCCGCACCGCACCCCAGAGGCCGGAGAACACCAGCAGCGCCCGCTCGGCACGGTCGTACGCGGCGGCGTCCAGGGTGGCCAGCCCCAGGTTGTCGAACAGCACCCCGGTGTACACCTCGGCCGCCGGGCGGGCCCCGGCGGTGGGCAGTCCGGCGTTCTTGGCGATCTCGCCGCGCAGCCCGGGGCTGAGGCCGAGCACCTCGGCGGCGACGTCCTCGTCGCCCCGACACAGGCCCACCAGCGCGTCCAGCACCGCGCCGCGCGCCGCCGTCAGCCCCGGCAGCGACAGCCCGTCCAGCGCGAGCGGCACGCCGTCCCCGGACGCGGCCTTGCCCTCCGAGGGCGGCAACAGCACCAGCACAGCGGACTCCTCAACAATCTGTGGCGGACGGACCCCGCCACCCTACTGCGGCGGCTCCGGCTCCCAACCCCACGCACAGGGGCGAGTAGTAGCGCAGGTTCAGCCGCCGGAACCGCGCCGAGCGCTCGCTCGGCCGCCCGAACACCACCGGCCCGGCGAGCCCGCGGGCCAGCAGCACCCCGGCCGCCGTCCGCACCCCGGCCCGCCGCACCCCGGACGGACCCAGCGCCGGCAGCAGCCCGGCCTCCGCCGCCACCAGGTACGAGGCCGTCCCCAGCAGCCCCGCCACCGCCAGACAGGCCGACGGGGACGGCGGCCCCTCGCCCGCGCCCACCACGGCGTCCACGAACTCCTCCGGCGTCCGCAGCGGCCAGGGCGTCACCGCCCACACCGCGTGCAGCGCCCCCGTCAGCGCCAGCCCTGCCGACACCACGCCCCCGGCCGTCCTGACCGCGTCCATCGCCCGCACCCCCTCCGTGAAGCAACGCCCGACCCCACCGTACGAGCCCTCACACCCCTCCGGCCTCCGGGCCCGGTCCGGCCGGCAATTCGGTGGGCCGACCCGGCGTTCCCGACTACGGTGACCAGCGAAGGAGAGTGAACGAGATGACCATGCGACCCCTGGACCTGGTGCCCGGCGACGGCGACGCCGAGGAGGAGTCCCTGCCCGTGCGCCTGCCCGCCGGCCTGCCCGCGGAGACCAGGCAGGCGCTGGAGTTCGCGGTGCGGGTGGCGGCCGAGGCCGTGCTGGCCGGTCGGGTCCGCGTGACGGAGTCGGCCGCCGGGCCGGACACCGCCGAACTGGCCTTCGAGGTCCGCCAGTCCGAGGTCCCGCAGGCGCTGGCGGACCGGACCCCGCAGGACATGGCCCCGCAGGACAAGGCCGCGCGCCGGGCCGTGATGGTGGCCCGGATCCGCGCCGGGAACGCCGAGACGCTGGAGAGGTTGAAGGACCTGTGACCACGGAGTACCTGGACCTCGACGACGTCACCTACCTCGCCGGGGGCCCGCAGAACGTCCGCGACCTCGGCGGCCTGCTCTCCGCGATCGCCCGCCCGCAGGCCACCCTGTTCGGCGACGACGCCTACCCCGACCTGTGGACCAAGGCGGCCGCCCTCGGCCAGAGCCTGGCCCGCAACCACCCGCTGGTCGACCGGAACAAGCGCACCGCCTTCGAGGCGATGCTGCTGTTCCTGGACTACAACGCGGAGCCCTACACCGACCCGCACCCGGACGACGCCGTGGCCTTCGTGCTGCGGCTCGCCACCGGCGGCTACGACGACGCGATCGCCCTGGCCGCCAAGGACCTCAGGTCCCTCCTGGGCCGCTGAGCCCCGACGGGCGCGGCCCCCGACGGGCGCGGGCTCCCGGCCGGCGTGGGCCCCGGCGGACGCGCCGGTGGCCTCCGCCCGGAACCCCCCGGTCCGCCCTACGCTGACCTGCATGCCTCGCCGAAAACTGCGCGTCAAGGCCGTCGACTCCGCCCGGATCAACACCGAGCTCACCGAGCTCCGCACCCGCCTGGAGATCCACACCGAGTGGCCCGAGGCCGTGCTCGCGGAGGCGGAGGAGGCGGCCGGGCGCCCCCGGTTGCCGGAGCACGACGCCACCGACCTGCCGCTGTTCACCGTCGACCCGCCCGGCTCCCGCGACCTCGACCAGGCCATGCACCTCACCCACCGCCCCGGCGGCGGCTACCGGGTGCACTACGCGATCGCCGACGTCGCCGCCTTCGTCCGCCCCGGCGGAGCCGTCGACACCGAGGCCCGCCGCCGGGTCGAGACCCTCTACTTCCCGGACCACCGCGTCCCGCTGCACCCCGCCCGGATCTCCGAGGACGCCGCCAGCCTGCTGCCCGGCGAACCCCGCCCCGCCCTGCTCTGGCAGCTGGACCTGGACTCCGACGGCGCCGTCGTGCTGGCGGACCTGCGCCGGGCCCTGGTCCGGTCGCACCGCCGACTGGACTACGCCGCCGTCCAGCGGGCCGTCGACCTCGGCGGTGCCGACGAACAGCTCGCCCTGCTCGCCACCGTCGGCCGGCTGCGCGAGGAGCAGGAGCGCGCCCGGGGCGGGATCAGCCTGCCGGTGCCCGAGCAGGAGGTCGAGGAGACCCTGCACGGCTACGTCCTCGGCTACCGCGCCCCCGGCCCGGCCGACGGCTGGAACGCCCAGATCTCGCTGCTCACCGGCATGGCCGCGGCCGAACTGATGCTGGACGCGGGCGTCGGCCTGCTGCGCACCCTGCCCGCCGCGCCCGCCGCCGCGTACGAGCGGCTGCGCCGGATCGCGGCCGCCCTGGACGTCGACTGGCCGCAGGCCCTCCCGTACCCGGAGCTGATCCGCTCGCTGGACCCGGACACGCCGCTGAACGCCGCCTTCCTCAACGCCTGCACCGGGCTGCTGCGCGGCGCCGGCTACCACGCCTTCGACGAGTCCCGCGGCCTGCCCGCCCCCGCCGAACCCGGGCACGCCGCGCTGGCAGCCCCGTACGCGCACTGCACCGCGCCGCTGCGCCGGCTCGGCGACCGCTTCGCCCAGGAGGTGTGCGCGGCGGTCGCGGCGGGGGAGGACGTGCCGGACTGGGCGCGCGAGGCGCTGCCGGCCGTGCCCGCGCTGATGGCGAGCGGGGACCGGCGGGCGGCCGAGGTGGAACGGGCCTGCGTGGACCTGGTGGAGGCCGAGCTGCTGGTGGGGCGGGAGGGCGAGGACTTCGCCGCGGTGGTGATCGAGGTGGACGGCAAGCGCCCCGGCTCGGGCGTCGTCCAGCTGCGCGAGCCCGCCGTCCGGGCCCGCTGCGACGCCGCCGACGGCACCGGGGGCGGACCCCCGCTCCCGCTCGGCCGGGTGATCGACGTCCGCCTCACCCGGGCCGATCCGGCCACCCGTACGGTCCGTTTCGCGGCGGTCTGAGCCCCCACCCCCGGCCCGGGGTGGGAGGATCGGTCCGTGCCCGATGCCCAGCCCCCCGTCGCACCCGCCGCCGGACCCGCTGCCCCGTCACCCGCCGCGCCGGACACCGGACGCCGCCGCCGACTGCTGGTCCTCGCGATCTGCTGCCTGAGCCTGTTCATCGTCGGCCTGGACAACACCGTGGTGAACATCGCGCTGCCGGTGATCCAGAAGGACCTGGACGCCCCGGCCTCCGGCCTGCAGTGGATCATCGACGCCTACACCCTGGTGCTGGCCTCGCTGCTGATGCTGTTCGGCTCGGTGGCCGACCGCTTCGGCCGCCGGCGGGTGTTCCGGATCGGGCTGGCCTGCTTCGCCCTGGGGTCCCTGCTGTGCAGCCTGGCACCGAGCCTGGAGTGGCTGGTGGCCTTCCGGGCGGTGCAGGCGGTGGGCGGCTCGATGCTCAACCCGGTGGCGATGTCGATCATCACCAACACCTTCACCGACCCGAGGGAACGGGCCCGGGCGATCGGCGTCTGGGGCGGCGTGGTCGGCATCTCGATGGCGCTCGGCCCGCTGCTCGGCGGCTTCCTGGTGGACGGCGCAGGCTGGCCGTCGATCTTCCTGATCAACGTCCCGGTGGCGCTGCTCGCCATACTGCTGACCTTCCGTTACGTGCCCGAGTCGCGCGCGCCGCGGCCCCGCCGGCTCGACCCGGTCGGACAGCTGCTGATGATCGTCCTGCTCGGCTGCGGCACCGCCGCGATCATCGAGGGCCCGGGCCACGGCTGGACCTCCCCGGTGATCCTGGCCCTGGCCACGGCCGCGGTCGCCGCGCTGATCGCCTTCCCGCTCTGGGAGCGGCGGGTCGCCGAGCCGCTGGTGGACCCGCGCTTCTTCGCCAGCGCGCCGTTCACCGGGGCCACCGTCACCGCGGTCTGCGCGTTCTCGGCGCTGGGCGGCTTCCTCTTCCTCAACACCCTCTACCTCCAGGACGTCCGGCACTACAGCCCGGTCGAGGCGGGCCTGTGGACGCTGCCGATGGCCGCGATGATGCTGGTCTGCGCGCCGCTGTCCGGACGGATCGTCGGCAGCCGGGGCCCGCGCCTGCCGCTGGTGGTGGCCGGGCTGGGCCTGGCGGCGAGCGGCCTGCTGCTCACCAGGCTCAGTGCGGACTCCCCGGCCGCGCTGCTGCTGGCCGCGTACGCGTTGTTCGGCTTCGGCTTCGGCCTGGTCAACGCGCCGATCACCAACGCGGCCGTCTCCGGCATGCCGCGCTCCCAGGCGGGCGTGGCCGCCGCCGTCGCCTCGACCAGCCGCCAGGTCGGCCAGTCGCTGGGCGTCGCGGTGATCGGCACCGTCGTCACCTCGGCCGTGGTGGGCCCGATGGCCACCGGCTTCGCCCCGGCCAGCCACGCCGGCTGGTGGATCCTGGTCGGCCTCGGCTGCGCCGTCCTGGTCCTCGGCCTGGTCACCACCGGCGCCTGGGCCGACCGGACCGCCGCGGCGGTGGCCGCCCGCCTCGGCGGCGAGCCGCCGGCGGCCCGGCCCGGTGTTCGGGAGGCTCCGCCCGAGCGGCTACCATGACCACTACGGCGGAAGAGCCGGCCGGGCGGTCGCGACGGGTCCCTGACCCGCCGAGGAACGTCCGGGCTCCACAGAGCAGGGTGGTGGGTAACGCCCACCCGGGGTGACCCGCGGGACAGTGCCACAGAAAACAGACCGCCCACCGCTTCGGCGTGTGGGTAAGGGTGAAACGGTGGTGTAAGAGACCACCAGCGACCGGGGTGACCCGGCCGGCTAGGTAAACCCCACCTGGAGCAAGGTCAAGATCGGCGCCCTCGGGCGCCGTGCGCGAGTGTTCGAGGGCTGCTCGCCCGAGCTCGCGGGTAGACCGCACGAGGCTGTCGGCAACGGCAGCCCTAGATGGATGGCCGTCTCCCCGGGCCGCGCGAGCAACCCGGGTGACAGAACCCGGCGTACAGGCCGACTCTTCCGTCGCCTAGCTGAGGGAAGGCCCCTTGATCTGCAACTTCGCAGGCCAGGGGGCCTTTTCATGCCTCAAAGATCTGTCACCGCTTGCTGACTCTTCGTGCCTGCTGCGGCCTGTTTCTGGGTGTGCTGTGGCGATCGTGTGGCGGTGAGAACGGTCGAAGCAGCCTTCCAGGAGCCCCCGGTAACCTCGTTGCAGCTAGCTGGCCAGCGCCTCCCCGAGCAGCGCGTACGGCCGACCGGTGAGCTGGCGATGCAGCGTCTCGGTGCGGGATCGGATCAGGCCCTCACGGTAGGCGGTCGGCAACCGCTCCCACACCCCGGACGCCATCTCGGCCGCACCGGTCGGGTCGCCGTCGACGCGGAGGCATGCGGCGGTGTCCACTGCCAGGAGGGCGCGCGCCATTACCGACGGAGAGTCCGTGAGCGCCAGGGCGTCCTCCTGTGCCTGGAAAGCGCTGCCCGTGTCGCCCAGCAGTGTGTACGCCTGCGACAGGTGCACGTGGTGCTTCTGCTCGGGGTAGCCGAACCAGGTGTCGGCCGCCTCGGCGCCGTCCAGGCGCTCCGCCAGATTCCGCGTGTCGTCCACCGCCCGCCGGGCCCCTTCGAGGTCGCCGGAGGCTGCCAGAGCACGCGCTGTGACGGCCGCAGCGAGCGCTCCGGCCGCCGTCGGGCTGCTCCCCGCCTCCCGCCGGGCCTGCTCGGCGATCCGAGCGGCCGCCCCGGGAGCGCCGTAGTTGAGCGGGACCATGGCGTGCCGGGCCAGCACCCACGCGATCATCCGCTGATCACCGGACTCCCGTGCGGCCTGCTCGGCGGTGGCGAACCAGCGGTAGGCGTCGCGCTGGTCACCGCGGTCGTGCTGGACGATGGCCACCAAGCCCGCGATGCCTGCCGCCGTCCGGGCGAGGTCCGCACGGGTACGCGCCGGGTGAGGTCGGTTCAGCACCTCTCCCAGCAGATCGAGATCACCCATCATCTCGGCCAGCACCGCCTGCGGTGCCCGGCCACGGTAGCCGCCCCGGTGCCGCTCGAACGCCGACTCCAGGTAGGCGAGATCACCCTCTCCGGATGGCCTGAGCGCTGCGGTGATCCCCTCGTGGGCCTGTGCGATGCCGGGCAGCGCGACGAGGCCGGTGGCTGCTCCTATCCCTGCTCCGATGAACTTCCGCCTGTCCACGATGTTGCCCTTCGTGCTGCGCTCACTCCGGTACCGCCGGGAGGCGGCGGCGGCCTCGGCCACCTGGCCCACGGTCAGACCGTAGGCGTCGGCGATCCCCTGGTACGAGGGTTTCTGCGGAATTCGCTTCTCGGTTTCCCACCGCTTGATGGTCTCCCAGTCGCACCACTCGCCACTTGCGGCGGCGACTAACGCGGCCTGCTCGGCGCGCGTCTTCCTCGGATGCGCCTCGCGGATCTCCCGCAGCAGTCGGCCGATCCCGTCCAGGCTGACACCGCTCACCTGCGGCCTCCTAGCTCATAGCTGACAGGGCCTCAATTCTGGCCCCCTTGGCGGTCCCCTGGTGGAAAATGCACCCCTTCGTGGCCCCTCTCCTACGGCATGCCCGCGCCGTTCAATGACTAACAGTCGCCCGGCGCGAGGAATCACCGATCCCCCTCGGCTCCGTGGAAGAGCGCCGGGCGGCCCCTGACTACCGGAGGCCGCTCTGACGACCATGACGACGACGCTGCTGCTCACCGAGCGCGGCCTGATCCATGCCGACACCGACGAGGCAGGTAGGGGCACCGCGCTCTATGTCCCGGCCGAGAGCCGGGCGCTCCTACCGGAGATCCGCCTATGGCGGCTCCAACGCGGCCGGTGGCTCCGGCGGTACCGGGGGCTGCGGTGACAACCGCACTTGACGTGCCCACCATGCAGCGCCGCGGCTGCATGCAGCACATGCCCTGCGCCCCCGAGTCGGCGAGGAGCGCCCGACACCTGGTCCAGGAGAAGCTGACCGATTGGGGCCGTCTTGATCTGCTGGAAGATGCTCGGCTGATCGTCTCGGAACTGGTCGGCAACGCAGCCCGGCATACCGGTTGTACCTGGCTGTGTGTGGCACTCGGCCTGGACGGTGACCGGCTCCGACTGGCGGTCCGCGATTCGTCACGCGCCGTGCCCGTGGTCATCAAGACCGGGGTCACCGAGACGTCCGGGCGCGGCATGGGCCTCGTCGATCGTATCGCCAACCGCTGGGGCGTCGACGAGGCCCCGTTCGGCAAATGGGTCTGGGTCGAGATCGGCTGCCCACCAGACACCCTGCCGCAGGCAGGACCTCAGGGCGTCACAGCCACCGAATACCGCTCAGCGAAGGAGGGAAACACGTGCACAGCCTGATCGCCAGTCCGTTCCTGGACGAATACCTGTTGGTGCGCCCCGGTGGCCGGGGTGGTCTCCGGCTCCCGCAGGCCAACTACGAGGATCTGCGCGCCCACAACCCCGCTCAGGCAGCTCCCTCGTGGCTCGCGGACGCCGTGCGCGCCCAGTGGGCCGACCTGGACGTGACCGGGCGTCCTGCGGGTGACGTCCTGCTGGTCCGGCAGCCCTCCGCGTGGGGCTACTCGCGAGCCAGCTGGGAGATCAACCTCGGCTGCAACTACACGTGCAAGCACTGCTATCTCGGGCTCAAGGTCAACTCGGGCATGCCGCTCGCGGACAAGCTCACCTGCCTGGGCATCATGGCCGAGGCCGGCGTCCTCTGGCTCCAGATCACCGGGGGCGAGCCCACCGTGGACCGGGACTTCATGCCCTCGTATCGCCGCGCGTTCGAGCTGGGCATGATGATCACCGTCTCCACCAACGCCTCGTTGCTGTGGCGGGAGAACCTGCTGGAGATGTTCCGCGAGTGCCCGCCCTACCGGGTCACGGTGTCGATGTACGGGGCGACCAAGGCCAGCTACGACGAGCTGACCCAGCGGCAGGGCGCCTGGGACCTGTTCATCCAGGGCATGAATGCCGGCCGCCGGGCCAAGCTGCCGCTGCGGATGAGCATCATCGTCACTGAGGACAACGCCACCGAGGAACAGGCGATGATCGACCTGTGTGAAGGCTGGGGGCTGGAGTACAACGTCTTCACCAACATGACTCCGACGATCTACGGCGGGGCGGAGTCGCTGACCGCGCAGTCCAAGGAGCACCTGCGGATGCGCAAGCCGTTCGGCGGCTGCAACGCCGGACACACCTTCTTCCACACCGACCCACACGGGCTGGTGTCCATCTGCAAGATCGGCCGTGACGACCAAATCAGCCTCCCCACCGAGGGGATCAACGGCCTCGCCCGGCTCGGCGCCATCGCCGACCGCCTCATGCTTCGCACCGGTGGATGCTCCGGCTGCCAGCTCTCCGGCGCGTGCACCGTGTGCCGGCCGCTGGCCAAGCACTACCAGGAGGCGAAGGCACCACTCGCAAGTTACTGCCAGCACGGGATCAAGAAAGCAGGGTGACATGACCGCTGTAGCTGTCGAACTCTCCCCGAGGCGTCCGTTCCCGGACGGCGGCCCGGCCCAGCGCCTGCCCTACCTCACGCGGCCGATCGCGGCCCCGACCCCGCCCGTCACCGAGATCATCGCCGTCGGCGACCTGGACGAGGTCATGGACAGCGTGAAGTGCTCGTGCAACGCGGGCGACGACAACCCCCACTGAACCACCCGCTGATCGCACCTGATCAGTAACGCTCAGGCCCCGGCGCTCTCCGCGTCGGGGCCTGAGCCGTGCGGGGCGGGCGAGTAGGGTGCGGGTATGGATCCGCGCTGGGACTTGCTGCGCCCCGTGATGTGCGTCCCGTATTTTCCGACGCTCGGGCCACTCCACCCCGAAGCTATTTCCGCTGAGCTTCTGGCCGAGGTGTTCGCCGTCGCTGGCACTGGAGAATTCCTGCCGTACGACAAGGACCGGCGGTGGTCTGACTACAAGGACGAGCATGTCCTGCTGGACGCCGTCGTTCAGAACCAGGCCCGCACGCTGATCCCCACCATCACCGGTCGCGGCATCCTGCGCGTCCATCTCTACGGCGCCCGCGAGCACCGGCAGGAGGCCGAGGAACTGGCCGCCAAGCTCGCCGCCGGGCGCGACGCATCCAAAGCCCGCGTGGTGTGGTTCCAGGACGCCGCCGACCCAGTGGCCGCCTCTACCCGCGTACAGCTCCGTACCTTCGACCAGGACGCACCAGCCGTCGACGGGATCGAGGCCCTCGGCCAACAGCCCGAAGCCATCCGGACCACCTTCCCCGAGTTCGCCGAGAAGCTGGCCGGCGAGGGCTTCGTGTTCCTGCACTCCCGGATCGACAGCATCGGCCCCGTGCTGGTCGCCGTCCGGGACGAGCGCGTAGCAGGCGCAATCGGCCCCATGGAGACCATGGCCGACCCCATCGGCAGGCGACGACTCCTCCCGCAGTACTTCGGTGTTCTGCCGGAATACCGCAGCCTCGGCCTCGGGCGGCTCCTGTGGCGCGCGGCGATGCACTGGGGCAAGGAAGACGGCGCCGACTACCAGCTCTTGCAGACAGCTGCCGGGGGCGCATCCGACCGACTGTGCCGGAGCGAGGGCCTGGCCGACCTCGGATTCGTCTGCACCACCACCGTCTGACGAGAGCCTCACGACGGACGAGGAGCCGCGGAAAAGGCCCGCTGAGTGGCGGTCGCGGGGGGTGTGGCGATTTAGTGGCGATCGGACCGCCGGGAAGAGCGTTTCCGCAGGTGGCTGCCGGTGAAGAGACTGTTCCCGGCGTACAGGCCGACTCTTCCGCCCCTGAACAGCCGAAGGCCCTCCGACCCGCAACTGGTCGGAGGGCCTTTCGTATGGCGCCGGGCCTTTCGCGTGTCGCGGGGCTGCGGTCAGGCCGGGCGGGCGCCGACGGCGTCGCGGATCTGTTCGCCGAGGCCGCCGTTGACGCGGGCGCAGTTGGCGCAGCAGAAGAACATGCCGGCCACCTCGACGCCGTGGCCGACGATGCGCACGTCGCACTGCTCGCAGCGGGGGGCGAGCTTCTCCATCGCGCACTCGAAGCTGTCGAAGGTGTAGGTGTCGCCGGTGACCGTCCTGATCTCGAAGGCGAGCCAGTAGTCGTTGCCGCAGGTGACGCAGATGGCCATGGCGGCCGTCTCCTTCCGGTGGGGGCCGGCCCTGGCGGGGCGGCTCCCTCCAGTCTCGAAGGCGGGCCCGGCGGCGGCCACCCGGCGGGCCCGTCCGGCGGGCCGGGCCGGTGGGAGCGGTCAGCCGGAGTCGGCGGAGAGCTGTTCCAGTGCCCGGACGGCGCGGTCGGCGTCGTCGGCGGCGACGAACAGGTGGTCGTGGTGGAAGCCGGCCACCACGTTGCAGCTGATGCCCTGCTCGGCGAGGCGTCCGGCGACGGCCGCGGTGAGCCCGACGGCCTCCAGCGCGGAGTGGATCTGCAGGGTGATCCAGGCGGCCACGTATTCGTAGCGCAGCCCGAGCGCGTCGGCCTCCTCCTGGGTGACCACCACCGTCACCCCTTCGGGTTCGGCGACGGTCACCACCGGCCGCATTCCGGCGGGCACCTTCGCGGGGAGGGTGCAGTAGACGTACCGCCCCGGGTTGAGCTGCGGGCGCATCCCGCGCAGCAGGGTCGCAAGGTCTCGTTCACCGGCCATGCCCGTCACCGTATCCGTTCCGCCCGGGCCCGTGCGGTCTGTCGCTCCCGTGTCGGTATCCGTTGACGAGCGACAGTCACCGATATATCGTCGAACTATCGAGACAGTGACTCGACTGTCTCGGTGGAACCGATGAACCAACGAGGAGGTGGGCGCCATGCGCTCAGGAATGCGATTTCGCACGGAGGACCCGCGCGGTGGCGGACGCCGTCGCGGTCCGGGTCCGGAGTTCCGGGGGATGCCCGGGGAAGGCCCCGGCGGCTTCGAGGGGCGGGCGGCCTTCGGCGGCTTCGGCCCGCCGTTCGGCGGCGGCCCCGGCCGGCCGATGGGCGGCCCGTTCGGGCACGGCTTCGGCGGCCACGGTGGCCGGCGCGGCGGTCCGCACGGGCGGCGCGGTGGCCGGGCCCGGCGCGGCGACGTCCGGGCCTCGCTGCTGGCGCTGCTCAAAGAGCGGCCGATGCACGGCTACGAGATGATCGCCGAGATCGCCGAACGGACCAGCGGGGCCTGGCGGCCCAGCCCCGGCTCGATCTACCCGAACCTCCAGCTGCTGGAGGAGGAGGGCCTGATCACGGCGGAGGAGGTCGGCGGCAAGCGGCTGGTCTCGCTCACCGAGCGGGGCCGCGCCGAGGCCGAGGCCGGCCCGGCGGAGCCGTGGGCCGAGGCCGGCCGGGAGGTCGACTGGGAGGCCGTCCAGGAGGTCGGCCAGGCGCTCGTCGCGGTCGAGCAGGCGGTCCAGCAGGTCATGCGCACCGGCACCGAGGCGCAGCGCGCCAAGGGCCTGGCGGTGCTGACCGAGGCCCGCAAGAAGCTGTACCTCGTCCTCGCCGAGGATGACTGACCGGTGCGGGGGGCCGCTCCCGGCGCGGGCCGGTGACGTGGGCGGTGCCGCTGCTCAGGGGCGGACCAGGAACAGGCCCACACAGGCGAGCAGCAGCACCGCCCAGCCGAACCAGAGCCAGCCGTCGGGCCCGATCGTGACGCTGTAGAGGCAGACCACCAGCAGCAGGGCACCCGTCACCCAGGCGACCTGCCGGTTGTGGTGGGCCGCCGCCCGTGTGCGGCTCCTGCCGTGCCGTACGGGGTGCCGAACCGTCCTGGCCATGCCGACCTCCCGGGGAGGGCGAAGGGGGAACGGGCGGCCCGTCAGTCCGCGGGACCGGTGGACCCGGTCGGCTCGGTGGGTCCGGCCGGCTCGGTGGGTCCGGTCGCCTCCGTGGGCCCGGTGGGCCCGGCGCCGGTGGAGGCCGCCTCGTCGTACTCGTAGCGCCAGAACCAGCTGAGTCCCCGCACCTGCTTGCTCCGGACGTACACCAGTGTGCGCGCGGGGGAGTCGCCCTGCGCGGGGACCGGGACCTTGTACTTCTTGGGCACGCCCAGCATCGGCCCCAGCGGGATCGGCAGGACCGTCCCGTCCAGGGGGCCGCCGACGAATTCGGTGTCCGCGCTCTTCACCCCTCCAGGGTCTCACCTCCACGAGGCGGCCACGCCGGGAGCACCCGGGAGCGGAGGCGCGGTGACGGTCGGGTGCCCGGAGTGTGGCCCGCGTGGCCGGGGTGTGACCGGAGAGGCACCGCCCCCGGTCATCCGGAGGCCCCGCGCACCCCTATCCTTTCCTGTACGCCCCCGGGGTCCACCCCGGGTCAGCGGGCCCCGTACGGGCCGGGCGAGGCGCGAGTCAGTGTGCCCTCCGGCCGTCACCGGCGCGGACAGCGTGCTGCCGCGACAGGCGTACCGAGACCCGGGCGTCGGCCGTCCGGTGACCCCGGCCGCGGTCGGCGGGGCGCGGACAGCAGGGCCGAGCACCGCCCCGGGAAGCAGCGGGGGGCGCCGCGTGTTGCGTCCGAGTGGTACGTCGAACGCTGTGTCGCACCAGGCACGGCAGTTGCGCGGAAGGGGCACGATGGAAGCCGGCAGCAGGTGGACGACCTGGTGGCAGAAGCGTGACCGTGAGCGGGCCCGCCCGGGAGGCGCGGACCCGGCCGCCAGACTGGAACAGCTGCTCGGCGCGGTGCGCGCCGGATTCCCCCTCGCACCCGCGGCCCACCCGGCCGGCTACCGGTGTTCCTGCGACCGGGTGGCCTGTCCGGCCCCGGCCCGGCACCCGGTCTCCTTCGCCTGGCAGACCCAGGCCACCACCGACCCGGAGCAGCTCTCCCGCTGGCTCTCCCGCGACCCCCAGGCCAACTTCGTCACCGCCACCGGCCGGGTGCACGACGTCCTGGACGTCCCCGCCGAGGCCGGCCGGCTCGCCCTGGAGCGGCTGACCGCGCTGGGCGTCGAGGGCCCGGTCGCCGCCCTCGGCGAGGACCGCTACCTCTTCTTCACCGCCACCCGCGGCACCCCCCAGGACGAGGACGAGTGGTGGGACAGCGCCCTCGACTCCACCCCGGACACCGTGTCCGAGCACCCCGGCCTGCGCTGGCACTGCCGCGGCTCGTACACCCTGCTCCCGCCCGCCGCGCTGCCGGACGGCTCCGAGGTGCGGTGGCTGCGCGGGCCCGAACTGCCGCTGCCGGACCCGCTGCGCGTCCTGGACGTGCTCACCGACGCCTGCACCGAGGTGGGCGCCGTCGCCGAGGAGCAGTGGCTGATCGGCTAGGGCTGCTACTCGCCCGGCACCGGCGCGCCCCTTCGGCTCGGGGCTCGCCGGTGCCGAAGGCGGGTCACGGCAGGGTGAGGATCTCCGCGCCGTCCGCCGTGACCACCAGGGTGTGCTCGAACTGGGCGGTGCGCTTGCGGTCCTTGGTGACGACCGTCCAGCCGTCCGGCCAGATCTCGTAGTCGTAGGTGCCCAGGGTGAGCATCGGCTCGATGGTGAACGTCATGCCGGGCTTGATGACCTCGGTGGCCCGCTCGCTGTCGTAGTGCGGGACGATCAGGCCGGAGTGGAACGACGTGTTGATGCCGTGTCCGGTGAAGTCCCGCACCACGCCGTAGTCGAAGCGCTTGGCGTAGGACTCGATGACCCGTCCGATCACGTTGATCTGACGGCCCGGCTTGACCGCCTTGATCGCCCGGTTCAGCGACTCCCGGGTGCGCTCGACCAGCAGCCGGGACTCCTCGTCCACGTCGCCGACCAGGTAGGTGGCGTTGAGGTCGCCGTGCACGCCGTGGATGTAGGCGGTGGCGTCGATGTTGACGATGTCGCCGTCCTGCAGCACGGTCGAGTCCGGGATGCCGTGGCAGATCACCTCGTTGACGGAGGTGCAGACGGACTTGGGGAAGCCGCGGTACCCGAGGTCGGACGGGTAGGCGCCGTGGTCGCACATGTACTCGTGGGCGACCACGTCCAGCGCGTCGGTGGTGACGCCGGGGGCGATCAGCTTCGCCGCCTCCTCCATCGCCCGGGCGGCGATCCCGCCCGCGATCCGCATCTTCTCGATCGTCTCGGCGGTCTGCACCTCGGGCCCGGTGTACGGCGTCGGCGCGGGCTTCCCGACGTACTCGGGGCGCGCGATGTGCGCCGGGACCTTGCGGGTGGGGGACTGGATGCCGGGTACGAGAGCCATGCCGGCGAGTCTAGTCGCCGCCCCCGCCGCCACCCGGCGGTTCCCGCGCGGTGTGCACGGCGGCCCCGCCCGGGGAATGATCGGTACCGACCCCAACGTCTGGACGGGAGAACGCCATGCCCCTCGGATTCCACCGCAAGCCGACCGGCCAACCCGGCGAGTGGTTCTACTGCATCAAGCACGCCAAGGTCGAGGAGGGCCCGGAGTGCCCCGCCAAGGACCGCCTCGGCCCCTACGCCAGCCGCGAGGAGGCCGCCCACGCCCTGGACACCGCGGACGAACGCAACCGCGAGTGGCAGAACGACCCGCGCTGGAGCGACCGCCCCAAGGACGACGGGGCGCAGTAGCCCGGCCGCCCCGGGGTGGTCAGGCCGGGGCGGGGGTCTCGCGGGCGGCGCGTTCGTGTGCGGCGCGGACGGCGGCGGTGTGCGGGTCGGTGCGGTCGTCGTAGGCGAGCAGGCGGGGGAGGGCGGCGGCGAGGGCGAGGACGGCGGCGACGCAGGCCAGGCCCCCGGTCCAGACGGCGGCGCGGACGCCGATCAGGCCGGCCATGGTGCCGGCCCGGACCTGGCCGAGCTGGGGCCCGACGGAATAGCTGAGCAGCTCGACGCCGGCCATCCGGCCGCGCACCTCGTCCGGGATGGACTGGTTCCACATGGTGGAGCGGGCGATCCCGCTGATCTCGTCCGCGCCACCGGCCAGGGCCAGCCCGAGCAGCACCACCCAGACGCTGCCGGACAGTCCGGCCAGCGTCATGGCCGCGCCCCAGCCGACCGCGGCGGCCACCAGCAGCCGTCCGTGCCGGTGGACCCGGGACGTCCAGCCGCTGGTCGCGCCGACCAGCAGGCCGCCGACGGCGGCGGCGGCGTACATCGGGCCGAGCGCCCAGTCCGCGCCCAAGTCCGAGGCCAGGAAGGGGAAGACGGCCACCGGGAAGGCGAACAGCATGGCGCACAGGTCGATCGCGTAGGTGCCGAGCAGGTCCTTGCGGCTCCACGCGTACCGCACACCGGTGAGCACCGCCCGGATCGACGGGCGCTCGGCGCCGGTGGCCGGTGGCACCGCCCTGATCCGGACGAGCAGCAGCAGCGAGCCCACGAAGGTCAGCACGTCCAGCGCGTACGCGGTCTGCACCCCGGACACCGCCACCACGATCCCGGCCAGCGCCGGACCGGCCACCGAAGCGACGTTGTGGTACAGCGATTTGAGGGCGAAGGCGGCCGACAGGTGCTGGTGCGCGACGACCCGCGGCAGCAGCGAGTCCAGCGCCGGGCGCTGGAGCCCGTCGCAGGCCGCGACCAGGGCGGCGACCAGGTAGATCGGCCACAGCAGCGGGTGCGGCAGCAGGGCGTTGAGCAGCAGCAGCCCGGCGAGCAGCCCGAGCGCGGCCTCGGAGCGCAGCACCAGTTTGCGGCGGTCCAGGGCGTCGGCGAGGGCGCCGCCCCAGAGGCCGAAGACGATCAGCGGAACGAGTTCGACGGCGCCGATCAGGCCCACCGCGAAGGAGGAGTCGGTGAGTTCCTTGATCTGCATCGGAACGGCGACGTACGTCAGGAAGCTGCCGAAGCTGGTGATGCAGCCGCTCGTCCACAGGTAGCGGAAGTCCCGCGAGGCGCGCCAGGGGGACAGGTCGGGCGCCAGCGAGCGCAGCAGGGTGCGCGCCCGACCGGTGGGCGGTGGTTCGTCGTCGTTCACGAACGACCATCCTGGGACGGCCGGTTCCCGGACCGCAACGGATTTATCACCAGCGCGTGAACGCGGGCGGTGAGGTGAGCCGGCCGGCGAGGTCGGCCAGTCGGTCCAGGGCGGAGCGGCGGCCGACCGGCTGTCCGGCGGCGGCGCTGACCAGGTGCTGCGCCAGGTCGAAGGGCTCCTCGGCGGCGGTGCCGACGGCGAGCCGCTCGTGCGCGAGACCCGCGAGGTCGGCGAGACCGACAGGGGTGGTGGAACCGGCGGGGGCGGTGGAACCGGCGAGACCGGCGGGGTCGGTGAGGTCGCCCCGGCGGGTGGGGTCGGCGCCGTCCAGGGCCAGGACGGTCGCGCCGTGCCGGCGGGCGTCCCGCACCCGCTCCAGCAGCGGGGCACCGGCCGCGCCGGGGGCCACCACCAGTACCGTGGCGCCGCGCCCGGCCTCGGTGAGCCGCCGCAGGCCGTGCGCCAGATGGGCCGGGGCGGCGGCGGGCGGTGCGTGCCGCAGCAGGGTGGGCGCCAGCCGGGGGACGGCCGACCAGGCGGCCTCGTCCTCCAGGTGGGCGGCCAGGTGCCAGGGCTCGTAGGCCTCGGTGCCGACCAGCAGCAGCTCGCCGGCCCCGCGCCGGTCCACCGAGCGTCGCAGCGCGCCGGCGAAGCCGCCGACCGCCTCCAACCAGCCGGTGCCCGTGAGTCGTTCACGAAGTGCCGAAACTCTCACTGCGTCCATGCGGGCCAGGATGTCGCGCCGGGCCCGCGGTTTGGGAAGATCGGCCCATGACTTCCCTCGATTCAGCGACAAACCCGGCCCACGAGCTGCCGGACGTCTCGCAGTTGGTGGTCGGTGTCCTCGGTGGCACCGGCGACCAGGGGCGCGGCCTGGCCCTGCGACTGGCCAAGGCCGGCCAGCAGGTGATCATCGGTTCCCGCGACGCCGCCCGGGCCGAGGCCTCGGCCGCCGAGCTGGGCGCCGGCGTGCGCGGTGCCGACAACGCCACCGTCGCCCGGGAGAGCGACGTGGTGATCATCGCGGTCCCGTGGGACGGCCACGCCGCCACCCTGACCGCGCTGCGCGAGGAACTCGCCGGAAAGATCGTCGTCGACTGCGTCAACCCGCTCGGCTTCGACAAGCAGGGCGCCTACGCGCTCAAGCCGGAGGAGGGCAGCGCCGCCCAGCAGGCCGCCGCCCTGCTGCCGGACTCCCGGGTCACCGCCGCCTTCCACCACCTCTCGGCGGTGCTGCTCCAGGACGAGTCGGTGGAGCGGATCGACACCGACGTCATGGTGCTGGGCGACGAGCGGGCGGCCACCGACGTCGTGCAGGCCCTGGCGGGCCGGATCCCCGGCATGCGCGGCATCTTCGCGGGCCGGCTGCGCAACGCCCACCAGGTGGAGGCGCTGGTGGCGAACCTGATCTCGGTCAACCGCCGCTACAAGGCCCACGCGGGCCTGCGGATCACCGACGTGTAGCAGTCGGAGGTTCGTGTCGACCTCACCCCTGGACCCGGTCCGGGGGTGAGGTCGGCGACAATGGGTGGCGGCCGACCCCGGCCGTCCGCACCCGGTCCTAGGAGCTCCGCGCCATGCCTCGCACGTCCCTCTTCGCCCTGCTCGTCGTCGTCCTCGCGCTGGCGGCCGCCGTGGTCTCGATGGTCGAGGGCTTCTGGATCGGGCTGATCTGGCTCCCGCTGGCCGGTGTGGCGAGCAACGTGCTCTGGCTGAACCGGCGCAAGGCGAAGATCGCCGAGGCGGCGGCCGCCGCCGAGCAGGGTTAGTTCTTCCAGAAACTGAACAGGTACCGGCCGAGCGTCGGGTAGTCCTGGTCCACGCCGAAGAGGTTCATCAGGCCGTGGACGATGCCGAAGAAGAACGAGTTCACCTCGGGCTGCCACAGCAACGCGAACACCGCGAGCAACCCGTACGGCGCGAACGGCTCCACCGCGCGCCGGGTCTTGTACGAGAGCCACGGCTCGACGATCCCGTAGCCGTCCAGGCCGGGAATCGGCAGCAGGTTCAGCACCGCCGCGCTGAGCTGGAGGAAGCCCAGGAAGCCCAGGGCGCCGGCGAACGGCGAGTAGGGCAGTTCGTAGCCGTTCCAGACCGCGTGCACCGTCGGGTCGTCCAGCCAGCCCGCGCCGATCGGGATCAGCAGGGTCGCCCCGATCACCACGTTCACCAGCGGCCCGGCCGCCGAGATCAGGCTGTGCTTGAGCCGGCCCTGGATCCGGCTGCGCTCGATCCAGACCGAGCCGCCGGGCAGGCCGATGCCGCCGAGGATCATGAAGACGATCGGCAGCACGAAGCTGAGCAGCACGTTGGCGTACTTCAACGGGTTGAGCGTGAGGTAGCCCTTGGCGCCGACGGTGATGTCGCCGCCGTGCAGGGCGGTGCGGGCGTGGGCGTACTCGTGCAGGCAGAGCGAGACCATCCAGCCCGAGATCACGAACAGGAACACCCCGAACGAGGCGTTGCCGTAGCCGGAGTACACCGCCCAGGCGGAGGTGCCCAGGGTGGCGAGGAGCACCCAGAACACCGGGCTGATCCGGCGGTCCTCGCTGCGGGAGCGCGGCGTGGCGGCGAAGGTCATCTGTGGGTGCTCCGTGGGCAGAGGGATGGCGGATACCGGCTGGACCCGATCATGCCGGGCGGGCCGGTGGCCGGACAAGCGGCCCAGGGTGAACGTCCGAGGGGAGGTGCCTGGTTCCGATGCGCCCCGGGGGGCGGGGGAGGGGCCGGCACAATTGTGCGGCCGGGCCGCCGTCCATCGACCAGAATGGTCCGGTGCACTACGGCATCCTCGGTACCACCACGGCCCACCACGACGACGGCACGCCGGTCCCGCTCGGCGGGGCCAGGCTGCGGGCGCTGCTCACCGCGCTGGCCCTGCGGCAGGGCCGGCCGGTCCCGGCCGACCTGCTGGTGGACGAGGTGTGGGACGCCGAACCACCGCAGGACTCCGCCGCGGCCCTGCAGACCCTGGTCGGCCGGCTGCGCCGCACCATCGGCCGGGAGCGGGTCGGCTCCGGGCCGGCCGGGTACTGGCTGGCCGACCCGGCCACCGACCTCGCCGACTTCCAGCGGCTGAGCACCGAGGGCCGGAACGCGCTCGACGCCGGTGACAGCGCCCTGGCCGCCGAGCGGCTGCGCGCCGCCCTGGCGCTGTGGCGCGGTCCCGCCCTGGCCGACCTGCCCGACCGCGCCGCCGCGGCCGCCCGGCTGGAGGCCCAGCGCGACGAGGCCCGCCGGCACCGGATAACCGCGGACCTCGGCCTCGGCCGGGCTTCCGAGCTGGTCGCCGAACTGGCCGAGCTGTGCGAACGGCAGCCGCTGGACGAGCCCCTGCAACTGCTGATGCTGCGGGCGCTGCACGGGAGCGGCCGCACCGCCGAGGCGCTGCGCCACTACGAGCGCACCCGGCGGGCCCTGGCGGACGAGCTGGGCGTCGACCCCGGCCGTCAACTCCAGGACTGCTACGCCGAGTTGCTCAGCTCGGCCGAGCCGGCCCCGGCCCCGGCCGCGTTGGTACCCGCGGCCGCGCCCACGACCGCGCCCACGACCGCACCCACGACCGCGTCCCCGGCCCGACCGCAGGAGCCGCAGCCCCCCGCCCCGCAGTCCCCCGCCCCGGCGCCCCAACTCCCGCGCGCCACCGGGAACCTGCGCGGCCGACTGACCAGCTTCGTCGGCCGCGAGGGCGATCTCACCGCCCTGCGCGGCCTGGTGACGACGCATCGACTGGTGACCCTGACCGGCCCGGGCGGCTCCGGCAAGACCCGGCTGTCGGTCGAGGCCGGTCGCGCCGAGCAGTCCGCCGGGCAGTGGCCGGACGGCGTCTGGCTGGCCGAACTCGCCCCGCTGGAGAGCCCGGAGGCCGTCCCGGCCGCCGTGGTCTCCGCACTCGGCCTGCGCGAGATCGTGCTGCACAGCGCCGGCATGGTCGCCGAGGTGATGGAGAAGCGCGCCGAGGATCCCATCCGCCGACTGGTCGAGCACTGCGGGCCCCGCCGGATGCTGCTCGTCCTGGACAACTGCGAGCACCTGATCCAGGCCGCCGCCGACCTGGTCGACACCCTGCTCGCCGAGTGCCCGGGGCTCACCGTGCTCGCCACCAGCCGGGAGCCGCTCGGCGTGCCCGGCGAGACGGCCCTGCCGGTCGAGCCGCTGCCGGACCCGGTGGCGCTGCGGCTGCTCACCGAGCGGGCCGCCGCCGCCCGCCCCGGTTTCGACCCGCAGAGCGACCCGGAGGCCTGCGCCGAGATCTGCCGCCGCCTGGACGGCCTGCCGCTGGCCATCGAACTCGCCGCCGCCCGGCTGCGGGTGATGACGGCCCGCCAGATCGCCGACCGGCTGGACGGCCGCTTCGCCCTGCTCACCGCCGGCAGCCGCACCCTGCTGCCGCGCCAGCAGACCCTGCGCGCGGTGGTCGACTGGAGCTGGGACCTGCTGGGCAAGCGGGAACGGGCGGTGCTGCGCCGGCTCTCGGTGTTCGCCGGCGGCTGGCAGCTGGAGGACGCCGAGGCGGTCTGTGCCGACGGCACCGAGGTGGTCGGCCCGGAGGTCGCCGACCTGCTGCTCTCCCTGGTCGACAAGTCCCTGCTGGTGGCGGACCTGGCCGACGACGGCGTCCAGCCGCGCTACCGGATGCTGGAGACCATCCACGAGTACGCCACCGAGCGCCTGGCCGCGTCCGCCGCCGACCGCGACGCCACCGGCGCCCGCCACCTGGCGCACTTCCGGGCGCTGGTCGCCACCGCCGACCTGAACGTCCACGGCCCGCAGCAGCTGCACTGGCTGAACGTGCTGGAGCGCGAGCAGGACAACATCCGGGCCGCGCTGCGCCGGGCGATCGACCTCGCGGACGAGGAGCAGGCGCTGGCCCTCGGCGTCGGCATGGGCTGGTACTGGTCGCTGCGCGGCTACAGCATGGAGGCCCGCGGCTGGTACACCGCGATCGCCGCGCTCGGCCCGGACCCGTTCGCCCCGGACGCCCCGCCGCCGGTGCCGCTGGAGCGCAACGTGCTCGAGTACGGCGTCCCGATGCCTCCAGGGGTGATCGAGGAGGCCCGCCGACTGGCCGCGATGTACCGGCTGATCGGGATGTTCGAGGGGAACCTCGACGTGCTCGGCGACAAGGACGCGGTCAGGATCGCGGAGCAGCTGCTGGACAGCTACACCCCGGAGCTGCCGCAGGGCTACCGCTTCCCGGCGCTGATGCGGGTGTTCGGCGCCTTCCTGGCCGGCCGCCTGGAGCTGATGAAGCAGCTGATGGACGACGCGGTCCGCGGCTGCGAGCGGCACGGCGATCCGAGCGACCTGGCGTTCGCCCTGCAGGTCCGGGCCAGGATGCTGAACGACTGGCCGGAGGGCGAGGAGCAGAGCATCCGGGACGGCCTGCGCTCCCTGGAGCTGTTCGAGGAGGCGGGCGACCTCTGGGGGGTGTCCCAGGCGCTGTCGGCCCGCGGTGAGTCGCTGGCGAACCGGGGTGACGCCGTGGGCGCGGCCGCCGCGTACGAGCGGGCGATCGCGCTGGCCGAGCAGCTGGGCGCGCCGCACGAGGTGCCCATGCTGCAGGTGAACCTCGGCAGCGCCGTGCTGGAGCACGACCTGGAGCGCGGCGAGCGGCTGATCCGGGAGGCGTTGGCCGCCATCGAGGGCACCGGCCTCAACCAGTCCACCACCGGCGCCCTGCTGTTCGGCCACCTGACGCTCTGCGCCCTGCACGCCCATCGCGGCGAGTTCGAGGAGGCCAAGGCGGCGCTGTCGCACCTCGACGGGATCAGTGCGGGCGGGTTCGTCCCCGGCGTCGTCGGCGGGCTGCTGCGGTGCTCCCGGGGCTGGCTCACGGCCCGGGCCGGCGATCCGGAGGACGGGTACGCCCAGCTGCGTGACGGCCGTCGGCTGCTGCTCTCGGTGACGGCCGCGAGCGGTTTCGCCGAACAGATGACGATCATGGTGGTGCCGGCCGTGGTCGGGGTGCTGGCGGCCTTCGCGGAGCGGGACGGCGACCTGGAGCGGGCCCGGCAGGCAGCGGTGCTGATCGGTGCGCACAAGCAGCTGAACGGCCCGAAGGGTGGCTTCCTGGACCGCGTGGAGCGCGAGCGGACGGCGGTCGCGATGCGGGGGCTGCTGGGCGACGCCGGGTTCGAGGCGGCGCACGCCGGCGGCAGCGGGATGACGCAGCAGCAGACCCAGGCGCTGCTGGAGGAGCTGATCGGCTGAGCGGTCGGCCGGCCGGTGCCCGTCCCCTGGTCACCGGCCGACCGTCCGTTCGTACCGGGCGGTTTCCTGTCCACGGTCGCCGCCCGGCCCTCGTCCCCGGCTCGCTCAGGTCCGCTTGCGGAAGCGGGCCACCGCGAGCGGGGCGAAGATCGCGGTCGAGGCGGCGGACCAGATCAGCACGACCATCACCGGATGGGCCACCGCCCCCTCGCCGTTGAGCAGCGCGCGGGAGGCGTCGGCCAGCGCGGACAGCGGGTTGACCTTGGTGAAGGCCTGGAGCCAGCCCGGCATGGTGCTGGTCGGCGCGAAGATCGAGCTGCCGAACTGCATCGGCATCAGGACCAGCATGGAGACGCCCTGGACGGCCTGGGCGCTCTTCATCGACATGCCCAGCAGCATCGAGATCCAGACGATCGACATGCCGAACACCAGCGACAGGCCGACCGCCGCCAGCAGCTCCGGGACGCCGGTCTTGAGCTCGAAGCCGAGGATGAAGGCGAAGGTCAGCAGGATCAGGGAGGAGAGCAGGGCCCGCAGCGTCTCCGCCACGATCTTGGAGAGCAGGACGGCGGCCCGGCCGATCGGCAGGGTCCGGAAGCGGTCCATCACCCCGCTCTGGAAGTCGGTGTTCAGCCCGGTGCCGACGGCCAGGGCCAGCGTCATGCCGGTCTGTCCGAGCAGTCCCGGGATCATGAACTGCTTGTACTTGTCCTGGTCCCCGCCCATCATGGCGCCGCCGAAGACGTAGACGAACAGCACGGTGAAGACGATCGGCATCAGCACGGCGTCGAACATCGACTCCGGGTCGGCCTTGATCCGCATCAGGTTGCGGCGGGTCAGCGCGCCGATGTGGCGCAGGGTGGCGGACGGGCCGATCCGGGTCTCGTCGGCCGCCGGGTCCCGGACCGGGGCGGGGGTGAGGGTGGCGGTGGTCATGCGACGGGCTCCTTGACGAGGTCGGCGGCGGGCGCGGTGGTCGCGTCGGCGGCGGGCTTGCCGGTGATGGCGAGGAAGACCTCGTCCAGGCTGGGCACCTTGGTGTCGATGCCGGCGATCGCGAAGCCGCGGCCGCCGAGCACCCCGATCACGGTGGTGAGCTGCTCCTCGCCGGTGAGCGGCACCGCGAGCAGGCCGTCGTCGGGGGAGAAGGTGGCGGAGGTGATGCCGTTCTCGTGCAGGCAGCGGGCCAGCTCCGGCAGTTCGGCCGGGTGGGCGGGGCGGACCTGGAGGATCTGGCCGCCGACCTTGGCCTTGAGCTCGGCGACGCCGCCGGCGGCGATCACCTTGCCCCGGTCGATGACGGTCAGCTCGTCGGCGAGCTGCTCGGCCTCCTCCATGTACTGGGTGGTCAGCAGCACGGTGCTGCCCTCGGAGACCATCCGCTGCACCTCGTCCCAGACCTCGTTGCGGGTGCGCGGGTCCAGGCCGGTGGTGGGCTCGTCCAGGTAGAGCACCCGGGGGCGGCCCATCATGCTGGCGGCCAGGTCGAGGCGGCGGCGCATGCCGCCGGAGTAGGTCTTGGCGATCCGCTTGGCGGCCTCGGTGAGCGAGAAGCGCTCCAGCAGCTCGGTGGCCCGGGCCTTGGCCTCCCGGCTGGAGAGGTCGAGCAGCCGGCCGATCAGGTAGAGGTTCTCGTAGCCGGAGAGCAGCTCGTCCACGGAGGCGTACTGGCCGGTCAGGCCGATGGTGCGGCGCAGCTGCTTGGGCTGGCGCAGGACGTCGTAGCCGCCGACGAACGCGGTGCCGGCGTCCGGCTTGATCAGCGTGGAGAGGACCCGTACCAGGGTGGTCTTGCCGGCGCCGTTGGGGCCGAGCAGGGCGAGGACGGTGCCTTCGCGGACGGTGAGGTCGACGCCGTCGAGGGCCTTGGTGGTGCCGAAGTGCTTGACGATGCCGTGGACCTCGACGGCGTTCCCGGCTGTTCCCCGCGTGTTCGGGGCGGTCGCGATTCCTGTCATGCCCCCAGGTTGTCCGGCCCGGCTGTCAGCGCCCTGTCGCCCGGCGGCCCGGGCTGTCAGCCCGCTGTCACGGCCCTCCCCGGCATGACAGCGCCCCTGCTCCGAGCGGCTCGGAGCAGGGGCGGGGGGAGCCGTCAGTGGAAGCTGTGCTCCTCGGCGGGGAAGGCCCCGGTGCGGACGTCCTCCGCGTAGGCGCGGGCGGCCTCGCCGAGGACGCCGCGCAGGTCGGCGTACTTCTTGACGAACTTGGGCACCCGGCCCGCCGTCATGCCGGCCATGTCGGTCCAGACCAGCACCTGGGCGTCGGTCTCCGGGCCGCCGCCGATGCCGACGGTCGGGATCGCCAGCTGCTCGGTGACCTGGGCGGCCAGCTCGGCCGGGACGGCCTCCAGCACCACGGAGAAGGCGCCGGACTGCTGGACGGCCTTGGCGTCGCGGAGCAGCTGGTGGGCCGCCTCGTCGCCGCGGCCCTGGACGGGGTAGCCGCCGAAGGCGTGCACCGACTGCGGGGTGAGGCCGATGTGGGCCATCACCGGGATGCCGGCCTCGACCAGCAGCTCGATGGAGCGGGCGCTGCGCTCGCCGCCCTCCAGCTTGACCGCGCCGACCCCGGCCTCCTTCATCAGCCGGGCCGCGTTGTGCATGGCCTGCGCGGGCGACTCCTGGTACGAGCCGAACGGCAGGTCGGCGACGATCATGGCGCGCTGGGTGCCGCGGACGACGGCGGCGGAGAGCATCACCATCTGATCCATGGTCACCGGCACGGTGGTCTCGTAGCCGAGGTGGCAGTTGCCGGCCGAGTCGCCGACGAGCAGGACGGGGATCCCGGCCTCGTCGAACACGCCCGCGGTGAGGGCGTCGTAGGCGGTGAGCATCGCCCACTTCTCGCCGCGCTGCTTGGCGGCGGCGAGGTCGCGGACGGTCACGCGACGGTTGGTGACCCCGCCGTAGAGGGTGGCGGTCGACGCCTGGTTCTGGGCAGGCGAAGGCGAAGAAGCGTTCATCGAACGGGCTCCTGAAGGGTTGTCGTCTCGTGGCGCCGTACGGCGTCCCCGGATCACCTCCATGCTTGCACGCCCCGGCGTGTGCGCAAAGAGGGGTGCGGTCGGCGGGGTGCGATCCGCGCCACACGGGCCCCTCGGGCCCCTCGCACCCCTCGGGCTTTGCTTCCATTTTACGAAACGGACTCGTCTCGTATCGTATTGGCCGCTACCCTGGTCCAGGGGGTTACGAGACGCAAGCGACTCGCAAATGCCCGCCAGTGCCACGCCAACACGGACGGGAAGACCAATGACCACCGCAGCCGCGCCACCCCGCGTGCCGGAAGCCATCCACCGCCGGCGCTGGGCGATCCTGGGCACCCTGGTGCTCGCCCTGCTCGTCGTCGTGCTCGACAACTCGATCCTCAACGTCGCGATGAAGACCATCGCGACCCCCGCCCCGGTCGGACTGGGCGCCACCCAGAGCGACCTGGAATGGGCGATCAACTCGTACACCCTGGTGTTCGCCGGGCTGCTCTTCACCTCGGGCCTGCTCGGCGACCGCTTCGGCCGCAAGCGCGCCCTGCTGGGCGGGATGGTGGTCTTCGGGATCGCCTCGCTGCTCTCCTCGATGGCCGCCTCGCCCGGTGAACTGATCGGCTACCGCGCCCTGATGGGCGTCGGCGGCGCGCTCGCGATGCCCGCCACGCTGGCGATCATCATGAACGTCTTCGAGCGGGACGAGCAGCCCAAGGCGATCGGCATCTGGGCCGGCGCGGTCGGCCTGGCCATCGCCATCGGCCCGATCACCGGCGGCCTGCTAATCGAGCACTTCTGGTGGGGCTCGGTCTTCCTGGTCAACGTGCCGATCGTGATCGTCGCGCTGATCGCGATGACCGTCCTGATCCCCGAGTCCAAGGACCCGAACCCGGGCCGGATGGACCCGGTCGGCGTACTGCTGTCGATCATCGGCCTGGTCGCGCTGATCTACGGCATCATCAAGGGCGGCGAGCTGGCCGACTTCACCGCGTTCGCGGCCTGGGGCCCGACCCTGCTGGGCGTGCTCGCGCTGGTCGCCTTCGTCTGGTTCGAGCGCCGTACGCCGTTCCCCGCGCTGGACGTCACCTGGTTCCGCAACAAGGTGTTCAGCGCCTCGGTGGTGGTCGTCGCGGTGATCTTCTTCGCGCTGATGGGCGTCTCCTTCTTCGGCGTCTTCTACACCCAGAGCGTGCGCGGCTACAGCGCCCTCCAGGCCGGCGTGCTGATGCTCCCGCTGGCCGCCGCCCAGCTGGTGTTCGCCCCCCGGGCCCGGCTGGTGGTCGACCGCTTCGGGGTCGCCGCCACGGCCGCGGGCGGCATGGTGCTGGTCGCGCTCGGCTTCGTCGGCTACACCGTGCTCACCGCGACGACCCCGATCTGGGTGCTGGTCGTGCTCGGCCTGGTGATGGGCGCCGGCATGGCGCACGTCATGCCGCCGGTCACCGTCGCGATCATGGGCTCGCTGCCCCGCGAGAAGGCCGGCGCCGGCTCCGCCGTCAACAACACCTTCCGCCAGGTCGGCGGCTCGCTCGGGGTCGCCGTGCTCGGCGCGGTGCTCTCCACCGTCTACCGCGACGGGATGACCGGCCCGCTGCACCAGCTGCCCCAGGCCGTGCAGGACAAGGCCGGGGCCAACCTGGACCGGGCCGCCGAGTCGCTGGAGTCCACCCGGGCCTTCGTCGACCACGTCCCCGGGGGCCTGGCCGACGGGCTGATCGGTCCGGCGAACGACTCCTTCATCCACGCCATGCACGTGGTGGCCTCGCTCTCGGTCGGCATCTCGCTGGTCGGCGCGCTGGTCGCCTGGTTCCTGCTCCCGCGCCGCGCCGCCGCCCCCGCGGGTGTTCCCGGCGGCCCGGGCGGGCAGGTTCCCGGGCAGCAGGACCAGCCCCGGGCGGCCGCGGCCGCCTGACCTGCGGACGGCTGAGCGACAATGGCCCTGCCGGTCGGTGCCCCCGACCGGCAGGGCCCCGGCCCGGACCGGCGGACCACCGCGGCGCCCGTGCGCCCGGAACCAGCGAGCGAGAGGCAGCGGGGATGAGGACGGACACGCCGAGCGCCGACACCGGGCAGTCCTGCGCGGCGGTACGCCGCGGCCGGCCCCGCAGCGAGGCCGCCGAGCAGGCCATCTTCACCGCCGTCGAGGACCTGATGGCCGACGGCAAGGCGCTGTCCGAACTCACCATCGAGGGCATCGCCACCGCGGCCGGCGTCGGCAAGGCGACCATCTACCGGCGCTGGCCCAACAAGGAGGCCCTGCTGGTCGACCTGGTCAGCCGGCTGGAGGAGCCGATCCCGGCCCCCACCGGCGCCGGCGCCCGCGAGGACCTGATCGCGATGGTCGACTACATCCGCCGGCGGGGCCTGGCCAAGCGCACCCGCTGGGTGCTCAAGGCGACGCTCGGCCAGATGCAGGCCCTGCCGGAGCTGCACAACGCCTACCGGGAACGGGTGATCAAGCCGCGCCGCGAGGTCGGCATCCTCGCGATCCGGCGGGCCGTCGCCGAGGGCCTGATCCGCGACGACCTCGACGTGGAACTGCTCGGCGACCTGCTGATGGGGCCGATCCTCTACCGCAGCGTCCTCTCGGACGACACCGACCTGGAGGACCCGGACCTCTCCCGCCAGCTGGTCGACTCCGTGCTCGACGGCATCGCGCGCCGCTGAGGTTTCACTCCTTCGTGTCCGACGTGGCCTGGCTCACCAAAGCGGGCCACGCCGGAACCCGCTCCCGGGGCCGCGCGTCTGTCCCGGCATAGGCTGAGCCGGGTAACCGATCGAACCGGCACCAGTCCGGCACCGCGCCCGTACCCCCACGGACCGGACAACGGACGGCGACGGCACGAGCGACGGGAGCCACGGCATGGCGCAGGCGGACAGCACCGAACGGACCACGGCCCGTGGCGGTGCGGGCGAGGACGTGGGCCGTACCGGCGGCTTCCTCGGCCTGCGGCACTGGGGCCGGGACGCCCGCGGCAGCGGCACCTGGCGGCGCGGACTGCTGATCGCCCTGCTGGCCCTGCTCACCGCCGTGCTGCTGGGCCTCCACGCCCAGGTGCCGAACAGCGTCGGCAACCTCGGCAGCCTGCTGGAGACCTTCCTGCCCTGGGTGGGGCTGGCAGTCCCGGTGCTGCTGGTGCCCGCGCTGCTGCGCCGCTCCGCCACCGCCCTGATCGCCCTGCTGGTGCCCGCCGTGCTGTGGGTCAACCTGTTCGGCGGGCTGCTGTCCGACAAGAGCGGCGGCAAGGGCGACTGGACGGTGGTCAGCCACAACGTCGCCGCGGGCAACACCGACGTGCCGGGCACCATCCGCGGCCTGGTGGCCTCGAACGCCCAGATCGTCGCCCTCCAGGAGCTGGCCGGCAGCCAGCTGCGGGAGTACGAGACCGGGCTCGCCGCGGCGTACCCGTACCACTCCGTGGAGGGGACGGTCGGGCTCTGGTCGAAGTACCCGATCGGCGGGGTCGCCCCGGTGGACCTGAGGATGGGCTGGACCAGGGCGTTCCGGGCCGAGGTGACCACCCCGCAGGGCCCGCTCGCGGTGTACGTCGCCCACCTGCCGTCCGTCCGGCTCAAGGCCGAGGGCGGGTTCACCGTCCACCAGCGGGACATCAGCGCCCAGGCGCTCGGCGACGCCGTGCAGGCCGAGCCGGTGAAGAAGGTCCTGCTGCTCGGCGACCTCAACGGCACCATGAACGACCGCAGCCTGGCGCCGGTCACCTCGCAGATGCGCTCGGCCCAGGGCGCGGCCGGGGACGGCTTCGGGTTCAGCTGGCCCGCGGCGTTCCCGATGGCGCGGATCGACCAGATCATGAGCAAGGGCGGGCTCCGGCCGGTGGACTCCCGCACCCTGCCCCGGGACGGCAGCGACCACCTCGCGGTGGCCGCCGCCTTCACGTACAGCTGAGCCCTCGGGGGGTCAGCCGCGCCGCCAGCGGTTGGTGATCGGCAGCCGGCGGTCCCGGCCGAAGTTCTTCACCGAGATCTTCGGGCCCGGCGGGTACTGGCGCCGCTTGTACTCGGCGGTGTCGACCAGCCGGACCACCCGGTCCACCACGGCCGGGTCGAAGCCCGCCGCGACGATCGCGTCCCGGCCCTCGTCGCCCTCGATGTAGCGGTCCAGCACGCTGTCCAGCAGGTCGTAGTCGGGCAGCGAGTCGCTGTCCACCTGGTCCGGCCGCAGCTCGGCGGACGGCGGTTTGACGATGGTGTTCTCCGGGATCGGCGGCACCTCGCCGCGCCGCTCGGCCTCCTCGTTGCGCCAGCGGGCGAGGCGGAAGACCAGTGACTTGTAGACGTCCTTGATCGGGCCGTAGGCACCCACCGAGTCGCCGTACAGGGTGGAGTAGCCGACCGCCAGCTCGCTCTTGTTGCCGGGCGCGAGCACGATGTGCCCCTCCTGGTTGGAGATCGCCATCAGCAGGGTGCCGCGCAGCCGGGACTGGAGGTTCTCCTCGGCCAGGCCGGTCAGCTCGGTGGCGTCCAGGTAGGCGTCGAACATCGGGGCGATGGAGACGGTCCGGAAGTGCAGCCCGGTGCGGCGGGCCAGTTCGGCCGCGTCGTCCCGGGAGTGCTGGGAGGAGTAGCGGCTGGGCATCGAGACGCAGTGCACGTGGTCGGCGCCGAGCGCGTCCACCGCGATCGCGGCCACCAGGGCCGAGTCGATGCCGCCGGAGAGGCCGATCAGCACCGAGCGGAAGCCGTTCTTGACCACGTACGCCCGGGTGCCGGAGACCAGCGCGGCCCAGATCTCGGCCTCGTCGGACAGTCGGGGCGCGATGGCGGCGGCGGGCGGGCCGGCCGGCACCGGGGCCGGCGCGTCGCTCAGTTCGGTGCGGACCAGGTGCAGCCCGTCGCTCAGCAGCAGGCCGTCGGTGTGGTCGCTGCCGGCGGCCGGCAGGTCGAGGTCCAGCAGCACCAGGTGCTCCTCGAACTGCGGTGCGCGGGCCAGGACCTCGCCGTCCGCGCCGACCACGATCGAGTCGCCGTCGAAGACCAGCTCGTCCTGGCCGCCGACCATGTTGACGTACGCCAGGGTGCAGCCCGCCTCGGCCGCGCGGCGCTGCACCAGCTCCAGCCGCTGGTCGTCCTTGTTCCGCTCGTACGGCGAGCCGTTGACGACCAGCAGCAGGCCGGCCCCGGCCTCGCGGGCGGCGGTGACCCGGCCGCCGTCCTGCCAGATGTCCTCGCAGATCGCCAGCGCGACGTCCACCCCGTGCAGCCGCAGCACGGGCAGCTGGTCGCCGGGGACGAACCAGCGGTACTCGTCGAAGACGCCGTAGTTGGGCAGGTGGTGCTTGGCGAAGCGGGTCACCACCTCGCCCCGGTGCAGCACCGCGGCGCAGTTCTGCGGCGACCCGGCGGGGCGGCCGAAGCGCGGCGAGGCGTGGTCGGAGCGCCCGAGGTAGCCGACCACCACCGGCACCTCGCCCAGCCCGTCGTCGGCCAGCCGGGCGGCCAGCTCCACCAGGGCGCCGCGGGAGGCCTCGACGAAGGAGCCGCGCAGCGCGAGGTCCTCGACCGGGTAGCCGGTCAGGGCCATCTCGGGGAACGCGACCAGCTGGGCGCCGGCCTCCACGGCCTGCTTGGTCCAGCGCACCACCTCATCGCTGTTGCGGTCGAGGTCACCGACCCAGGGGTCGATCTGGCTCAGGGCGAGACGGAGAGTGGGCATGCTCCGAAGTCTAATCGTCTAACTGACGCAATGTCCTGCGAGGACGAGCCCCAGGGGGGTCGGCCCTGCCGTGCCGGGCGGGGATCGGCCATGATGGGGGCAATCGCTCGACGAGGTCTTTCGGGGGCCTCCCGGGCGTAACACGAGCGTAAAGAGCAGAGGTGAGACTGTCCCCATGGGCAAGCAGCAGCAGTTCGTGCTTCGGACGCTCGAGGAGCGTGACATCCGGTTCGTCCGGCTGTGGTTCACCGATGTGCTCGGGTTCCTCAAGTCGGTGGCGGTGGCGCCGGCCGAGTTGGAGCAGGCCTTCGAGGAGGGCATCGGCTTCGACGGCTCGGCGATCGAGGGATTCGCCCGGGTGTACGAATCCGACATGATCGCCAAGCCGGATCCGACCACCTTCCAGATCCTGCCGTGGCGCTCGGAGACCCCGGGCACCGCGCGGATGTTCTGCGACATCCTGATGCCGGACGGCTCGCCCTCCTACGCCGACCCCAGGTTCGTGCTCAAGCGCACCCTGGAGAAGGCCTCCGACCAGGGCTTCACCTTCTACACCCACCCCGAGATCGAGTTCTTCCTGTTGAAGAACCTGCCCGGCGACGGCACCGCGCCGATCCCGGCCGACCAGTCCGGCTACTTCGACCACACCCCGCGCGGGGTGGGCCACGACTTCCGCCGACAGGCCATCACCATGCTGGAGTCGATGGGCATCTCGGTCGAGTTCTCGCACCACGAGGGCGCCCCCGGCCAGCAGGAGATCGACCTGCGCTACGCCGACGCGCTGTCCACCGCCGACAACATCATGACCTTCCGCCTGGTCATGAAGGAGGTCGCGCTGGAGCAGGGCGTGCACGCGAGCTTCATGCCCAAGCCGTTCTCCGAGCACCCCGGCAGCGGCATGCACACCCACCTCTCGCTGTTCGAGGGCGACCGCAACGCCTTCCACGAGTCCGGCGCCGAGTACCAGCTCTCCAAGGTCGGCCGCTCGTTCATCGCCGGCCTGCTGCGGCACGCCGCCGAGACGGCCGCCGTCACCAACCAGTGGGTGAACTCCTACAAGCGGATCTGGGGCGGCTCCCAGCGCACCGCCGGCGCCGGCGGCGAGGCCCCCTCGTACATCTGCTGGGGCCACAACAACCGCTCGGCGCTGATCCGGGTGCCGATGTACAAGCCGGGCAAGCAGGGCTCCACCCGGATCGAGGTCCGCTCCCTGGACACCGGCTGCAACCCGTACCTCGCCTACGCCGTCACCCTCGCGGCCGGCCTCAAGGGCATCGAGGAGGGCTACGAGCTCCCGCCCGGCGCCGACGACGACGTGTGGGCGCTGACCGACTCCGAGCGCCGCGCCCTCGGCATCCAGCCGATGCCGCAGAACCTCGGCGAGGCCATCGACCTGATGCAGCGCAGCGAGCTGGTCGCCGAGACCCTGGGCGAGCACGTCTTCGACTTCTTCCTGCGCAACAAGCGCCAGGAATGGGAGGAATACCGCTCCGAGGTGACCCCGTTCGAGCTGCGCAAGAACCTCCAGGTGCTCTGAGCAGGTGCTCTGAGCGGCGGGTCCGAACCCCTCCGGCCCCGCCGCCGCCCGCCCGGGCGGCGGCGGGGCCGTCGTCACGGGGGCGGTCCACCCGGCGGTCACGCCCGGCGCGGGGCCGCCGGGGCGCGTAACCTGCCTGCGGGGGCGGACGGATGGAGGGGCCGATGGCGGTGGAGGAACAGCGGGCCGGGAGCCGGGTCAGCCGGCCCGAGATCAGGCTGGTCCGGCGCGGGTTCACCGATCCCGCGAAGGCGGTGCGCCTGCTGGACGGCCCCGGGCTGGAGGGCCTGGCCGACGACCCGGTGCTGCTGGACGCGCTCGGCGCCACCGCCGACCCCGACCTCGCGCTGCTGGGCCTGGCCCGGCTGCTGGAGGCCGCCGACGAGGCCGAACGGCACACCCTGCGGGACACCCTCACCACCTCCAAGCCGCTGCGCGACCGGCTGCTCGGCGTGCTCGGCGTCTCCACCGCGCTCGCCGACCACCTCGCCCGGCACCCGCACGACTGGCACGCGCTGGTCACCTTCGAACTGCGCGACATGCACCCCGGGCCGGCGGACTTCCGCCGCGCCCTCGCCGAGGGCGTCCGGGGCACCGACCGCAGCCCGGAGAACGCCCTGCGGATCGCCTACCGGCGCTGCCTGCTGGCCATCGCCGCCCGCGACCTCACCGGCACCACCGACCTCGCCCAGACCGCCGCCGAACTCGCCGACCTGGCCGGCGCCACCCTCCAGACCGCCCTGGACCTCGCCGCCGAGCAGGACCCGGAGGCCGCCGCGGCCTGCCGGCTCGCGGTGATCGGGATGGGCAAGTGCGGCGGCCGCGAACTCAACTACGTCTCCGACGTGGACGTCATCTTCGTCGCCGAGCCGCGCGAGGGCGTGGACGAGCACGCGGCCGTCAAGGCCGCCACCCGGCTGGCCGCCGCGCTCACCCGGCTCTGCTCGGACACCACCGGCGAGGGCACCATCTGGCCGGTGGACGCCAACCTGCGCCCGGAGGGCCGCAACGGCCCCCTGGTGCGCACCCTGGCCAGCCACCTCGCCTACTACCAGCGGTGGGCCAAGACCTGGGAGTTCCAGGCCCTGCTCAAGGCCCGTCCGGTCGCCGGGGACGCCGAGCTCGGCGCCGCGTACGTCGAGGCGCTCGCCCCGATGGTCTGGCAGGCCGCCGCCCGGGAGAACTTCGTCACCGACGTGCAGCAGATGCGCCGCCGGGTGATCGACTCCATCCCGGCCCCCGAGGTCGACCGCCAGCTCAAGCTCGGCCCGGGCGGACTGCGCGACGTCGAGTTCTCCGTCCAGCTGCTCCAGCTGGTGCACGGCCGCACCGACCCGGCGCTGCGCAGCGGCAACACCCTGGAGGCGCTGGCCGCGCTCTCCCGCGGCGGGTATGTCGGCCGGGCGGACGCTGCCTCGCTGGACACCGCGTACCGCTTCCTGCGCTCGCTGGAGCACCGCATCCAGCTGCACCGGCTGCGCCGCACCCACCTGATGCCCACCGCCGAGGAGGACCAGCGCCGGCTCGCCCGCTCGCTCGCCGCGCTGATCAACGACGACACCCGCTCCGACCCGGTGGCCGCGCTGCAGCGCGAGTGGAAGCGGCACGCGGTCGAGGTGCGGCGGCTGCACGAGAAGCTGTTCTACCGGCCGCTGCTCGACGCCGTCGCCGAACTGCCGCCCGGCGCGGCCGGGTTGACCCCGGAGGCGGCCCGGGCCCGGCTGGAGGCGCTCGGCTACACCGACCCGGCCGCCGCGCTGCGGCACATCAGCGCGCTCGCCTCCGGGGTCAGCCGCAAGGCCGCGATCCAGCGCACCCTGCTGCCGGTGCTGCTCGGCTGGTTCGCCGAGTCGGCCGACCCGGACGCCGGGCTGCTCAACTTCCGCCAGGTCTCCGACGCGCTCGGCCGCACCCCCTGGTACCTGCGGCTGCTGCGGGACGAGAGCGCCGCAGCCGAGCAGCTCGCCCGGGTGCTGTCGGCCGGCCGGCTCGCTCCCGACCTGCTGCTGCGCGCCCCCGAGGCGGTGGCCATGCTGGGCGACCCGCAGGGCCCGGTGCCGCGCGGCCGGGCGGCGCTCCAGTCGGAGATACTGGCCGCCGTCGGCCGGGCCGGGTCCGCCGCCGCCGCCGTGGCCGCCGCCCGCTCGGTGCGCCGCCGGGAGCTGTTCCGGACGGCCGCCGCGGACGTGCTCGGCCGGCTCGGCGACGACCCGGCCGAGGCGCTGGACGTCGCGGGGGAGGCGCTGACCGCGCTCAACGCCGCCACCCTCCAGGGCGCGCTGCGCGCCTGCGTGGCCGGCTGGGAGGCCGAGCACGGGGGCCTGCCGACCCGGATCGCGGTGATCGCGATGGGCCGCTTCGGCGGGCACGAGCTCGGCTACGGCTCGGACGCGGACGTGCTCTTCGTCCACGAGCCGCTGCTCGGCTCGCTGGAGCAGGACGCGGCCAGGGCCGCCCAGGCGGTCTGCAATGAGCTGCGCACCCTGCTGGCCGCGCCGTCCACCGAGCCGCCGCTGCTGGTCGACGCCGACCTGCGGCCGGAGGGGCGCAGCGGCCCGCTGGTGCGCACCCTGGCCTCGTACGCGGCCTACTACCGGCGCTGGTCGCACGCCTGGGAGAGCCAGGCGCTGCTGCGGGCCGAGCCGGTGGCCGGGGACGAGGAGCTGGGCGCGCGGTTCCGGCAGCTGATCGACCCGCTGCGCTACCCGGGCACCGGGGTGCCGGAGCGGGACCTGGTGGAGATCCGCCGGATCAAGGCGCGGATCGAGGCCGAGCGGCTGCCGCGCGGTGCCGACCCGACCACCCACACCAAGATCGGCCGGGGCGGGCTGGCGGACGTGGAGTGGACGGTGCAGCTGCTCCAGCTCCAGCACGGGCACGAGGTGCCGGGCCTGCGGACCACCCGGACCAGGGCCGCCCTGGCGGCGGCGGTCGGGGCCGGGCTGGTGGAGCCGGCCGACGCGGAGGTGCTGGAGGCGGCGTGGGTGCTGGCCTCCCGGGTGCGCTCCGCGGTGATGCTGGTGCGCGGGCGGCCGGGGGACAGCTTCCCCGGGGAGGCCCGGGAGCTGGCCGGGGTGGCCCGCTACCTCGGGTACGGCGCCGGGCACAGCGGGGAGCTGGTGGACGACTACCGGCGCACCACCCGGCGGGCCCGGGCGGTGGTGGACCGGCTGTTCTACGGGTCGGCCTGACCGGCACGCGAGAGGGGCCCCTGGATCAGGGGCCCCTCTCGCGTCGGTCGTTCCCCGGCCGTCGGCTAGCGCCGTGCGCTGCTGACCGCGGGCTCGCTCCACTGCTCCGGCACGGTGACCGGCTCCTCGGCCTGCTCCCGGGCGGGCACCTGCGGCAGCTTGTAGACCCACTCGTGGTAGAGCCAGCGGGCGGCCAGGAAGCCGACCGTCAGGCAGATCTCGCCGCCGACGGCGTCCATCCAGAAGTGGTTGGCGGTCGAGATGATGACCACCAGGGTGGCCGCCGGGTACATCAGTCCGAGCACCCGGACCCAGGTCCGGCGGGCCAGGAAGAAGATCGTCAGGCCGCACCACATCGACCAGCCGATGTGCATCGAGGGCATCGCCGCGTACAGGTTGGAGACGTGCGCGGCGGGCCCGGAGGCGAACGAGCCCCAGGTGTGGTGGGCCTGCACGGTGTCGATGAAGCCGCCGTCGGTCATCAGCCGCGGCGGGGCCAGCGGGAAGAAGTAGAAGCCGACCAGGGCGATCCCGGTGGTGACGAACAGCACCGTGCGGGCGGCGACGTAGCGGCCCGGGTGGCTGCGGTAGAGCCAGACCAGCACACCGATGGTGATGATGAAGTGCAGGGTCGCGTAGTAGTAGTTCATCCCGGTGATGAGCCACCCGACGCCGTCCACGGCGTGGTTGATCGAGCGCTCGACCGCGATGCCGAGGTCCTTCTCCAGGTCCCAGATCCAGCGCGCGTGCTTCTGGGCTATCGCCTCCTGCTCCGGGACGGCGTTGCGCACGAGCGAGTAGAGCCAGTAGCTGATCCCGATCAGGGCGAGCTCGAACCAGATCCGCGGTCGGGCCGGTGAGCGCCGCTGGTCCCGGATGCGGCCGCGCAGGGCGGCGGTGCGGGTCTGGGCGGCACGGGTGGCTCCTTCGGGCAGCCGGGCCGGCGTGGCCTCGGTCGCCTCGGAACCGCCACCGTGGGCCGCGTCGGCGCGCCGGGCGTCGCCTCGCTGGATCTCGGTCGGTTCCCCCATGGACGAGAAGTCTGCCAGACCACTCGTAGCCGTCTGCTCATCCTCTGGAAGTGGATTCTTCACCGGCTGTCCCCCTCCAGGGGTAGGGGGCGGATCCCACCGGGGTAGGGGGTGCGGTCGGGTCTGGTGCTTACCGGTGGGACGGACATACGTCCCATTGTCACGCGCTCGGCCGTTCGAGCGTAACCGGGGTGGCCGGGCGGGCCGGTGGCCTGGAATTTCCCGGGACGAAACGCTTTCTGCATCTTGCTGAAACAGATTGCAGGCCGCTAGCTTCCTGGGAAATCGATCGCCCCTTCCCCTAAGGGAGCCCCTCAGTGGCCGATACGCCGCTCCGCCCCCGACGGAGCAGTCCTCCCCGCGGACCCGCCCGCAGACCCGGCCGCACGGCCGTCCTGCTGGCCGCCGCGCTGACCGCCGCCACCCTCGGCGGCGCCCCCGCGGCCCTCGCCGCCGCCCCGCCGCCCCCGCCCTCGGACGCCGCCCTGGCGGCCACCGCCGGACGGCACGACCTCACCCGCGAGCAGTTCTACTTCGTCCTGCCCGACCGCTTCGCCAACGGCGACACCGCCAACGACACCGGCGGCATCACCGGTGCCCGGCTGGACAACGGCCTCGACCCGACCGACAAGGGCTTCTACCACGGCGGCGACCTGGCCGGCCTGATCCAGAAGCTCGACTACGTCCAGAACCTCGGCACCACCGCGATCTGGCTGGCCCCGATCTTCAAGAACAAGCCGGTGCAGGGCAGCGGGGCCGACGCCTCGGCCGGCTACCACGGCTACTGGATCACCGACTTCACCCAGGTCGACCCGCACTTCGGCACCAACGACCAGCTCAAGGAGCTGATAGCCAAGGCGCACGCGCGCGGCATCAAGGTCTTCTTCGACGTCATCACCAACCACACCGCCGACGTCATCGACGCCGCGGAACAGCAGCACTCCTACCGGTCCACCGGCGCCTACCCGACCCTCGACGCGGACGGCAACCCGGTCGACGAGACCGCGGTCGCCGACGCGGGCGCCCCCTGGCCGAAGATCACCAAGGACTCCTTCCCCTACACCCCGGTCCTGCGCAAGCCCGCCGACGCCACCGCCAAGACCCCGTCCTGGCTCAACGACCCGGCGCTCTACCACAACCGGGGCGACTCGACCTTCGTCGGCGAGTCCGCCACCGAGGGCGACTTCAACGGCCTGGACGACCTCGACACCCAGAACCCCAAGGTGGTCAAGGGCTTCGAGCAGGTCTACCAGCAGTGGGTCAAGGACGCCGGGGTGGACGGCTTCCGGATCGACACCGTCAAGCACGTCGACATGGCCTTCTGGCAGCAATGGGCGCCCGCGCTCAAGGACTTCGCCGCCAAGCAGGGCAACAAGAAGTTCTTCATGTTCGGCGAGGTCTACTCCGGCGACCCGGCCGTCACCTCGCCCTACGTCACCAAGGGCAAGCTCCAGGCCACCCTGGACTTCCCGTTCCAGGGCGCGGCCCGCTCGTACGTCTCCCAGGGCGGCTCGGCGCGCGACCTCGCCGACGTCTACGGCCAGGACTACCGCTACACCAGCGCCGACACCGACGCCTACGAGCTGCCGACCTTCCTCGGCAACCACGACATGGGCCGCTTCGGTTCCTTCCTGCTCGCCGACAACCCGGGCGCCGACGACGCCACCCTGCTCAAGAAGGACCGGCTCGGCAACGAGCTGCAGTTCCTCACCCGCGGCCAGCCCGTCGTCTACTACGGCGACGAGCAGGGCTTCACCGGCGCGGGCGGCGACAAGGACGCCCGGCAGGACATGTTCGCCTCGAAGACGCCCTCCTACAACGCCGACCGGGTGCTCGGCGGCCCCTCGGGGGCGGCCGACCGGTACGGGCAGGGCGGCGAGCTCTACCAGGGCATCGCCGGCCTGGCGAAGCTGCGCCACGACAACCCGGCGCTCGCCGACGGCGCGCAGATCCAGCGCTACGCCGCCGACGGCCCGGGCGTGTACGCCTTCTCCCGGATCGACGCCGCGCAGCAGGTCGAGTACCTGGTGGCGGTCAACAACGCCACCGAGGCGAAGACCGTCACCCTGGACACCTTCTCGGCGGGGATGGGCTTCGACCCGGTCTACCCCGCCGCCGGATCGCGGATCACCAGCGGCGCCGACCGCAAGGTGACCGTCACCGTTCCGGCGCTGTCCTCCGTCGTCCTCAAGGCCGGCGCCCGGCTCGCGCCGGTCGCCGCCGCGCCACAGCTGTCGGTGCGGCCGCCGGCGGACGGTTCGACCGGGCTCGTGACGATCGGGGCGAAGACGGACGGCGGCTTCGACCGGGTGACCTTCGCCGCCCAGACCGGCAACGGGCCGTGGCAGACGCTCGGCACCGCCGACACCGGGACGTACGCGGTGACCCAGGACCTGGGCGCCGTCGCCCCCGGCACGGTGGTGCGCTACAAGGCCGTCGTCCAGGACTCCAGCGGCCACCTGCGCTCCGCCACCGCGAGCTTCACCACCGGCACCCCCGCGCCCAAGCCGGTGCCCACCGCCGGCGCCCGCCCGTACGCCGTCGTCCACTACAACCGGCCGGACGGCGACTACGACGGCTGGAACCTGTACGCCTGGGGCGACCTCGCCGACGGCGAGGGCACCACCTGGCCCGCCGGACACCCCTTCACCGGGCGGGACGCGTACGGCGCCTTCGCCTACGTGCGGCTCAAGCCCGGCGCCTCGGACCTCGGCTTCATCGTGGAGAAGAACGGCGCCAAGGACGTCGACGCCGACCGCCACCTCGACCTGGGCAGCAGCGGCGAGGTGTGGTTGAAGCAGGGCGACCCGACCGTCCGCACCACGAACCCCGGCCCCACCAGCAGCCCGCCCGCCGACACCGCCGTCATCCACTACAACCGGGCCGACGGGAACTACGACGGCTGGGGCCTGCACGACTGGACCGGCGCCGCCGCCCCCACCGACTGGGGCAAGCCGCTGCTGCCGGTGCGCCGCGATGCCTTCGGCGCCGTCTTCGAGGTGCCGCTCGCCCCCGGGGCGACCAGCCTCAGCTACATCCTGCACAACGGCAACGACAAGGACCTGCCCGCCGACCAGTGGCTGGACTTCGCCGTCAACGGCAAGGAGGTGTGGATCCTCGGCGGCCGCGAGGGCTACCTGCTGCCGCAGAACCCGGCCGCCGCCTCGCAGCTGGACCTCGGCAGCGCCAGGGCCCAGTGGATCGACGCGCGGACCGTCGTCGTACCCGCCGGTTACGGCGCCACCGACCAGGCCCTGGCCGGCGGCACCAGCGCCCAGCTGGTCTACGACCCCGAGGGCGGCATCCGCGCCGACAAGGGCGTGCTGTCCAAGCCCGGCACCTGGATCCGGCTCACCCCCGTCGCGGGCGGGCTGACCGACGCCCAGAAGGCCGCGTACCCGCACCTGGCGGGCTACCGGGCCTTCACCGTGGACAACCGGGACACCGCGCGCGTCCCGGCCGCGCTGCGCAGCCAGCTGCTGTTCACCGAACACCTGCCCAGCGGCGCCGTGCTGGCCGGCACCGGGGTCCAGACCCCGGGCGCACTGGACGACCTGTACGCCCGCCGCACCGGCAAGGTGGACTTCGGCCCGGCCCACTACGACGGCAAGGTCGCCCTCTCGCTCTGGGCGCCGACCGCCCAGCAGGTGTCCGTCCAGGTCTTCGACAGCGCCACCGGGGGCACCCCGCGGACGCTGCCGATGAAGCTGGACGACGAGACCGGGGTGTGGGAAGTCGTCCGGGACCGCAAGGAGTTGGACGGCAAGTACTACCTGTACCAGGTGAAGGTCTGGGCGCCCTCGGTGCAGCAGCTGGTGGTCAACACCGTCACCGACCCGTACTCGGTGGCGCTCTCCACCGACTCCAGGCGCAGCCTGGTCGCCGACCTGGACGCCAAGGAGCTCAAGCCGGCCGGGTGGGACGACCAGGCCCGCCCGAAGGCCGTCCCGCCCGCGCAGCAGCAGATCCAGGAACTCCACGTCCGGGACTTCTCGGTGGAGGACACCAGCGTCCCGGCCGCCGAACGCGGCACCTACCTGGCGTTCACCGAGTCCGACTCGGCCGGGATGCGGCACCTGCGCGACCTCGCCAAGGCCGGGGTGACGACGGTGCACCTGCTGCCGACCTTCGACATCGCCACCATCCGGGAGAACCGGGCGGACCAGAAGCTGCCCGCCTGCGACCTCAAGTCCCTGCCCCCGGACGGCCCGAAGCAGCAGGAGTGCGTGGCGGCCGTGGCCGCCGACGACGCCTACAACTGGGGCTACGACCCGCTGCACTACAACGTGCCGGAGGGCTCGTACGCCACCGAGCCGAACGGCACGGCCCGGACGGTGCAGTTCCGGCAGATGGTCCAGGCGCTGCACGCGGCCGGACTGCGGGTGGTGCTGGACGTGGTCTACAACCACACCGCCGCCGCCGGCCAGGCCGACCACTCGGTGCTCGACAAGGTGGTGCCCGGCTACTACCAGCGGCTGGACGCCGACGGCAAGGTGACGACGGACAGCTGCTGCGCCGACACCGCGCCCGAACACGCCATGATGAACCGGCTGGTGGTCGACTCGGTGACGCTCTGGGCCAGGGAGTACCAGGTCGACGGCTTCCGCTTCGACCTGATGGGCCTGGACCCGAAGTCCACCATGCTGGACGTGCAGGCCGCGCTGCGGAAGATGACGCCCGAGTCGGACGGCGTGGACGGCAGGAACGTCTTCCTCTACGGCGAGGGCTGGAACTTCGGCACCGTCGCGAACAACGCCCGGTTCCCGCAGGCCACCCAGGCCAACATGGCCGGTACCGGCATCGCCACCTTCGACGACCGGCTCCGCGACGCCGCCCGCGGCGGCAACTTCATGCTCGGCTCCGCGCCGCAGCAGGGCTTCGCCTCGGGCCTGTACACCGACCCCAACGGCTCGGCCGCGAACGGCAGCCCGCAGGAGCAGAAGGCCCGACTGCTGCACCAGATGGACCAGTTGAAGGTCGGGCTCACCGGCAACCTGGCCGGCTACTCCTTCACCGACAGCTCGGGGAAGGCCGTCACCGGGGCGCAGGTCGACTACAACGGCTCCCCGACCGGGTACGCGGCGAAGCCGGGCGAGGCGGTGGAGTACGTGGACGCCCACGACAACACCGACCTGTTCGACGCGCTCGCGTACAAGCTGCCGACCACCACCGCGCCCGCCGACCGGGCCCGGATGCAGGCGCTCGGGCTGTCGTTGACCGCGCTCACCCAGGGCGCGGGCTTCGCCCAGGCGGGCAGCGACCTGCTGCGCTCCAAGTCGCTGGACTCCAACTCCTATGACTCGGGGGACTGGTTCAACGCGATCCACTGGGACGCCTCGCAGGGCAACGGCTGGGGCCGCGGCCTGCCGCCGGCCAAGGACGACCAGGAGCTCTGGCCGACCGCCGGGCCGCTGCTGGCGAACCCGCGACTGACCGTGGGAGCGGCCGACATCCGGGCGACCACCGCGCAGTTCCAGGAGTTCCTGCGGATCAAGCAGTCCTCGCCGCTGTTCTCGCTGCCGACCCTGGCCGACGTCCAGCAGCGGCTGTCGTACCCGCTCTCCGGCACGCCCGGCGAGACGCCCGGGGTGATCACCCTGCACCTGGACGGTACCGGGCTGGCGGGGGCGGCGAAGGGCATCACCGTCGTCTTCAACGCCACGCCCACCGCGCAGGCGCAGACCGTGGCCGCCGCGAAGGGGACGAGCCAGGCGCTGCACCCCGTCCAGGCGGGCGGGGTGGACCGGGTGGTGCAGCAGTCCGGCTTCGACCCGGCCACCGGCACGTTCACCGTGCCGGGTCGCACCGTGGCGGTGTTCGTGCAGGGCTGATCCCGCCGGCCCCGGTTCCCGGGCCCCGCACCGCCGTCCGGGCGGAGCGGGGCCCGGTTCCGTTCCGGCCGGGCGCTGCGGGGCCCGGTTCCGTTCCGGCCGGGGAATGGCCGGAAACCGGCGATGGCACGGCCGGAAGTGTGACGTGCCGCCCCGGTGCGGCGCTGCCGGGCCCCGGTCGGGGCGGGCACCGGCCCTGACCGCTGGTCAGTCACCTCCGGTGGTGATCGAACTTTGCCGGGGGCATGAAAACCGTGTTCAAGACTTCGTCATGCCGTAACACAACTGACTAAGCGTCGTGCATACGGTTTCGGTAATTAATCGGCCAATCGGTGGCATGCATCTGTCATTAACGGCGCGTTTGCTGCCACGATTCCTCCGGCTGCAGACGAGGGGGCCCCACCCCCCGGTGCAGCTGCCCGAGTTCAGGTGCAGCGCCTCCCGACCTTGCAACGAACCCTGCACGACGTGCGAGCACCGCACCGCACCGCACTGCAACGCCGACGCAAACGCAAAGCAACGCAAAGCACTGCAACCGCACCCCCGTTGCACCCGGCGGGGGCCCCCACTGCGCCGCAACCGCGGCCCAGGTCCCTCCACCGCGCACGCCGAGTCGATCCACCCGGTCTGCCGGTCGGAAAAGGAGTCCGCATGTCACGTCACGCCCACGTCCGGAAGGCAGCGGTTGTCATGGCCGCCACCACCGCGCTGCTGGTCACCGGCATACCGGTGATCGCGCAGGCGGCTCCGGACGCGCCGACCGCCGTCGCCACCCAGCAGGCCAGCCGGGCCGCGCTGATCGCCTCGGCGAACCAGCAGACCGCCTCCCTGGCCCAGGCGCTCGGCCTGGACGGCAAGGAGCAGCTGGTCACCAAGGACGTCGTCCAGGACGCCAACGGCGCTCGCCACCTGCGCTACGAGCGCACCTACGCCGGACTCCCCGTCCTCGGCGGCGACCTGATCGTCCACCAGGACGCCACCGGCGCCACCAAGAGCGTGACCAAGGCCAGCGAGGCCAACCTCGCCGGCGTCAACACCACCCCCGCACTGGCCGCGCCGAAGGCCCAGGAGGCCGCGCTCGCCGCCGAGCAGGGCACCGTCGAGGGCGCGCCCCGGCTGGTCGTCTGGGCCGCCGACGGCACCCCGAAGCTCGCCTACGAGACCGTGGTCAACGGCCGCGAGTCGGACGGCACCCCGAGCAAGCTGCACGTCGTCACCGACGCCAAGACCGGTGCCGTGCTCAGCAAGGCGGACGGCATCAAGCGCGGCTCCGGCAACGGCGTCTTCGTCGGCACCGTCCCGCTGACCACCACCCAGAGCGGCTCCACCTACTCGCTCAAGGACGCCACCCGCGGCGGCCAGTACACCACGGACATGAACAACGGCACCTCCGGCAACGGCACGCTGTTCTCCAAGTCCTCCGACACCTGGGGCAACGGCCAGGCCAGCAACCGTGAGTCGGCCGCCGTGGACGCCCAGTTCGGCGCCGCCGTCACCTGGGACTTCTACAAGAACACCTTCGGCCGCAACGGCATCAAGAACGACGGCGTCGGCGCGATGAGCCGGGTGCACTACGACACCGGCTACGTCAACGCGTTCTGGGACGACGGCTGCTTCTGCATGACCTACGGCGACGGCTCCGGCGACACCCACCCGCTCACCGAACTCGACGTCTCCGGCCACGAGATGAGCCACGGCGTCACCTCGGCCACCGCCAACCTGAACTACTCGGGCGAGTCCGGCGGCCTCAACGAGGCCACCTCCGACATCATGGGCACGATGGTCGAGTTCTACGCGAACCTGCAGAAGGACGTGCCGGACTACCTGATCGGCGAGCTGATCGACATCAACGGCAACGGCACGCCGCTGCGCTACATGGACAAGCCCTCCAAGGACGGCACCTCGGCCGACTCCTGGTACTCGGGCGTCGGCAACCTGGACGTGCACTACTCGTCCGGCGTGGCCAACCACTTCTTCTACCTGCTGGCCGAGGGCAGCGGCGCCAAGGTGATCAACGGCGTCAGCTACAACAGCCCGACGGTCAACAACATCACCGTCTCCGGCATCGGCCGGGACAAGGCGGCGCAGGTCTGGTACAAGGCGCTCACCGCCTACATGACCTCCACCACCGACTACGCCGCCGCCCGCACCGCGACCCTGAACGCGGCCACCGACCTGTACGGCGCCAACAGCGCCGAGTACAACGCGGTCGCCACCGCCTGGGCCGCCGTCAACGTCGGCTCGCTGCCCAACCCGGGCGGCGTCAGCGTCACCAGCCCGGGCAACCAGTCCACCGCGGTGGGCGGCTCGGTCAACCTGCAGATCAAGGCCTCGGGCGGGACGGCGCCGCTGTCCTACTCGGCGACGGGGCTGCCGGCCGGCCTGGCCATCAACGCCTCGACCGGTGTGATCACCGGCTCGCCGACCGCCGCGGGCAGCTCCAACGTGACGGTCACGGTGAAGGACTCGGCCGGCAAGTCCGGTACGACCAGCTTCACCTGGACGGTCACCGGTGGTGGCGGCGGCTCCTGCACCCCGGCCCAGCTGCTCGGCAACCCGGGCTTCGAGACGGGCACGGCGTCGCCGTGGACCGCGTCGAGCGGCGTGATCGACAACAGCTCCTCGGAGCCGTCCCACGGCGGTAGCTGGAAGGCGTACCTGGACGGCTACGGGAGCACCCACACCGACACGCTGTCCCAGACGGTGAGCATCCCGGCCGGCTGCAAGGCGACGCTGAGCTTCTGGCTGCACGTCGACACCGCCGAGACCGGCAGCACCGCGTACGACAAGCTGGCCGTCTCGGTCAACGGCACCACGCTCAAGACCTACTCGAACGTGGACGCCGCGGCCGGCTACCAGCAGCGCACCTTCGACCTCTCGGCCTACGCGGGCCAGACGGTCACCGTGAAGTTCACCGGCACCGAGGACTCCTCGCTGCAGACCAGCTTCGTGATCGACGACACCTCCGTCCAGACCGGCTGAGGTCGCACCGGCTCCTGAGGGACCGGTGAACCAGGGCAGGTGAGGGGCCCGGCGGCTACGGCCGCCGGGCCCTTGTCGTGCTCCGGAGCGGGCTCCGGCCGCGCTTCGTGAAGGGCTCCGGCCGCCGGGCCCTTGTCGTGCTCCGGAGCGGGCTCCGGCCGCGCTTCGTGAAGGGCTCCGGCCGCGCTTCGGAGAAGGCCCCGGCCGCGCTTCGGTCGGGCTCCGGCCGGGTGCTGCCCCACGGCGATGCAGAAACGTATCTCCTGGGACCTTGACGGTCTGTTCCGGTCGCCCTAGGTTCAGCGCTGCAAGTTTCCGGCAAGTTACAGAAGCTTCTTGCAGCTTCGCCCCCGGCTGCCCCCACCCCAGCCACCCCCAGGAGACAACGTGGTCACCACCCCCACCCGCAGGCCCGCCCGTACGGCCGGCGCGCTCGCCGCCTCGGCGGCGCTCGCCCTCTCGCTCGGCACCGCCCTCGGCGCCCCCGCCGCGCAGGCCGCCCCGCCCGCGAACAACGGCAAGGACGTCACCGCCACCCTCTTCGAGTGGCGCTTCGACTCGGTCGCCCAGGCCTGCACCACCACCCTCGGCCCGAAGGGCTACGGCTTCGTCGAGGTGTCGCCGCCCCAGGAGCACATCCAGGGCCCGCAGTGGTGGACCTCGTACCAGCCGGTCAGCTACCGGATCGCCGGACGGCTCGGCGACCGCACGTCCTTCAAGAACATGGTCGACACCTGCCACGCGGCCGGGGTGAAGGTGATCGCCGACGCCGTCGTCAACCACATGACGGCGGGCTCCGGCACCGGCACCGGCGGCACCGCGTACACCAAGTACAACTATCCCGGCACGTACCAGGACCAGGACTTCCACACCTGCCGCCAGCCGATCACCGACTACCAGGACCGCGGCAACGTCCAGAACTGCGAGCTGGTCAACCTCGCCGACCTGGACACCGGCAGCGACCACGTCCGGACCACCATCGCCCACTACCTGGACGACCTCGGCTCGCTCGGCGTCGACGGCTACCGGATCGACGCCGCCAAGCACATCGCCGCCACCGACCTCGCCGCGATCAAGGCCAAGATGGCCAACCCCAACGCCTACTGGGTGCAGGAGGTCATCTACGGCGCGGGCGAGCCCGTCCAGCCCACCGAGTACACCGGCAACGGCGACGTCGACGAGTTCCGGGTCGGCACCGACCTCAAGCGCGTCTTCACCGGCGACAAGCTCGCCAACCTCAGCACCTGGGGCGCCTCCTGGGGCTACCTGCCGAGCAACCAGGCGCGCAGCTTCGTCGACAACTGGGACACCGAGCGCAACGGCTCCACCCTCAACTACACCTACGGCAGCACCTACACCCTGGCCAACGTCTTCCTGCTGGCCTCGACCTACGGCTCGCCCAACGTCTACTCGGGCTACGGCTTCACCAGCAACGACGACGGCCCGCCCAACGGCGGCACCGTCAACGCCTGCTACCAGGACGGCTGGAACTGCACCCACGCCTGGCGGCAGATCGCCAACATGGTCGGCTTCCGCAACGCCGTCGCCGGCACCGGGGTGACCGACTGGTGGTCCAACGGCAACAACGCGATCGCCTTCGGCCGCGGCAACCGGGGCTACGTCGCGATCAACCACGAGAGCGGCGCGATCACCCAGACCTTCCAGACCGGGCTGCCGGCCGGGACGTACTGCGACGTCCAGCACGGCGACCCGCAGCCCGGCGGGGGCTGCACCGGCCCGACCTACCAGGTCGGCGCCAACGGGCAGTTCACCGCGACGGTCGGCGCGGGCGACGCGGTGGCGCTGTACGTCCAGCCCGGCACGGCGGTGTCCGGCGCCTCCTTCAACGTCAACGCGACCACCTCGAACGGGCAGAACCTGTACGTGGTCGGCGACGCCGCGGCGCTCGGCGGCTGGGACCCGGCCAAGGCGCTGCCGCTGTCCTCGGCCGGGTACCCGGTCTGGTCGCTGGCGCTCTCGCTGCCGGCCGGCACGTCCTTCCAGTACAAGTACCTGCGCAAGGACGCGAGCGGGGCGGTGACCTGGGAGTCCGGCGCCAACCGGACGGCGACCGCGCCGGGCTCGGGGAACGTCACCCTGAACGACACCTGGCGGCCGTAGCACTCCGCTCGCCCGCACCCTGCCCGCGCGCATGCCGCTCGCCCGCACCCTGCTCTCCCCGGGACCCTCGTCAGCCCACGGCTGACGGGGGTCCCCCGTGTGAGTGGCCGCGCCGCTTCAAACCTCCCGGGCGGGGGCGGCGCTGACACCATCACGGGATGAGCACCGCTCCCCTCGTCCTGGACCTCGAACTGTGCGGCGGCCGTTGGGACGGCCACCGCAAGCGGGTCCACGCCGCCGCCCCGCCGCCCGCCCTGCGGATGGTGCTCCGCGCCGAACTGCCCGTCGTGGCGGACGGCGAGTACTGGCCGACCACCAGCGTCTACCGGCTGGAGCGGCGGGACGGCGGGCTGCGGTACCGCTACTCGAACGACGAGTGAGCGCCCCGCTGCCGGGGGCTCCCGGGGGCTCCCGGGGGCAGGCCTCAGCCCCGCCCGATGTACGGCATCGCCGTCGCCATCACGGTGGCGAACTGCACGTTGGCCTCCAGCGGCAGTGCCGCCATGTGCCGCACGGTGCGGGCCACGTCCGCCACGTCCATGGTCGGCTCGGGCGCGATCCGGCCGTCGGCCTGCCGCACCCCGGCGCTCATCGCGGCCGTCATGTCGGTCGCCGCGTTGCCGATGTCGATCTGGCCGCAGGCGATCCGGTACGGGCGGCCGTCCAGCGAGAGCGACTTGGTCAGCCCGGTCACCGCGTGCTTGGTCGCGGTGTAGGCGATCGACTGCGGGCGCGGGACGTGCGCGGAGATCGAGCCGTTGTTGATGATCCGGCCGCCCTGCGGGGACTGGGCCCGCATCTGCCGGAAGGCGGCCCGGGCGCAGAGGAAGGCGCCGGTCAGGTTGAGGTCGACCACCGCCCGCCAGTCCTCGACCGCCAGCTCGTCCACCGGGACGGCCGGGCCGAAGGTCCCCGCGTTGTTGAACAGCAGGTCCACCCGGCCGTGGTGCCCGACGGCCGTCGCGAACAGCGCGTCCACCGCGGCCGGGTCGGTGACGTCGGTCGGCACCACGTCGGCGGGCAGCACGCCCGGCGGGAAGGCCGCGGCCGTCCCGTGCAGCTGCTCGGCCCGGCGCCCGGCCAGCACCAGCCGCCAGCCGGCCGCGGCCAGCTCCACCGCGACGGCCCGGCCGACGCCGCTCCCGGCTCCGGTGACGACGGCGATCTGCTCCAGCATGGCGCTCTCCTCGGTGGCTCGGTGGCCCGGTGCTCGGTGCTCGGTGGCTCGGTACCGGTACGGTCACACTCTTCCCGGACCCGCTCGAAGAGCGTGCCGGAGCGATCGTTGCGAATGTGCGGGCCACCGTCACTGGGCAAAGCATCCAAAACCCGGACGGCCGGACGGGCCGGTGCCCGTGCTCCCCGCCGTACGGCCCCCGCCGTCCGGCGGGCCCGGTGAAGGCCTTTACCTGATCGCGAACAAACATTGGATTTCCGGTGGCCACCTCGCAACCGGCCCGCCCCGGGCCACGTCATAAGATCGCAGGAAGGTGCCCTTCCGCGACGGACGGCGCACCACTGCTCCGGGGACCGCACAGCGCCCGCGCCCCCGGGCCTGTCCGGCCCCACCGGGGGGCCGCCGCCCGGTCAGACGGACCGGGCGCGACATCGGTCGGAGAGTCCTCACCGTGCTTAGGCAGTCGTCCCGTTCCCGTGCCGTCCTGACCGGCGCCGCCGTGCTCACCCTGGCCGCCTCGCTCGCGGCCTGCGGAGGGTCCGACGGCGGGAAGGGGAACGGCTCCTCGGCCGACGGCACCCCGGCGGCGACCACCGGCACGGGCGGTCCGAGCGCCACGGGCAGCGCCGTCCCCGGGACGCCCACCGCCGACCAGCCCACCCCGGGCGGCGGGAAGGTGCTGATGCCGACCGGCCCGGCCGCCAGCCTCAACAAGGTCCGGGACACCGGCGCCGGCCCGATCATGATGACCAAGGTGACCGGCGCGAAGTCCGGCGTCACCGGCCAGGTCTGGGTCTGGCTGCCGCCCGAGTACAACGACCCCAAGTTCGCCAAGACCGGCTTCCCGGTGCTGACCCTCTACGCGGGCGGCCAGAGCAACGGCTACAACACCTGGACCGACAACCAGCTGCCGATCCAGGAGGCGGACGAGCAGCTGGCCAAGCAGGGCAAGGCCCACCCGTTCATCATGATCATGCCGGTGCAGAACTTCAACAGCGACGAGAAGAACGCGCTGGACTGCTCCGACATCCCGGGCCAGCCGAAGATGGGCACCTGGATGGCCGAGGACATCCCGGCCTGGGTCCGCGCCAACTTCCGCACCTTGAAGGGCCGCGACAGCTGGGGCGTGATGGGCGCCTCCACCGGCGGCTTCTGCAGCGCCAAGATGGCCCTCCAGTACCCGGACGTCTACAAGGCCGCCGTGCCGATCGACGGCTACTTCGTCCCGGACTCCGGGCTGTGGAAGGGCCACGACGCCGAGAAGGCGGCCAACAACCCCAACCTGCTCATCACCCAGGGCAAGGCCGACGTGAAGATGTACGTCACCGCCGGCGGGGCCAACGGCTACGAGAAGGACCTGGTCAAGAGCTGGGTGGCCAAGGCCGTCGCCCCGGTGACCATCCAGTACTACGAGCAGCCCGGCGGCAAGCACCTGACCTCGGACTTCAAGAAGATGATCCCGGACACCCTGCAGTGGCTCAGCGCCAACCTGGAGGGCCCGGCCTCGGAGTGATCCGGGCCTCGGGAGGGGGCGGTCGCAGCAGCCGCCCCCACCCCCGCGCAGGCCCGTGACCTGCGCGTCAATCGGACATTGATTCGCTTCTGATCGACTGCGAGCACCTTGGATGGGGCGGTCCTCACCGGCCGCCCCTCCGTCCTCACCAGCCGTGAAGAGAGTGCCATGCCGATCCACCTGCTGCCCCCGCCCGCCGTCTCCGTCCCCGCCCAGGCGGAGCCCGGAGTCGACCCCCGGGACGCGTACGGGCCGGCCACGGACGAGGAGCCGGTCACCGTCCGGTTCGCCGGCCTGCGGCTGGTGCACGCCGCCCTGCGCCGGGACCTCGCGCGGCTGCCCAACGCGCTGCGGCTGCTCCAGCCCGACGAGGAGGACAAGGGCGAGGCCGTGCTGCGGCACTGGACCTTCATGACCGCCATGCTGACCTGCCACCACGAGCAGCAGGACACCCGGATCTGGCCGATCGTGCGGCGCTTCGCGCCCGAGCTGCGCCTGCTGCTCAACTGGCTGGAGGCCGACCACCACAACCTGGACCACTCCTTCACCCGGGTCACCACGCTGGTCCGGATCGCCAGCCGGGACACCGGCAGCGCCTGGCCGGTCGCCTACGCGATGGAGGACCTGGCCGCCCGGCTGGAGACCCACCTGCGGATCGAGGAGCGGCAGCTGCTGCCCCGGATGGAGCTGGTGGTGGCCGACAGCTCCCGGCTCGGCGGCCTCGCCGAACTGCTCGACCTGCTGCGCGGGGCGGACGGCCCGGGTACGGCGGACGCGCTGGCCTGGCTGCTGGACGGGGTCGACCCGGTGCTGGTCGAGCGGCTGCTCGCCGAGTGCGACGACGATGTGGCCCGCAACTGGCCGCACTGGCAGGCGACCTACCAGCGCTGCACCGCGCCGCTGTGGGGGGCGGCGGGCGAGGGCGTGGCCGGCGGCGGTCTGGGGAGCCTGGTCGACTGAGCGCCGGGTCCTTTCGCGGGCCGTCGATCTACGCGCGTGGCACGTGCCGAGGACATATGCCCCACCGGCCGAGCCGCGTCGGAGCCGTCGTCGAGCTACTGCCCGGCGGTCGGCGCGTTGTCGACGAGTGTCCTCAACTCCTTCTGCTCCCTGGGGGATTCGACCCGTCCGCGTCGGGGTCGAGGCAGCCCCCGCCCCGAGGGTCCGACCGGGGGAGGCGTACCGCCGGCGGTCGATGGCGCCCGGCCCGGCACCCCCTACCGTCGGAGCCATGACCTCAGCCCGCAGCGCTCCCCGGCGCGCGGCCGCTCCTACTCCGGCAGGCGGTTGAGCCACTCCAGCGGGGCGACCCGGATCGCCGTGTGCGGCGAGCCGTCCCACTCCACCGGAAGGCCGACCGTCTCCACCGCGGCCACCACGGCCCGGCCGATCTCCACCGTCCGCTGCTCCGCGGCCCCGTCCGGCTCCTCCCCGGTGTGGAAGCCGCCGTAGCGCAGCATCAGCCCGCGCCCGGCCGCGGCCGCCTCGGTGTCCTGCTGGTGGAAGAAGACGAAGCCCCGGGAGTCCTCCGCCGCCTCGCCGCCGATCTCCGCGTAGCCGCAGGCGGCGCAGCAGGTGAAGTCCATCGCCGCGACGATGCCCTGGTCCTCCAGGAGGTCGAAGGCCTGCTCCAGCCGGTCCACGTCCGTGACCTTCGGCCAGCGGGCCTGCTCGGCCAGCCGTTCCTCCCACAGCGGAGCGACGATCCGCTCCGCCTCCTCCTGCGTCAGCCCCTGGTCGTCGAGGACCTCGACCAGGGACTCGGCTATCTCGTCCGGCTCCTGGAAGCCGCACCGGATCAACTCGCGAGCCCGCTCCTGGGCTTCGAGCAGCACGTCGGGGGTGAGCGCCGTGTCCTGGGCCGTGCCGGCATCCTGGGTCATGTCCGCATCCTGGCACCCGGCACTGACAATTCCGGGCCGAGGTCACCGCCCGTGCGCTACCGTCCGGCGGTGACCTCTCTGCTGCAACCTCCGCTGATCACGCGGCTGCTGGCCGCCGAGCGCATCCTGATCGCCGGCGCCGGCGGCGGTTTCGACGTCTACGCCGGACTGCCGATCGCGCTGGCCCTGCGGGCCGCCGGCAAGGACGTGCACCTGGCCAACCTCTCCTTCACCCACCTCTACGGGCTGCCCGGCGAGGTCTGGCACGAGCCCGACGTGGCCAGGATCGGGCCCGACACCCCGGCCCCCGAGGGCTACTTCCCGGAACGCACGCTGGCCCGCTGGCTGCGGCTGCACGGGATGCCCGACACCGTGTGGGCCTTCCCGACGGTGGGCGTCAGACTGCTCCGCGAGGCCTACCGCAGACTGGTCGCCCACCTGGGCGTGGACGCGGTCCTGCTGGTGGACGGCGGCACCGACATCCTGATGCGCGGCGACGAGACGGGACTCGGCACGCCCGAGGAGGACATGGCGAGCCTGGCCGCCGTGGCCGGCCTGTCCGAGGTGCCGGAGCGGCTGGTCGCCTGCCTGGGCTTCGGCATCGACGCCCACCACGGCGTCAACCACGCCCTGGTGCTGGAGAACCTCGCCGCGATCGACCGGGCCGGCGGCTACCTCGGGGCCTTCTCCATCCCGCGCGGCAGCCGGGAGGGCGCGCTCTACCTGGACGCCGTCGAGCACGCCCGGGCCGCCTTCCCGAAGCACCCCAGCATCGTCAACGGCTCGGTCGCGGCGGCGCTGCGCGGCGAGTTCGGCGACGTGCAGTTCACCGAGCGGACCAAGGGCGAGCAGCTCTTCGTCAATCCGCTGATGACGCTCTACTTCGGGGTCACGGTCGAGGCGCTGGCCGCCGAGAACCGCTACCTGGACCGGCTGGAGCACACCGTGGTGACCCGCCAGATCTCCAGCCTCATCGAGGAGTTCCGCGACGAGCTGCCCAGCCAGCGGCCGCCCCGGCAGTTCCCGCACTGACCCGGGGCCGCTGTCGGCCCGGTACCGCCGCGGCTCAGTGCGGTGCGAGCCGGAACTCCAGGTTCCCGAACCGCACCTGGTCGCCCGGCCGCACCGGGATCCCGCCCGCGATCCGCCGCCCGTTCACATGGGTGCCGTTGGTCGACCCGAGGTCGTACAGCACCCAACCGCCGTTCTCGTGCCGCAACTCGGCGTGGTGCCGGGAGACCGAGGCGTCGTGCAGCCGCAGCCCCGAACCGGGGATCCGGCCGATCGTCAGCAGCCCCGCCCCGGCCTGCGGCAGGCTCAGCCCGGGCAGCCGTTCGGTGCGCCAGGCCCGGTTCAGCCGGGTGCCGAAGGCGGAGGCCCGGCCGACCGTCCGCAGGACGAAGCGTTCGACCGGCCCGCCGGTGGGCAGCCCGGCCACCGCCGCGTCCAACTCGTCGCGGCTGGTGGCCTGGAGGACGATGTCCATCCGGCCGAGGAAGGTGTCGTGCGACAGCCGGCCGCTGCCCGCGCCGTCCCGGAGCAGCCCGAGCGCCTGGTCCCGCTCGGCGTCGGACGGCCGGACGGCGCCGGTGGGGAGCTCAGGCTGCGTCATGGCCCGATTGTCGGTTCGACCGGCTTCGACTGTCCAGATCGCGCGGGCTCCCGGCGCGGGGTTCGTACCTCACTGAGCGACAGACGCCCGCTCCACCTGCGCGGTTCCCACTCCGCCCGGGGGCTTCCCGCCCGTCAGTCCGCCGCCCGAATACCGTCCGTCCGCCGCCCGGGCCGGGCCGTCAGTCCTTCCGCGCGGCGGCCAGGATCTTCTCCGTGGTGTGCAGGAACCGGGAGGTCACCGCGCCCCGGTACGACGTGCCGAACATCTCCTTGGTGACCCACTTGCCGTCCTGGAGGTGGACCACCACGTACGCCGCGCCCGCATCGGTGCCCAGCACCTCGAAGTCGCCCTTCGGCGAGCGGTGCGGCCCGGCGAGCTCGGCCGGCAGCGGCTCGGAGAGGAAGGCGATCACCAGCCGGACGTCCGGGGTGACCTCGACGCCCCGGAACGGCTCGGCGGCGAGCAGCGCGGCCACCTCGTCGACCGTCCGCAGCAGCACCGGCACGGGGTAGCCGAGCGCCTGCTCCAGGTGCGCCTCGATCCGCGCGGTCAGGGCGGCCCGGTCGGGTTCGTCGGTGTGGAAGAAGACGTTCCCGGTCTGGATGTAGGAGCGGACACCGCCCAGCCCCAGCTCGGTGAAGAGCGCCCGCAGCCGCTCCATCCTCACCGTGCGGCCGCCGACGTTGATGGCGCGCAGGAACGCGATGTACCGGGTGGAGGCGTTCGAGGCGTCCGTGGAAGCGGATGAGCTCGTGGTGGTCACCCCGCCAGTCTGGCACCGCCCACCGACAACGTCCGCCCAGCGACAACGCCCGCTCACCGACAACGCCCGCTCACCGACAACGCCCGCCCACCGCACCCCGCCGTGCGGCACCGTTCGTACCCGGCGGTCGTCGGTGCCGGGTGCCAGACTGGCGCCATGGCTACCTGGCAGGATTTCGAGCACGAGGCACCCGAACTCGCGGCCCTGGTACGGGCCCGTTTCGACGCCAACAAGCACCACGTCCTGGCGACGCTGCGCAAGGACGGCTCACCCCGGGTGAGCGGGTCGGAGGTCGACTTCGTCGGCGCCGACGCCTGGCTCGGGTCGATGTACGGCGCGGTCAAGGCGCGCGACCTCCAGCGGGACGCGCGGTTCGCGCTGCACGCCCACCCGGGCGACGAGACCATGGCCGGCGGGGACTCCAAGCTCTCCGGCCGCGCGGTGGAGGTCACCGACGAGAACGAGCTCGCCGCCTTCGCGGCCGACCTGCCGGAGCCGCCGCCCACCCCGTTCCACCTCTTCCGGCTGGATCTCCAGCAGGTGGTGCACACCACTCTGGACGGCGACGCCCTGTGGGTCCTCAACTGGCACCCGGGCCGCCCGGTGGAGCGGACCCAGCTCCACTGACCGATCGGCCCGGACCGCCGACGGCAGGCCGGACCGCCGACGGCAGACGGGAACGCCTACGGCAGAACGGCCTTGAGCACCTCGGGAGTCCGGGCCACGACGGCGTGCCCGTCGTCCGCGGTGATGATCGGGCGCTGGATCAGCACGGGGTGCTCGGCCATCGCCGCGATCCAGCGGGCCCGCTCGCCCGCCTCCCGGGGCCACCCCTTCATCCCCAGCTCCTTGGCGACCGGCTCGTCGGTGCGGGTGATGTCCCACGGCTCCAGACCCAGGCGCTCCAGTACCTGCTCCAGCTCGGCCGCGGTCGGCGGGTCCTCCAGGTAGCGCCGCACGGTGTACTTCGCCCCGGCGGCGTTCAGCTCATTGAGCGCCGTCCGGCACTTGCCACAACGCGGGTTGATCCAGATCTCCATGTCGACCAGCCTATCCGCGCCGCCGCCCGGCCCCGGACCCGCCGATGCCGCCGGGTCCGTCGGCGGCGGGAACTCCGCCGTGCCCGCCCGCTGTTCACGAACCAGGAACCAGCACGTCGGAGGGGAGCACCAGATGGACGGCGCCGCGATCATCGAGCAGCTGATGACCACGGAGGTCAGGACCGACCCGTATCCGCTCTACGCCAGGGCGCACGAGCTCGGGCCGGTGGTTCCGGCCGGGGACGGCATGTTCGTGGTGAGCGGCTACGCGGCGGTCAACAAGGTGCTCCGCACGCCGGCCTTCGGCGTCGCGACCGCCGACATGACGGCCGGCCTCGCCCCGGAGTTCGCCGAGCACTCCTCGCTCGCCCTGTTCGGCCGCTCGATCCTCCAGCGCAACGCCCCCGACCAGCCCCGGGTCCGCTCGCTGATCGCCTCGGTGTTCACCGCCCGCCGGGTCGCCGCCCTGCGCCCCGCGGTGGAGGCGGCGATCGGCCGACTGCTGGACGGGATGGCCGAGCAGGGCGCCGACGGCTCCCCGGTGGACTTCATGGACGCCTTCGCCTTCCGGCTGCCGGTCGGGGTGATCTGCGAGCTGCTCGGCGTGCCCGAGCGGGACCGCTACCGCTTCCGCGACCTCGCCTCCGACCTGACCGTCGCCCTGGAGGTCACCCAGGACTTCGACGAGCTGGGCGCCGCCGACCGGGCCGCCGACGAGCTGTCCGACTACTTCACCGCGCTGATCGCCGAACGGCTGGCCCGCCCGCAGGACGACCTGGTCAGCGACCTGGCCCGGATCGCCGTCGAGGACGGTGGGCGGCTGTCCGGCGCGGAACTGCTGGCCAACCTGGTGCTGCTGCTGGTGGCCGGCTTCGAGACCACCACCAACCTGCTCGGCAACGGTCTCGCCCTGCTGTTCCGCCATCCCGAGGTGGCCGCCGGACTGCGCAGCGGCACGGTCACCCCGGCCGGGTTCACCGACGAGGTGCTGCGCTTCGACTCCCCGGTCCAGGCCACCGCGCGGGTCGCCCTGGAGGAGGGCCTGTCGGTCGAGGGCCTGCCCGTCCCGGCCGGCAGCGGGCTGACCCTGCTGATCGGCGCGGCCAACCACGACCCGGCCCGGTACGAGCGGCCGGCGGTGTTCGATCCGTCCCGCACGGACAGCCAGCCGCTCAGCTTCGGCGGCGGTACCCACTTCTGCCTGGGCTCCCAGCTGGCCCGGCTGGAGGGCGAGCTCGCGGTGCCCGCCCTGCTGGATCGTTTCCCCGGGCTCGCCCAGGGCGGCGTCCCGACCCGGCGTGACCGCCTGGTGCTGCGCGGTTACGAGACGCTGCCGGTCACCCTCCGCTGACCGCCCCCCCGACCGTCCGCTCCCGGTCCGGCCCGGCGCGGTCCCCGCCCGCCGGAACCCGGGACGTTCGGCCATTCGTGACGGGGCCGTCCGTGGGGGAGCATGGAGGGACGAATCCGGTCATCCCTGGCGAATCGCCCAGGTCCGGTCAGCCAGGAGGTCCCCGCCGTGTCCGCCCCCCGCCCGCCGCAGCTCGCGGTCGCGCAGTCCCGGGTGCCGCGCTGGGTGCCCTGGCTGCCGGTGATCCTGCTGCTCCTGGACCTGGTCAGCGAGGCCGTCGTCCCGGACGCGGTGGCGGCCGGCTTCCTGCTCACCGCCCTGCCCGTGGTGGCCGCGTTCAGCTACGGCCCGGTGCTGACCGCCGTCACCACGGGCGGTGCGCTGGCCCTCCAGCTGCTGCTGGCCCTGCGTGCGGGCCACGTCAACGAGCAGCACCACGTCTGGGTGTACATCGCCACCGCGCTGTCCGGGGTGATGGGCACCGCCCTGTCCTGGCAGCGCACCCGGCAGAACCGCACCCTGCTACAGGCCCGCACCGTCGCCGAGACCCTGCAGCACACCGTGCTGCGGCCGGTGCCGGAGCGGGCCGGCGGCCTGCGGGTCGCCGGGCTGTACCGCCCGGCCCAGGCCGAGGTGCTGGTCGGCGGGGACCTCTACGAGGTGTGCGACACCCGCTTCGGCGTCCGGGTGCTGCTCGGCGACGTCCGCGGCAAGGGCCTCGGCGCGGTCCGCACCGTCGCCGACGTGCTCGGCGCCTTCCGGGCGGCCGCCCACGACACCCCGGGCCTGGTCGAGCTCGCCGACCAGCTGGACCGCGCGGTGCTGCGCGACGCGGCCGACCGGGGCGACGACGAGCTGTTCGTCACCGCCGTCCTGCTCCAGTACCGCCCGGGCACCGACTGCGTGGAGTTCGTCAACCGCGGCCACACCACCCCGCTGCTGCTGGGCCGGGGCACCATCGCCCCGGTGGCCTGCGCCGACGAACTCCCGCTCGGCCTGGGCCACCTGCGCCCCGAGGACGAACCCGCCAAGCCGACGACCGTCGCCCTGCCCCCGGGGCACACCGTCCTGCTCTACACCGACGGCGTCAGCGAGGCCCGCGACGCCGGCGGCGCCTTCTACCCGCTCGCCCCGCGCCTGGCCGCCCTGGGCAGCACGGCACCGGACCGGGTGGTGTCCTTCCTCGCCCAGGACGTCCACCGGTACGCGGGCCTGCTCGCCGACGACCTCGCCGTCCTCGCCCTCACCCCCGAGTAGCCCCGTCCCACTCCCACAGGTTCGCGAACAGCACCGCCTGCTCCCGCGCGTCGTCCAGCGCGTGGTGGGTGTGCGGCAGGTCCGGCAGCAGCTCCGCCGGCATCGACCGCTTCCCGATCCCGGCGAACGGCACCCCCGCCCGCGCCGCGTACAGCGTCTTGAGATCCAGGCACCCGGAGTGCCCGAACGGGCTGGAGCCGGTGAACCGCATCAGGTACCAGTACAGGAACTGCCAGTCGTACACCGCCGGGTACGCCACCATCACCGGCCGGTACCGCAGCCCGTCCGGCCCGGTCCGCACCCGCTCCACCCAGCGCCCGAACTCCCGCAGCGCCGACCCGGGCTCCGCCCCGCCCGCCTCCAGCGCGGCCCGCTCCAGCCCCGACACCGCCAGCGCCTCCGGCACCCAGTCCGCACTGATCGGCCGCAACTCCCGGTAGAACCCCGCCGCTCCCGCCCCCACGGCGTCCGCCCGCCGGAACCCCGCCCCGTCGTCCCACCCGGCCACCACCGCCCCGAAGCTCACCATCGAGTACGGCCCCGGAATCGGCCCGTCCGCCTCCACGTCCACCGACACGTACACCGTCGGCGCCACCCGCTCCTTCTTCCCCATCCCCCCATCCAACCGCCCCTGGCAACCCCATTTCCGCCCGCCGCCCCACCGCCCTCGCCGCATCGCCCCATCGGGGCAGACCGGGCGCCGGGAGCTGGTACAACAGGACGGAGGGTGCCGGTCGGCACGTTCTGCTTCTCCGCGTACGGGCACCGGCACGGGTGGACGGGGGTAGGGGTGGGCATTCAACCGCGGTTTCGGCGTGCGGTGGCGCAGCAGCGACGCTTCGTGGACCGGCTGGCGGCGCTCGAGGCGTTCCGGTCGGAGCTGGAGCGGACGGAGCTGGAGCGGACGGAGTCGGACCACGCGGACCCGGAACCCCGGGTGCTGAACCTGACCGGGGTCGGGGGGATCGGGAAGTCGCGGCTGCTGCGCGAGTTGAGGACCCAGTGCGCCGGCGGCCACCGTACGGCCCTGCTGGACCTGCAGAACCCGGTGATGCGCCAGCAGGAGGACGCGCTCGCCGCGCTACGGGTCGAACTGGGCTCCCAGGGCGTGCAGTTCGACCGTTTCGACATCGCCTACGCGGTGCTGTGGCAGCGGCTCCACCCGCATCTGCGGATCAACCGCAAGGACCTCCCGTTCGTCGACGCGAGCGAGGTCCTGACCCAGGTGGTGGACGAGCTGACCGGTCTGCCCGTCTTCGGCAGCGCGGTCGGTCTGGTGAAGCTCACCCAGTTCGCGGTGCGCAGCGGGCGGCGACGCCGGACGATCCGTCAGGACGAGACCCTGCGGCACCTGGACGGCCTGTCGAACGCGGACCTGGTCGACGCCGTGACCTTCCTGTTCGCGGAGGAGCTCCGCGACGGCAGCCGGGCGAAGCCGTACGTGCTCTTCGTGGACGCCTTCGAGGCCCTCGTCCCCACCCCAGTGCGCTCGGGGCGGGTGGCGTCCGCCGACGCCTGGCTGCGCGACCTCATCGCCCAACTGGACCGCGGCCTGGTCGTGGTGGCGAGCAGGGAGCCGCTCGGGTGGAACGCCTACGACCCGGCCTGGGCGCAGATCATCCGCTCGCACCGGATCGCGGGCCTGCCGATGGAGGCCCGGCTGGAGCTGCTGGAGCACTCGGGCATCGGTGAGGGCGCCGAGCGGAGCGCCATCGCGGAGGCGAGCGTGGGGCTCCCCTTCTACCTCCACCTGGCGATCGACACCCGTACCCAGCAGCCCGCCACGGCCGCCGGGCGGGGGGCCCGGACGGCGGTGTCGGCCGAGGAGATCCTCCAGCGGTTCCTGGCGCACGTGGCCGCGGACGAGGTCCGACTGCTCGAAGTGCTCTCCGCCGCCCGGCAGTTCGACTACCCGCTGTTCCGGCACCTGGCCCGGAGCTTCGACCTGCCGGGCAACCGCCTGGTGTGGGAGGCACTGACCTCCTACTCGTTCGTCCACCGCGCCGAGGACGGCTTCCACCGCCTGCACCAGCTGATGCTGGCGGCCCTGCGCAGCCGCCTCTCCCCGGCGGCCGGGCGGGAGATCCACACCGTCCTGTTCGGCTACTGGGAGCGCTACGGCGCCGGGAGCGGCACCGCGGTCCCGGCGCAGCGCACCGCGGGGCAGGCGGCCGTCGGCGGGCCGGAGGCCGCCCGACGCAACGTCCGGGCGCTCCAGGAGGCCGTCTACCACGGGCTGCGGGCGCAACGGCTCAGCGGGCCGGATGTGCTGGACCACGCCGATCGCGCACTGCGGCACGGCGGGCGGCCCACGGTGGAGGGCATCCTGCGGGACCTGCGCGGCCACCTGGCCGCCGGACCGGCCGCCGACCCCGAACTGTCCGAGACCGCACTGTGCCTGGAGACCGAGGCCGCGGTCCTGATGGGGGACGCGAGTACGGCCAACCACCTGACGCCCCGGGCGACATGGACCATGACCACGACCGTCGGCGCCCGCCTGGCGGTGGCGGCGGCCAACGGGCGCCGGATCGCCGGGCGCACGGCCGAGGCGCTGAGCCTGTACGGCCGGGTCTGGGACGAGCACGACGGCGCGACCCGGCTGACGGCCGGACTCTGGGCCGCCGACCTGCACATGTGCCAGGGACGCTTCCTGGACGCCGACTCGCTGGCGGCGCGCATCCAGGCCGATGCCCCGGACGACGCGGCGGAGCTGCGGGGCGACGTCGCCAGGCTCCGCCACCTCGCCCACCGGTTCGCCTTCGACTGGGACGCCTCCCTGCGCCACCTCCACGAGGCCGAGCGCGAGTACGAGCGGGCCGGCTCCCTCGTCGGCTCGGCCAACATCCTGGTCAACCGCGCCGAGCTGATGGCGCTCACCGACCCCGCGGCCGGGGTGCGGGAGGCCTCCGCGGCGATCGAGGTGCAGCAGGGGATGGGCGCCCTGCACGAGTTGGGCAAGGCGTACACCGCGCTGGCGGGGGCCCTGCTCAACCTCGGTCGCACGGAGGAGGCGGCGGCCGCGCTGCAGTCGGCCTGCCACCACCTGGAGCGGGCCCACTACCGTTCGGGGCGGGCGCGCGCGGAACTGTTCCGCGCCTACGTGCACGCCCGGCGCGGCGACGGCACGGCCGCCGACCGCTCGGCCCGCTGGGCGATCGGCGAGCTGGAGACCGCCGAGGTCTACCCGACCCTGGTGCTCGCGGCCTGCCTCCTGACCGAACGGCTGGGCACGGCGGACGACGCGATCGAGCGCGCCCGCTCCCGGGCGCGCGCCGCGATCCAGCCCATCGACTCGCTGGCGGCGGTCGAGGACCGCATGGCACGCGTCATCTTCGCACTCGTGGAGGGCACCCCGTGAGCAACGATCCGATCACCCTGTACCGCACGGCACTCCGGGCCACCGACGGCGCCTCCGGGTACTACAACCACAACCTGCGGGTCGACACGCTCGACGGCGCGCCGGTCCTGGTCCGCATCCCGATCCCGGGCGCCGCCACGATGGACCTCGCGGTCTGGCCCGAGGACGCCGTCCTGGCCGCCGTCGGCCGGTACGTGCGCAACGTCCCGCAGGTGGTGCACACCAGCGCCGAACCACGCTTCCAGATCCACGAGTTCGTGGAGGGCCGGCTGCTGGAGGACACCGCCCCGCGCGGCACGCCCGTACCGCGGCACGTGCTCACCGACGTCGTGCGCTTCTTCGCGGAAGCCGCCCGGGTGCCCCTGGACGCCCTGCCGCGGCTCCCGGTCGACTGGCCCCAGGGCGGTGACACCCCCGGCTTCGCCCGCCGGCTGTCCGACGTGACCCGCGGCGTGCACGACCGGTACGCCGCCGAGTACGCCGACCTGTTCGCCGCGCTCGGCTTCCCGGCGGACCCGCTGCGCCCCGCGCTGGACGGCTGGGCCGAACTGCGCCCCCGCTGCTTCGGCCTGGTCCACGCCGACCTGCACCGCAAGAACCTGCTGCTGCGCGCCGGGCAGACCGTCTTCCTCGACTGGGAGCTCGCCCTGTGGGGCGACCCGCTCTACGAACTCGCCGTCCACCTCCACAAGATGGCCTACCTGCCGGAGGAGGAGAAGGCGGTCGTCGAGGGCTGGGCCGAGCACTTCGGCCGCAGCGCCCCCGGCTGGCAGCAGGACCTGCCCCGCTACCTGGCCCACGAGCGGATCAAGTCCGCGGTCGTGGACACCGTCCGCTACAGCGGGGAGATGACCGAGGACTGGGACGACCGGGCCCGTCGGCACGCCTTCTGCACCCGGCTGACCCGCAAGGTGAACCGCGCCAGGCCGTACTGGGGTCACCGCGAACCGCTCACCGACCGGGCCGTCCACGACGCCGTCGCCACCTGGCACACCGCCCACCCCCGCCCCTGACCCCCGCGCCTGAGCGCCGCCCCGGCCCGGTCCGGAACGCGCGACGCCCGACCGGAGGACCCGGCCGAGAGCGAGGAACGGCCGGCCCACGGTGTTCCTGGTGCACCTGAGCGAAGGGCGCCGCCCCGCGAGGCGGGCTGGTCGGTGGGGCATCCGCGGTTGCGGTCGCGTCATGGTCGGCCGTTCAGGCGGCGGTTGGGGTGAGGTCGGCGCGGCCGAAGAGCAGGGCCCAGCCGTGGGGCAGTTGGTGGAGGATGCGGTCGGTGAGGTGGTCGCCGGCGAGGTCGGTGAGGGCGGCCAGGACGGTAGAGGTGTCCCAGCGGGCTGCGGCGAGGGTGGTGCCGAGGGCGTCGGCGACGGCTTCGACGAAGGCGGGGGCCGAGACCGGTCGGGGCAGGGGGATCTGGGAGGCGAAGACGGCGCGTGCCCGTTCGGGGAGTGCGGCGGCGAGGTCGCAGCGTTCGTCGCCGGTGAGCTGGGAGCCGAGCAGCGCCAGGACGGCGGTGAGGGCGTGTTCGGCTTCGTCGTCGCTCGGGTAGCGGCCGAGGGTGCGAACCTGCTGGATCAGGTGGCGGTGCCGGGTCATGGCGGTGGCCTTCCGGGCGTGGGCCGCCGCGCCGGGGCGGCCGTGATGGGGTCAGGGGCGTTGGCCGGCGGCGGGGCGGCCGAAGAGCACGTCGTAGCCGGGCGGCAGTTGGAGCAGGATCTGCTCCATGAGCTGGTCGCCGGCGGCGTCGGCGACGGTGGACAGGACGGCGCCGATGTCCCACAGGGCGGTGGTTTCGGCGGCGCCTTCGATCCAGGCGGCGGTGGCGCGCACGAACCGTTCGGGGCTGAGCGGTTCGGTGGCCTGCAGCGGGTTGAGCAGGACCAGGGCGAGCGTCTCGGGCAGGCGGGCCGCGAGGTCCGAGCGCACCGCGCCGACCAGGTGCGCGCCGAGCAGGGCCAGGACGACGCGCGCGCAGCGTTCGGCTTCCTCGGGCGTGTCGTATTCGCCGCGTTCCCGGACCTGGTCCAGGAACGCCTCCCAGTGCAGTGTCATTGCGGGTTCCTCCGTCCGGTCGGGGGCGGCTGTGACAGGTCGAGCACCACCTGCCGGCGGTCCGCCGGCGCGCGGGACAGCGCGCGGCGAAGGTCCGGGGCGGAGTCGTCGATCTCGCCGCGCACCCGCACCGTGAACTGGCGCCGGGGTGGTCATGGGGCGGCTCGCTGTCCGTTGGGCCCGCGGGGCGGCGGGCGTGTCCGGAAGGTCGGGCCGGGGCCGGGGTGTCCCGTGCCGCGCCGCCGGGGGGATTGCGGGCGGCACGGGACGGCGCGGGGAGGGGTCAGGCCCGGATCTGCTTGCGGCCGTCGCCGTGGGCGATGGCGATCTTGCGGGGCTTGGCCTTCTCGGCGACCGGGATCCTCAGGGTCAGCACGCCGGCGTCGTAGTCGGCGGTGATCCCCTCCGGGTCGAGGGTGTCGGAGAGCATGACCTGGCGGGAGAAGATGCCGAGCGGGCGCTCGGACAGCTCCCACTTCACGTCGTCACCCTGCCGGTGCGGACGGCGCTCGGCCTTGACGGTCACCATGTTCCGCTCGACGTCGATGTCGATCGCGTCCGGGGCCACCCCCGGCAGGTCGAAGCAGATCACGTACTCGTCACCGGCGCGGTAGGCGTCCAGCGGCATCGGGGTCGGCCGCGACCAGGTACCGGTCGTGTTGAGGAACTGCTGGGTCAGCCGGTCGAGTTCGCGGAACGGGTCAGTGCGCAGCAGCATCGCGAAACACCTCCATTGATCGTTGGGTGCCAGTGCGCTTCACCTGACACCGTTGTAGCACGTCATCCATCCAATGACAAACCGCTGATGTCGTCCGTAGAATGACTGCATGAGCACGAAGCCCCCGAAGCCCGCAGCCGGGCCCGAGCCGGTCTCCTTCCTCGCCGCCGCCGCGGCGCTCGCCGTCATCGACGACGCCGTGCGCACGGCCCGGGTGCCCGGCCGCCCCGCAGAGGACGCGCAGGACGGCGGTGCCGAGCAGGCGCTGGCCGCCCTCGTGCTGCTGCGGGAGCTGCGTACCCAGCTCGCCGGATGGGAGGCCCCGATGGTCGAGGCCGCCCGCGCCGCGGGCGCCACCTGGGCCGACCTCGCCCAGCCCATGGGCGTCGCCAGCCGCCAGGCCGCCGAGAACCGCTACCTGCGCCTGCGCCCCGCCGGCCCCACCGCCGCCGCCACCACCGGCACCACGGCCACCGGCGCGGAGCGGGTCAAGGCCGTGCGCGACCGCCGCGCCGCCGACCGCGCCGTCGACGCCTGGGCCCGCGACCACGCCGCCGACCTGCGCGTCCTGGCCGCCCGGATCACCGCCGCCCCCGGCCACACCCCCGAAGCCGGGCCCGCCCTGGACGCACTCACCACCGCCCTCGGCGCCACCGACCCGGCCGGCCTCATAGCGCCCCTGACCGGTATGCGCCGCCACCTCGGCGACGCCCACCCCGACCTCGCCGCCCGCCTCGACGACCTCACCGACCGCACCGACCGCCTCCGCCACGACAGTGACCAACGACGCGCCTGACCCCCCGGCCCGGGACCGATGGCAGCACATCGAGGACCGCCTGGCCGCCATCGAGCTGCGCATCCGCGAGCAGAGCACCGCGACCCGCACCGTCCTCGACACCCACCTGGCCCGCCTCGACGCCCTGCGCCACCAGCTCGCCACCCAGCCCTGGCCCCCGCAGGACCCCGACACCCCCGGCAACCCGGACCGCCACCCGTGCCCGCCCGCAGGAGCGCCTCGCTGAGCCGGGCGCCTGGCCGCGGTCATCTGACCGCGGTCAGCAGGCCGGCGGTACGCGGCGCAGATCCCCCGGCCCGCGTACCGCCTCGCGCCGCCGTCCGGTCTCACGGGCGGTCCCCTCGGGACGGCCCGCGCCTCGTCAGTCGTGCCGCGAGCATAAAATCCCCAAAACCGGGCAAAGATGGACGATCAGACAGCGGGATTCGTGCACTACCGGATGGACGGAGCAACCGATGGGTGACCTGTCGAACAAGGCGCAGAACGTGACCGGCAAGGCCAAGGAGAAGGTCGGGGACCTGACCGGTGACCAGGAGCTGAAGGGCGAGGGGCAGGCCGACCAGGCGGAGTCGAAGCTCAAGCAGGCCGCCGAGGACGTCAAGGACGGCGTGCGCGACGTCGCCGACCGTGTGAAGGGCGCCTTGAAGCGCGACAAGTGAGAAAGGCGGAGCCGCGATGGCACTGTTTCTGTTCATCGTCCTGATCGCCGTGGTGTTCGGCTTCGTCGGTGCCCTCGTGAAGGGCCTGCTGTGGCTGCTCGTGATCGGGATCGTCCTGTTCCTCGCCGCCCTCGTGCTCGGCGGCATGCGTCTGGGTAGCCGGCGCTCCGGGCGCAGGTAGGGGGGCGGGTCATACGCCGTGACGCAGCCCTCGGCCCTTCGCAGGCCAGGGCTGCGTTCGGCGGGGCGGGGCCGTGTGGCCGGGCTGCTCCGCTGTGGGCCCCGGCCACACGGGACACCAGCGCGATGGTGGTCGAGCGGTGGAGCCCGGAGTGCCCGAGGCGGGGGTGGTATCCGCCGCGTGGGGCCGGATGCGTCTGCCTGACCTGTGATGCCGCTGTCCGAGCCTTCCGGTCCGGGAGCGCGGCGGGCCGACCGGGCTATCGGGCCTCCGGCGGATCGTCATCGCCGTGGGGGGTGTCGATGGCCTCGCGCAGGGCGGGCAGGTCCGTGATGGCGGCCTGTTCGGCGAAGCGGGCCAGAAGCCGGCGGAGGCCCCGCTCGTCCCGGTCGCGCACTGCTTCGCCTATGGCCGCCGCCAGCGACGCCTGGGTATGGGGGTCGGGGGTGCGCACCTGCCGCGCGGCCTGCGGCCCTTCCACCGCTTGCCTCCCGTTCACTCGTGGTCCTGGCCGCGGGACGCGGCGTCCTCCGCCCTGGGCGCGGCTGCGGCGACAGGCCCCGCCCCACCCCGTGCGGGGCGAAGACTACCTCCCCGACCGGCGCCGAAAAATCTATGCCCGCTGGAGTAGACATTGGTGCACTCCGTGGCTAGTGTTTCTCTCGTCGACGAGATCAGCGGTACCCGCCAGACACGAACTGGCGGTAGCAGTACAGGAGTTCGCAGGTCGGTACGGTTGCAGGGTCTTGAAGCCAGGGATGGTGCAGTAAGGCGACAGGACCGGCGGCCGGGCCGGGCGGCCCGCAGGCATCAGGGGTCGCCACCGAGCGGTACCGCAGTTCGGTAAGTGCAGTACCAGCAGTCGAAGTACGCGGTATCCCGGTGAAGGCGCCCAGACTGCGGGCGCGCGCACGGGGAGTCCGGCAGTGGGGTTCCAAGCCGAGTGGTCGAGCAGGACGGGCGACGGGGCTGGCTGCCGGACCAGGTGGACCGCAAGGACCGCCACAGCAGTACCGAGTGGTTGGCACTACCACGTAGTGCGAAGTACCAGCAGTTCCGCAGTACCAGGTCAGTACAGAGGATGAACGGAGGGGACAGAGCGCCATCAGGATCGCCCGGCCCGTGAGGAAGTCGCCCGGGCGGAATCCGAAGACCCCAAGGCAAGGACGGTGGTTTCCGGTCACGCATACGCGATCCCCGCATGCCCCCTATCCCGGGGCAGTGCGGATATGAGGAAGCCGGCCGAAGGCCGGAAGATGGTGTAGAACCCTTCGGGGCCCCGGGAGCCGCAATGGCCCCGGGGCCCCTCAGCGCGTCCCCAGGCACAACAACAAGAAGAGGTGCAGTGACCACGGCAACCATCCGACCGCACACCCCCGACGCCGTCAGCTCGTTCGACGATGACGACTACCCCGCCTACACCATGGGCCGCGCCGCCGAGATGACCGGCACCACCCCCGGTTTCCTACGCTCCCTCGGCGAACAGGGCCTCATCACCCCGCTGCGCTCCGACGGCGGCCACCGCCGCTACTCCCGCTACCAGCTGCGCATCGCCATGCGCGCCCGCGACCTCGTCGACCAGGGCACCGCCATCGAAGCCGCCTGCCGCATCGTCATCCTCGAGGACCAACTCGAAGAAGCCCTGCGCATCAACGAAGAGCTCCGCCGTTCCCCGCGCGGCCAGGAGTCGGCCGCCGACACCTGACCAGCCTGCCAGGCCGCCCCGGACGCGATTGCCCCTCAGTCCCCGATCGCCGGCCGACCGCTCCCCGCGGGGCCAGGAGCCCGGCAGTCGTGCGGGCGCCCCCGGCCGGTCCGGGACCGGGGCCGCGAGGAGTACTCGGTGGCCGTCCCCGCGGAGTCCGACCCCCTGCCCTCGACACCCGCCTGCGACCGGGAACCGGCACCCTGATGCTCGACGCGATGGGCGACCCCGACCAGGACGGCGGCCCAATGCTGAACGCCGCCGGGGACAGCTCCCTGGAGACGCGGCTGCCGGCGCGTCGGCGCCGGCAGGGCCGGCCTAGAAGCTGAGCAGGCCGATGGCGTGGCCGTCGGGGTCGACCACCGGCCACGTGTCCAGGCCGCGGGCGCGCATGGCGGCGGCCGCGGTGGCGGCGGGCA
>NZ_JBVIWC010000012.1:195385-252563 GCF_055594965.1 Kitasatospora sp. NPDC040550 | reverse complement strand
CCTCCCCCCCCCCCCCCCCCCCCCCCCCCCCCCCCCCCCCCCCCCCCCCCCCCCAGAACCACCCCCCCCCCCCCCCCCCCCCCCCCCCCCCCCCGGCCCGGGCGGGCCGAGCGTCCGGGCGGGGTGTCAGTGGCGGTGGATCGGGGGGACCTGGTAGGTGCCGTCCAGGACCGGCGGCTTCGGGAGGTAGAGGCGGATGATCGGGCGGAACTCGCCGAGCGGGGTGGGGAGCCAGTTGGCGGCCGCCGTCGGCTCCTCGGGCGGCTCGTGCTGGAGGGTCACGGTCAGCGAGCCGTCCGGGCCGTAGACCAGGCCGGGGGTGCGGTCACCGATCGAGTAGCGGTCCACCGGGTTCTCCACCAGGTAGTAGTCCGGCACCGAGTACATCGTGACGGACCAGAAGGCCTCGGCCGGCGGGGGCTGCTCGAAGCGGAGGGTGTAGCTGTTGGCGCCGGTGAGCGGGCGGCCGTCGGAGTCGTCGTAGGTCATCGCGTACGAGGCCTCGTAGGCGTGGTTGCCCCACAGGCCGGCCCGGGCGGCGGCGGCCCGGCTGAGGTAGGCGGCGCGGCGGTCGGGGATGCGCCACTCGGGGTCGTCCAGGGTGCCGGGGCCCAGGTGGTCGATGTTGTAGTCGAAGAGGTGGAGCGCCGAACGCCACTCGCCGAGCGGGTGGTCCTCGGGCGGGCGGGTCGCGTCCTCGACCCGCTCCCGCCCGGCGGCCAGGCCCTTGGCGAGCGCCAGGGTCCACTCGGCGGCGGCCGCGCGGTACGGCGAGGCACCGTCGTCCAGCAGGCCGAGCGGGGCGAAGCGGCGCTGGTACTCGATGTCGGGCGTGGCCGGCGGGAAGGCCTGCATCCAGACCCGCAGGCGTTCGAAGAAGGCCAGCCGCTCGGGGACGTCCGGGTCGGGCTCGGGCACTCCGGCGACCAGGCCGCCGGGCTCCAGCGGCTCCAGGGCGAGCGCGGCCTGGAGGGCCTTGACCCGGGGCAGGTCGCCCGGGCCGTCGCAGGCGAACCGGCCGACGATCGTGCCGACGGTGGTGGGCAGTTCGATCACCCGGGACGGGTCCGGCGCGGTGCCGTGCCAGTCCGGCGGGACGACCAGCCAGGTCTGCGCCGCGGTGCCGGTGGCCCGGCTTCCGAGGTAGGCGACGTTGTCCGTCCAGGCCCCGATGAACTGCAGCACGTAGTAGGCGCCGGCGGTGTCCGGGACGTGCAGCACCTGCGGGCCCTCGGAGAGGTCCAGTTGGGCGATCGAGTAGATGGTGTCGTTGTTGACGGAGACGAAGTGGTCGCCCGGGCCGGCCAGCCGGGTGGCGTGGCTGAACTGGTTGAACGGCGCCGCCGGGAGGGTGCCCAGGCCGCCCTTGGCGAAGCGCTCGACCATGGTGAGGCCGGCGACGAGCGGGTAGCCGTAGACGTAGGCGTCGGCGGCCAGGGCCTCCAGCTCGGGCAGGTTCATCGGGGGTCCTTCGTCGGGTCGGCGGCGGTGGGGCTGGGAGGGTCGGGTCAGCGCGGGGTGAGCGGCGGGGGCTGCCAGCGGCCGTCCAGTACGGCGGCCTCCGGGCCGTGGATCCGGAGCACCACGGCGAACGGGCCGTCCGGGGCGGGCAGCCAGTTGGCGGAGTGGTCGGCGTCGGCGGGGCGCTTGTGCTGGACGTACAGGGTCAGACCGCCGTCCGGGTCGCGGACCAGGCCGGGGGTGTCGCCGCCGACCGAGTAGCGGTCCAGGGTGTTGTCGACCAGCCGGTGCCCGGGGAGCGCGTACACGGTCGCGGACCAGAAGAAGCGGGCCGGCGGCAGGGCGTCCGGGGCGAAGCGGATCAGGTGGTCGCGGTCGGCGGCGTTCGGCGGGCGGTGGCCCTCGCTGTCCGCCGCCCAACGGCCGTACCAGACCTCCTCGGTGGGCAGTCCGTACGGGTCGAGCTCGGCGGCGACGGCCAGCCGGAGGAAGTCCCCGCCGAGTTCCTCGCGGGTGCCGAACAGGCCTGCGCAGTCGCGGAGTTCGGCGACCGCCCGGGTCAGCCGGGCGCGGCCGTCGGCGATCCCGCGGCCGAGTTCGGCCCGCGCCTCCAGTGGAAGGGCGGCGGGCTCGAACTCGCCGCGGCCGTCGACGCCGAGGTCGGTGAGGCGGCCGCGCAGCGCGGTCTCGGCGGGCGGGAGTGCGTCGGTCGGCGGGAAGAAGCCGAGCAGGAAGTCGAGGAAGGTGAGGAACTCGACGCCCTCCGGGACCTCGTCGCGCCAGACCGGCCAGACCGGTTCGGGGGCCGGGGCGGGCGCCGGGGTGCCCGCGTACTCGTGCAGCGGGCGCAGCCGGTACTGCTCCTGGACGGCCCGCAGTGCGGCGAGGTCGGCGGGGGTGCCGCCGGGCAGGCGGGTGCGGCCGACGACGCCGACCAGCCGGGTGGCGGCGCGGATCACGCCGGTGATGCCGGGCGGGGGTTGGCCCCGCCAGTCGGGACCGGCCACCAGGAAGTCCCCGGCGCCCTGGCCGGTGGTCCGGGAGCCGATCAACCCGGCGGGCAGGGTGTCGAGTTCGTGCACCGTGAGGACGCGGTAGTCGTCCGTGGCGGGCACCGAGAGCACCCAGGGTTCGGCGCGCAGGTCGAGCCAGGCGCGGGAGGGGAGGGTGTCGTTGTCGGGGGTGACGGCGTCGGTGTCGGCGGGCCCGGCCGGCCGGCTGGTGTGGCGGAAGACGCCGAAGCCGCCGACGTGGCCCGGATCGGCGTCGTCCAGGGCCTGGGTGTAGAGGGCCCGGTAGTTCCGCAGGAGGGGATGGGCGCGGATCCAGGCCTCGGCCGCGGTCGCGCGGATGGTGGCCGGATCGACGAGTGCCGGGTTGACCATGCTGTCGCTCTCCCAGGCCGGATCAGGCAGGTAAGGGCAGGTAAGGGCAGGTAAGGACGGATCAGGGCAGATCAGGGCAGATCGGTACACCTGGGATGCTAAGGGGGGTGGGTGGGGGTGGCACGTCGGGCGGCGCCCGCGGCGGGCGGATCCGGTCCGGCGCTCTGCTCAGCGCTAACCCGGGCGTGGCGGCGGGCCGGCGCGGACAGGCTGAGCGGCATGAAGATCCTCCTGCTCGGGGGCTCGTCCTTCCTCGGACGTGCCTACGCCACCGAGGCGCTCGCCCGCGGCCACCAGGTCACCACCTTCAACCGCGGCCGCAGTGCCCCCGACCTGCCCGGGGTCGAGGCCGTCCGGGGTGACCGCGACAGTGCCGAGGACCTCGCCCGACTGGTCGAGGGCCGCCGCTGGGACGCCGTCGTCGACACCTCCGCCCGCCAGCCCGCCCAGGCCGCGCTCTCCGCCCGGCTGCTGCGCGGACGGGCCGGCCACTACACCTTCGTCTCCTCGGTGCACGCCTACGCCGACTGGGCCACCCAGGTGATCACCGAGGACTCCCCGCTCCTCCCCTGCCCCGCCGACACCCCGCCCGACCAGCCCTTCGGGCGCGAGTTGAAGGCGGGCGGCGAGCGCGCGGTGCTGACGGGCTTCGGCGCCGACCGCACCCTGGTGCTCAGCAGCGGACTGCTGATCGGCCCGTACGAGCTGGGCGGCCGACTGCCCTGGTGGCTGGAGCGGATGGCCCGTGGCGGGCGGGTGCTCGCACCCGGCGATCCGGAGCGGACCATCCAGGTGATCGACGTCCGGGACTTCGCCGCCTTCGGACTCGACCTGCTGACGGCCGGGACGGTCGGCCGCTTCCTCACCACGGCGCCACCCGGGCGGCTCACCTTCGGGCAGTGGCTGGAGACCTGCCGGGAGATCGCCGGCGCGGCCGGCACCGAGCTGGTCCCGGTCGGGGACGCCGCCCTGCTGGCCGAGGGGCCGGACCAGGTCGCCCCCTGGCTCGAACTGCCGTTCTGGGCGCCGGACCTGCCGGAGTGGAAGTACATCTGGCAGGTCGACAGCAGCCGCGCCGAGGCGGCCGGGCTGCACTGCCGCCCGTTCGCGGAGAGCGCCCGGGACACCTGGGAGTGGCTGCGCAGCCGGGGGCCGGCCGAGGACACCGACGCCGAGGGGCGGAAGCTGGTGCCGGGGGCCCCGTTCACCCAGGGCATCGAACCGGCCAAGGAGCAGCGGCTGTTGGCCGCGCACGGGTGAGGCACCCGGGGGCGGGGCCGGGACGGGAGGCCCGGGGGCGGGGCCGGGACGGAGGCCGGCCCCCGCCCCGGCGGGGTGCGCTCAGTGGCTGCGGCGGGTCACCAGCTCGGCCAGCGCGAGCAGTTCGTCCGCCGCGGACGGCTCCGGTACGGCCGCGGCCAGCTGCGCCATCGCCGCGGCCATCCGCTCGCAGGACTCGCCCTGCGCCCAGCCGCGCCCGCCGGCCGCGTCGACGGCGGCCGCGCACTGCGCCAACTCGGCCGCGCTGAGCGGACGTTCGAGCGCGTAGAGCTCGGCGAGCCGGGCCCCCTCGGGGGTGCCGGAGCCGAGCGCCTTGACCACCGGCAGCGACTTCTTCCGGGCGACCAGGTCCGCGCCGACCGGCTTTCCGGTGACCGTCGGGTCCCCCCAGATGCCGATCAGGTCGTCGATCAGCTGGAAGGCCAGGCCGATCTCGCGGCCGAAGCCGTCCATCGCCCGCGCCGCCTCCTCGGAGCCGCCGCCGTAGAGCGCGCCCATGGCGCAGGCGGCGCCGAGCAGGGCGCCGGTCTTGGCCTCGGCCATCGCCAGGCACTCGGTGAGCGAGACGTCGTTGCGCTGCTCGAAGGCGCAGTCGATCTGCTGGCCCTCGCAGAGCTCGACCACGCAGTCGGCGAGCCGACGGATCGAGTCGCGGGCGGCCGGGTGGGCGTCCTCGGCGACCAGGCGCAGCGCCAGGGAGTGCATCGCGTCGCCGGCCAGGATGGCCTCGGTGGTGCCGAACACCCGCCAGGCGGTGGGCCGGTGGCGGCGGGTGTCGTCCCGGTCGATGACGTCGTCGTGGAGCAGGGTGAAGTTGTGGACCAGCTCCACGGCGGCGGCCGCGGCGGCGGCCGTCCCGGGGGTGCCGCCGAGGGCCTGGGCGGCGGCGAGGACCAGGGCCGGGCGGATCGCCTTGCCGGAGGAGGACTCGGAGGGCGTGCCGTCCGCCTCCCACCAGCCGAAGTGGTACCCGGCGACCCTGCGCATCGTGCCGGGCAGCGAGTCGACGGCGGCCCGCAGGACCGGGTCGACCAGGCCGCGGGCGCGGGCGAGGATGTCCGCCGCCTCGTGACCCTCTTTGTGGTCCCGCTCCAGCGTGGAGCTCGTCATGGGTTCCTCCCCCTGTAGGGCGCCTGTCGTGGGACGGCCGGCCCGTCGGGCGGCCGGGTTGCGCCGGGGCGGCGGGCCGGTGGCCGTGCACACCGCGGCGCGCCGCCCGGCCGGGGACTGCTGCCCCGGCCGGGCGGCGCGGATCGGGCTCGGAGGCCGAGCCGGGAGCCCGTCGTCAGCGCTGCGCGACGTCCACGTTCTCCAGTACGCCGACGGCGTCCGGGACCAGGATCGCGGCCGAATAGTAGGCGCTCACCAGGTAGGAGATGATGGCCTTCTCGTCGATTCCCATGAACCGCACCGAAAGGCCCGGCTGGTATTCGTCCGGAATTCCGGTCTGGTGCAGGCCGACGACACCCTGGTTGTGCTCACCGACGCGCATCGCGATGATCGAGCTGGTGTGCCCGCCGATGATCGGGATCTTGTTGCACGGGAAGATCGGCACCCCGCGCCAGGCGTTGACGTGCTTGCCCTCGACCTCGACGGTGCCCGGGTTGAGGCCGCGCTTGTTGCACTCCCGGCCGAAGGCGGCGATGGCCTTGGGGTGAGCCAGGAACATCTTGGTGCTGCGGCGGCGGCTGAGCAGCTCGTCCATGTCGTCCGGCGTGGGCGGGCCGGAGTGGGTCTGGATCCGCTGGTCGTACTCGGCGCTCTCCAGCAGCCCGAACTCCGGGTTGTTGACGAGCTCGTGCTCCTGGCGCTCGCGCAGCGCCTCGATGGTCAGCCGGAGCTGGTGCTCGGTCTGGTTCATCGGCTGGTTGTAGAGGTCGGCGACGCGGCTGTGCACCTTGAGGATGGTCTGGGCGACGCTCAGCTCGTACTCGCGCGGCTTGAGCTCGTAGTCCACGAAGGCGCCGGGCAGGTCGTACTCGCCCTGGTGGCCGGCGGAGAGGCCGATCGCCGCCTCGCCGTGCTTGTTCTGGGCCTGCTGGAAGCCGTTGAGGTACTCCATGATCTGCAGCTGCAGCGACTCGGAACGGTCGTGCAGCTCCTGGAAGGAGGGCCAGGCGAGCGCCATCACCGTGCCGGAGGTGGCGGCGCGGACGGTGTAGGGCCAGGCGCCGTCCTCCTCCTGGAGCGCCTCGTCGCCCAGGTGGTCGCCGTCGGCGAGGGTGCCGACCACCGTCTCCTCGCCGTACTTGCCGGTGCCGAGCCGGTCCAGCTTGCCGTGCGCGATCAGGAAGACGTCGGTGATCGGCGTGCCGGCCGTGACCAGGACGTCGCCCGGGGCGAACTGCCGCTGCACGAAGCGGCCGGCCAGCTCCTCCAGCACCGCGTCGTCCTGGTACCCGCGCAGCACCGGCACCTCGGCCAGCGTCTGCGGGACGATCCGCACCTCGGAACCGGTCTTGACGAAACTCACCCGGCCCCGGCCGACCTTGTGGCGCAGGCGGCGGTTGACCCGGTACGTGCCCCCGGAGACCTCCACCCAGGGCAGCATCCTGAGCAGCCAGCGCGGGCTGATGCCCTGCATCTGGGGCGCGGACTTGGTGGTGGTGGCGAGGTTCCGCGCGCCCGCCGTGCTCAGTGACTGCTGCTGCCGGATCTCCGGCTGCGCGCCCGGCGCAGGAATACCGGCATTGGTTTCGGTCGACATAAGGGAGGCCCTTCGCATGCCCGATGAAGTGTCGCCTTGCGCATTCATGTTGCCGCTTCATGGTGAGCCCGTTCGGGGGCGTCCCGCAATCACTCATTCGAGTGGTTCCGAATAACCGAACAAATAGTACGACTAGATCACCTGATCGATATTTGTTCGACTATTTATTCGAAACCGCCGGAACCCCGACCCGCCATCTTCCCCCATCGACCGCCCCGTCCGCGCCGCCCCTTGACAGATCCGGTGCGCGCCCACCCTGCCGTTCGAAGCCGTCGAACGGACCGCTAGGGTGCCCTGACCCTTCGTCAACTACGGTCCGGGAGGCGTCGCATGAACTCACCCGTACGGGTCTGGCTGAACCGCACCTACTCCGACAACGTCCACTTCATCGAGCAACTGCGCGCCGCAGGACGCCCCGTGGTCGTCCACGCGACCCACGCCGACCCGGACTCCCCCGTGCTCGCCGCCGCCGACCACGGCACCCCGGAACCCGCCGACCTGCCCGCCGACGCCTACGTCGGCTACGCGCTCGACTACTGCGCCCGGCACTCCGTCGACGTCTTCCTCCCCCGACTGCACCAGCTCGCCGTCGCCCTGGCCCGACCGGAGTTCGAGGCCCTCGGCACCACCCTGCTCTGCCCGCCCGCCACCGCGGTCGCCGCCTTCGCCGGCAAGGCGGACGGCTACGCCGCGATCGCCGCCGCCGGACTGCCCACCCCGCCCTGGTGGCGGGTCCGCACCCCGGACGAGCTGCTGGCCGCCGTCGAGCGGATCGAGGGCGACGGGCACACCGCCTGCCTCAAGCCCACCACCGGCGCGGGCGGCGCCGGCTTCCGGGTCCTCACCCGGAAGCCGTACGACCCGGCCCGGCTGACCGGCTGGGACCACCGGGTGCAGGTCGACCAGGTGGCCGCCGCACTCGCCGCCCCCGCCGCCGGGGGCGAGCCGCTCGACCTGCTGGTGATGCCGTACCTGGACGGGCCCGAGGTCTCGGTGGACTGCCTGGCCGACCGGGACGGCCGCCCGCTCACCGCGGTCGGACGGACCAAGGACGGCCGCCGCCGGGGCTTCACCACCGACGAGCGCTACCTGGAGCCGGTGCGGCAGCTGGTCGCGGCGAGCGGGATGGCGTACCTGAGCAACGTCCAGTTCCGTGAGTGGCAGGGGCGGCCGGTGGTCATCGACGTCAACACCCGCCCGGCCGCCGGGCTGTACCAACTGGGGCTGTGCGGGCTCAACCTGGCCTGGGACGCGGTGCGGCTGGCGCTCGGGGAGCGGGTCGAGGCCGGTGGGCCGCCGGAGGTGGCGGGGATCGAGTACACCCTGGTGTCGGGGATCCAGCCGGTGCTGCCGCGGCGGGTACCGGTGGGGTCATAGGGCCCGTACGCCGGCCCGTACGCCCCAAGGTGCGGTTAGAACGGGCCGTTCCAGTCCAGCGTCGGCTCCAGCACGCCCTCCAGGGTGAGCAGCCAGCGCTTCACGTCGATCCCGACCCGGCCGCCGCCGAACCCGCCGATGCCGTCCGCCGCCACCACCCGGTGGCAGGGCACGAGCAGCGGGACCGGGTTGGCGGCCATCATCTGCCCGACCGTCCGGGCGGCCAGGCCGGGCTCGGTGACGTCCTCGAACACCCCGCTGCGGGCGGCCAGTTCGCCGTAGGTGATGGTCTGCCCGTACGGCACCTGCTCCCAGAGCGTCCGCAGCACGGCGCGGTGCGGCCCGGAGCTGAGGCTCCAGTCGATCGGCAGGCCCAACTCGCGGGTGCGGCCCGTCAGGTAGGCGCCGATCCGCTCGGTCACGGCGGCGATCTTCGACGGGTCGGTGCACGGCGGCACCTCGCCGTCCCGCCCGCCGTAACCGGCCGCCGCCACGCCCAGCGGCGTCACCGCGATGTGCATCGGGCCGCTGGGCAGCGGGGTGGGCACGGTCAGCCAGGACAACGACGACTGCGGCACGCTCGGGCCCCCACCCTCCACCGGGTCGGACGGCGGGCGTACCGGCGTCCGAGGGGCTGGTCCACCCCGTTCGCCATCGTACGGCGGAGCGGCGGGGCGGCCGGCGGGACGCTGGAAGGCGGGGTACCGGAAGGGGGCGGCCCCGGTCAGTGCTGCCCCTTGAGCTCCGCGGACAGCGCCCGCGCCCAGTGCGACAGTTCGGCGCGGTCCGGCGCCCGGCCCTCGCACAGCACGGCGAGCTGCGCTTCGTTGATCCGGTTCGGTCCCGGGATCTCCAGCAGGTAGGCGAGTTCGGCCAGTACGGTGGCCAGCCGCTCGGCGTCCGTGTGGTCCAGGACGGCCGCGGCCTGGTGGTGGCCGATGGTGAGCGAACCGGGCATGGTCAACCTCCTCCGTGACCCCCGCCCCTCCACCGTACGACCGACCCGGCCACCCCGCCCGCCGCGGAGGCACGCACGCGTGGGCGGAGCGACCGGCGGCACTCCGGGGCCGGCCGGTCACGGTGCGCGGTGGGCCGCACCGGTGGTGGCCGGGGGTGCGCCCCGGAGCCGTCCGAGGGGTGGGTCAGCTGCCCGGGCCCTCCTCCCAACGTCGATTCCGTACGGCCGGTACGGCCAACACTACGGCCCCGGCGGCCACTTGCCAGACCGCTCCGAGCAACAACACGTCACCGGCGCCGAACCGGGCCGCCAGCGGGCCGGCCGCCGCCAGCCCCAACGGGCCGAGGACGAAGGCGCCCAGCGCCCCGAAGGAGGTCAGCCGGCCCAGCAGTTCGGCCGGCACCCAGCGCTGGGTGGTGGTGCTGAACAGCGTTCCGCAGACCGCCGAACCGGCCCCCGCCACCAGCGCACCCGCGACCACCCAGGGCAGGGCCGCCCCCGCCGCCAGCGCCGCGGAGGGCAGCGCCCAGACCAGGCCGGCCACGGTCGCCACCACGAGCGGACGCCCCGGGCGGCGGCCGAGCATCAGCAGCCCGCCCAGCACCGCGCCGGCCCCGTACACGCCCATCACCAGGCCCCAGGCCCGGGCACCGCCCAGCTCCCGCTGCGCGGTGAGCGGGCCGAGCACCAGGAACGGGGCCCAGACCAGCAGGTTGAACAGGCCCATCTGCGCGGTGGTGATCCACAGCCACGGGCGGGCGGTGAACTCCGACCAGCCGGAGCGCAGTTCCCGCAGCATCGACCCCCCGCCGTCCGCCGGCGCCCGCCCGGGCAGCCGGAGGCCGGCCAGCGCCAGGGCCCCGACGCCGTACGTCAGCGCGTCGATCAGCAGCACCGCGGCCGGGCCCCGGATCGCCGTGACCAGCCCGGCCAATGCGGGCCCGGCCACCGTGGACACCGAACGCGACAGCCCCAGCAGGGTGTTGCCGTCCGCCAGCAACTCCTCGCGGCGCACCAGATCCGGCAGGATCGCGCCGAACGCCGGCATGAACAGCCCCTCGCCGATCCCCCACACCGCCACCAGCACGACCATCGCCCCGACCGGCGCGTGCCCGGCCGCCAGCAGCGCGGCGAACAGCGCCTGGACGAGGCCGCGCAGGACGTCCGTGCCCAGCATCAGCCGGCGGCTGCCCAGCCGGTCGACGACCACCCCGCCGACCAGCAGGACCAGCACCACCGGGAGGATCCGGGCGGCCATCACCCAGCCGAGGTCGGTACCGCTGCCGCCGCCGCTGCCGCCGCCACCGGTGCCGTCGCCGTCGAGCACCGCGAAGGCGACCGCGACCGGCGCCATCGAGGAGCCGAGGAGGGAGGTCGTGTACCCGATGAAGAAGCGGGTGAATTCGCGCTCGCGCAGCACGGCGAGCCGGTCTCCCAGCCGCCGGGGGCGGGCCGGGATCCGTTCGGTTTCCACTGCCATGGGCAGTCAGTCTGCGCGCGCCGGGAAGCCGGGTTCAAGGGTTTCCCGGGGAAAGTTGAGCCTTTTCGCATCAATCTCGGGAAGAGCTGATGCTGCCGCAGTAAATCAGCCTCCTTATGGGCGCTGAACTGCGATTTACTGCGGATCACCGATATTCTGGGGAGTGCTGGCAATCGGTCGTTTACTGCGGAAGAAGGCGGGCGTGACGGAGCTCCCCCCGGTCGAGTACGGCCTCGCCGTCGAGCGCTACCTGGCCGCCTCCCGGCTCGCCGAGGGCTCCCGGCGGATCTACCGGATCGCGCTGAACACCTGGGCCTGGGCGCTCGCCGACCGGCCCGCCCCCACCGGCCCCGAACGGCGGCGCGCCCGCCCGCCCGTCCTGCCGCTCGCCCTGCTCGACCACCCGGACGCCCCCGCACGGCTGCACGCCGCCGTCGCCCGCCGCGCCGCCGCCACCGACCCGCGCACGCTCAACCGCGAACTCTCCACCCTGCGCGCGGCCGTGGCCTGGTGGCGCGCCCAGGGCTGGATCGACGGCGACCCGAGCACCGCCCTGCGCCCCGGCCCGCTGCCCGCCGAGCCCGTGGAGGCCGGGGGCGGGGGCGGAGCCGGGGGCGGGGGCGGAGCCGGGGGCGGGGGCGGAGGCGCCCCCTTGGGCGAGGACCAGCTGCGCGCCCTGTTCGCCCGCCGGGCGCCGCTGCGCGAGCAGACGCTCTGGCACCTGCTGCACGAGTCCGGCGCCGCCATCGACACCGTCCTGGCCCTGGACACCGACCAGTTGGACCTTCCCGGCCGCCGCACCCGCCCCCGCTCCGACCGCCCCGGGCTCCGCTGGGGCGCCGGCACCGCCCGGCTGCTCCCGCTGCTGGTCGCCGGCCGCGCCGGCGGCCCGCTCTTCCTCACCGACCGCCGTGCCCCGGCCGGCACCCCCGCCGCCGACCGCTGCCCGCACACCGGCCGCGCCCGGCTCTCCTACCGTCGCGCGGCCGAACTCTTCACCGCCCACACCCGGCCGCTGTCCGCACCACCCGGCGCCGGCTGGACATTGCGGCAGCTGCGGTCCGGGAGCCGCTAGCCGCACTCCCGCACCTTCGACTACCTCTCCGGTGGCAGCACGGCGCGGCGGCCCTGTGGGAGCAAGTCGTCCAGCGCCGCCGACAGTTGGGCCGGGGACGGCCGGGCGGACGGGTCGAGCCGGAGGCAGGCGTCGACCGCCCCGGCGAGCGGGCCGGGCAGTCGGCGGCGCCGGGAGACCGGCGGTGGCGGGGTCAACGGCTCGCCGTCGAAGGGGAGTTCGCCGGTGGCGGCCTCGTACAGGGTGATCCCGATGCCCCAGACGTCGGTGGCCGCCGTGAGGTCACCGCCCAGGAGCTGTTCGGGGGCGAGGTAGCCGTCCGTACCGGCCCCCGGACGGCCCGGGCCGGGCGGGCGGGCGATGCTGAGGTCGAGCACCTTGGCGCGGCGGCAGTCGATCACCACGTTGGCGGGCTTGAGGTCGAGGTGCAGCAGGCTCCGGCCGTGCAGGTAGCGCACCGCCGAGCAGAGCTGCAGGCCGAGCAGCGTGAGGTCGGTGGCGGCCGGGCGGCGTGCGCTGCGGTCCAGCAGGTGGGCGAGGGTCTCGCCGCTGAGCGTCTCCAGCACCGCGTACGGCTGCGGGCGTTCACCGGTGCCGTAGCCGCGCACCAGGTGCGGGTGGGTGAACTCGGTCAGCCAGCGGCCCTCCCGGAGCAGGCGCTCGCGCAGTTCGCGGTCGCGGCGGCGGTCGGGCCGGAGCACCTTGACGACGCAGCGGCAGTCGCGCTCCTCGCTCCAGGCGTCGTAGACGTCCAGCCAGCCGGTGCGGCAGAGGTGGGCGAGCACCCGGTAGCCGCGGGCGATCGGTGTCCCGGCGGGCAGCGGCTCGCGGGGGCTCACCGCGCGGCCTCCGTCGGGGTCGCGGCCCGGGCGAGCCGGGCGTAGTCGTCGTCGTGGGCGAGCAGTTGGCGGTGGCTGCCGGCGGCCACCACGCGGCCTTCGCGCAGCAGGACGATCCGGTCGGCGTCCCGTACGGTCAGCAGGTTGTGCGAGATGATGATCGTCGTCCGGCCGTTCATCAGCCGCCCCAGCGGTTCCAGGATCCGCCGCCCCGACTCGGGGTCGAGACCGGTGGTCGGTTCGTCGAGCAGCAGGACGGGCGCGTCCCGCACCATCGCCCGGGCGATCGCGATCCGCTGGCGCTGGCCGCCGGACAGCAGTCGCCCGTGCTGGCCCACCACCGTGTCGTAGCCGTCCGGCAGCCGGCTGACGAACTCGTGGGCGTCGGCGGCCCGGGCGGCCGCCGTGATCTGGGCGTCGGTGGCGCCCGGCCGGCCGTAGGCGATGTTCTCCCGGACGGTGCCGTGGATGACCAGGGTCTCCTGCCACAGCACCGCGACCTGCTCGCGCAGGTCGGTCAGCGCCAGGTCGCGCAGGTCGGCGCCGTCCAGCCGGACGGCGCCGCGCTCCGGGTCGTAGAAGCGCAGCAGCAGTTTGGCGACCGTCGACTTGCCCGCCCCGCTCGCCCCGACCAGGGCCACCGTCTCGCCCGGCTCGGCGCGGAGCGAGAGCTCGCACAGCGCCGCGCGGGCCGCGCCCGGGTAGCGGAACCACACCCGGTCGAAGGCCACCGCCCCGCGCACCCGGGCGGCGCGCAGCGGGCGCGGCGGATCGGCCACCTGCGGTCGCTGGTCGAGGAGTTCGATGATCCGCTCGGCGGCGGCCGAGGCCGAGAAGAAGCCGTTGCTGAGCCGCCCGATGCCCTGGATCGGGCTGTAGAGGCGGCTCAACAGAGCAACGAAGACGAGGAGTTCACCGAGGGTGAGCCGGCCGTGGACCAACTCCCAGGCGCCCAGCCCGAGCACGATCAGCGCGCCGACCAGCTCCAGCAGCTCCACGATCGGCGCGAACAGGGCGCGCAGCCGGGTCGCCGCCATGGTCGCCCGGAACCGCGCCAGGTTCTCCCGCAGGAACCGGTCCTGCTCCCAGTCCTGCCGGTTGTACGCCTGCACCAGCGCGATGTTGCCCAGGGTCTCCTCCGCGAGGGCGCTGACCGAACCACTGCGGCGGCGCCGCTCCCGGGACGCGTCCTTCACCCTCGTCGAGAACCGCCGGGCGGTGAGCCAGAACAGCGGCGCGACCACCAGCGCGGTCAGCGCGAGGTCCCAGCGCAGGTAGAACAGCACCCCCAGGAAGACGGCCAGCTCGGCGACGTACGCGACCGCGTCCAGGACGCCCGAGAGCAGGAAGGTCTCGACCGCCTCGACGTCCGAGGTCAGCCGCGACAGCACGTCACCGAGCCGCCGCCGCTCGAAGAAGCCCAGCGAGAGGCCCTGCAGGTGCCGGAACACGTCCGCCCGCAGGGCCAGCAGGAAGCGCTCGCTGACCCAGGTGGAGAGCGTCTGGTCCGCGAAGTCCAGCGCCCCCGCCAGCACGGTCAGCCCGGCGTAACCGAGCGCGACCGGCAGGAACAGCCCGAACCTGCGCGGCACCAGCACGTCGTCGACCACGACCTTGAACAGCCAGACCATGGCCGCGTCGACCACCGGGCCGAACAGGACGACCACTACCAGCAGGGTCAGCCAGCGCCGTCCCCCTCGGGTGTAGGGCCAGAACCTTCGGAAGGTCCGCCGCAGCGAGACGGCCGGCGCCGGGGCGACGACCGGATCGGTCCGGCCGTCGCCGTCACCGGTGTCGACGGCCGTCAACCGCCGCAGTGACCACACTCGTTCGTCCTGACCAGGGGACCGGAAGCGGTCCGTCGGTCATCAGTGCCCGTGCTTGTTCTTGCGGCCGTGACGACGACCGCGACTGGTCGTGTTGTTGGTGTTCCGGTCCTCCTTGTCGTGCTCGCGGTCCTTGCGGGACTGCCGCATCGCCGGCAGGAGGTTGGCGAGGATGCTCATCACTGCCACCTTTCTCTCGGTTGCGCCCCCACACCGGGAGGTACGGATCCCCGGGCGGGGATGCTCAGCGGTGTTCGCGGCGGGCCCGGTTCGGTCTATCGACGGCCCCGGCTCCGCGTACGGGGGCGGGCCCGGTTCGGTCTATTGACGGGCCCGGCTCGACGTACGTCACGGGGCCGTTCCGGCCGCCCCGGGGACCGTTACGCAGCCGATGGGCGACCGTGACGCGGCCGGGCGGGGACCGCGACACGGCCCTCCTACCGTCACTGGCAACGCACCGGCCGTACGAGCACCACGGACCGCGCCGCCCGGTGCGCCGCTGGCGAGAACCGCGGTCTCGCCACTGACGCGTCCACCAGAGCCACGAAGGAGACCCCCGCCATGAGCAGGAGCCGTACCGACCGTTCGCCCGCCCGCCGTCTGCTGGCCGTCTGCGCACTGACCGGCGCCGCACTGGTGACCGTCGTCACCGGCGGACAGGCCTGGGCCGACGGCACCCCGCAGCCGGCCCCCGCCAAGCCGAGCGCCGCCCCCTCCGACAGCGCGCCGGGCGGTGCGGCCGTCGGCGGAGTCCGCCCGAGCGCCGCCCCCGCCAAGCCCGGCCAGCCGGCGGCGCCCGAGGGCGCCGCCCCGTCGGTCGCCACCGCCACCCCGTCGCACGGCCCGGTCGGCTCCCAGCCGCAGGTCCGCGAGGTGCCGAAGGGCGCCGCCCAGGCCGGTGACGGCTCGGGCGCGACCGACGGCAACGGCCTGATGCTGGTCGGTGGCGGTGCCGTCGCCGCCGTCGGCGCCGGTGCGCTGGGCTTCGCCGTCCTGCGCCGCCGTTCCGGTGCGCGTGGCTGACACCCGTCCCGGGTCCGCCGGGCACCCCGGCGCCCTTCCCCCGCACCCGGCCGGGCGGGGAAGCGGCGCCGGGGTGCCCCCGGCCGCGGGGACCGACCGGCGGGGCGGCCGTGGTCGTGGTCGGCGGCGGGCCGCCCCGCCCGGCCCGAGCCTGCTGCGGCGGAGCGTCTTCGGTACGGCCGGCCTGCTCTGCATCGCCCTCGGCAGCACCCTCGCCCTGTCCGGGCGCGACACCCCGGTGGTGCGGATCGAGACCTCCGGCCACACCCCGGCGGCCACCGCACCCACCGCACCCACCGCACCCACCGCCGGCGCACCCGCCCCGGTCGGCGCGCCGACCGCCGGTGACCAGCGCCTCGCCCCCTCGCCACCGAACCGCCTGCTGATCCCCTCGATCGGCGTGGACGCCCCGGTGACCGACCTCGGCCTGAACTCCGACGGCACCGTCCAGGTGCCCTCGGCCGACCACGCCGACCAGGTCGGCTGGTACCGCAACGGCCCCACCCCGGGCGAGGCCGGGCCCGCCGTCCTGATCGGCCACCTCGACACGAAGAACGGCCCGGCGGTGTTCAAGCGCCTGCCGGAGCTCCACGTGGGCGACCGGATCGGGATCCGGCGGGCGGACGGCCACACCGTGGACTTCACCGTCCGCAGCCTGCTCCAGGCCGCCAAGGACCACTTCCCCACCGACACCGTCTACGGCGACACCCCCGGGCCCACGCTCCGGCTGATCACCTGCGGCGGACGGATCGGCCCGGACGGGCACTGGACGGACAACATCATCGTGCTGGCCGACCCGGCCTGACCGGGCCGGGAGCGGGAGCGGGACCGGGACCGGGAGCGGGAGCGGTAGAACTGCGGGACGACCACGGGGAGCGACGAACCGACCCCACGGCCCACCGCGTCCCACTCCGGGACCGCGCCGCCCGGCGCCCTCACGCCGGGACACCCGACCGCGACCCCGACACCCGACCGTGACCCCGACGCCAGACCGCGACCGAGGAGGACGAGCACCGACCGTGGCAGCACCGACCGTGGCAGCACCGACCGTGGCAGCACCCACCCCGCTCCGCCGCCGCCCCGGCGCCGTCCCCGCGGCCGCCCTCGCCGTCCTCGCCGCCCTGACCGCCCTCGGGGTCCTGGCCTACGGCCGCCCCGCCCCCGGCGGCCTGCGGGACGACGGCCCGCACCCGGCCGTGGCCCCGCCCTCCCCGTCCGCGGTGGCCAAGCCGCTCTGGCCCGACCTGGCCACCGCGCCGCCGCCGCCCACGTCCTCGACCGACTCCACCCCCCAGGCCCCGCCGCAGCCCGTACCCGACCTGACCGTGCCCGGGCGCGACCTCACCGCCGTCGACGTCCGCGCCCTGCTCGCCAAGGACCCGGCGGTGAGCGCCGAGGAGCGCCGCGCGCTCGACCCCTGCACCGGGTGCGAGGTGCGGACCCCCGAGTTCCGCGACCTCACCGGGGACGGCCGGCCCGAGCTGATCACCGCCGTCGCCACCCCCGGGGCCCTCGTGCTGCACGTCTACACGCTCGCCGACGACCGGGTCGTACCGATCCTGCGGGCCCAGGTCCAGCAGATGTCCAGCGCTGCGACCGTCGACTCCGACCTCTGGCTGTACGAGCCGACCACCTACACCACCCGCACCAGCAGCCACTACCACTGGGACGGGCACCGGCTCGCCCTGGTCGAGCGGCGGGTGGACGGCGTCGGCCTGCTCCCGCCCGCCGACCCGGGCGCCGAGCCGGCCCCCGCCGGCGGCTCGGACCGCGTCCCCGTGCCCGTCCCCGGCCCGGTGCGCCCTTCCTCGGCACCGAAGCAGCCCCCGGCCGCCGGGGTCGCGCCCCCGGCCACCGCCCGACCCACCTCCCAGCCGTCCGGCCCCGCCGTCGTCCCGGAAGCGAAGCGATGACCACCGCAGCCGCCCCCGCCCCGCCGCACATCCTGCTCGTCGAGGACGACGAGGTGATCCGGGAGGCCACCAGGATGGCCCTGGAGCGCTACGGCTTCCCGGTGACCACCGCCGCCGACGGACTGGAGGGGCTGGAGGCCTTCCACGCCGTCCGCCCCGACCTGCTCCTGCTGGACGTCATGCTGCCGCTGCTCGACGGGGTCGGCCTCTGCCGCCGGATCCGGGAGGAGAGCCAGCTGCCGATCCTGATGATGTCGGCCCGCACCGACCCGGTCGACGTGGTGTCCGGCCTGGAGGCGGGCGCGGACGACTACGTGGTGAAGCCGTTCGAGAGCGCCGTCCTGGTGGCCCGGATCCGTACGGTGCTGCGGCGCGTCCGGGTCGCCCCGGCCGTCGAACCCGGCCCGGCCGCCGCCGTCGCCCCTGCCCCCGAGGTCCTCGACGACCCCGTCGCGCCCTCCGCCGCCTCCCTCCGCACCGTCGACGGGCTGCAGGTGGACACCGACAGCATGGAGGTACGGGTCGACGGCCGCCTCGTCCCGCTCACCCCCACCGAACTGCGGCTGCTGCTGGAGTTCACCGCGGCGCCCGGCATCGTGCTGGAGCGCTCCGCGCTGCTGGAGCGCGTCTGGGACTACGAGTGGGGCGCCGACACCCGGGTGGTGGACGTCCACGTGCAGCGCCTGCGCGCCAAGATCGGCTCCGGCCGGATCGAGACCGTCCGCGGCTTCGGCTACAAGCTGCGGCGCCCGGCATGACCTTGCGCGACCTGGCCCTGCGCGACCTGGCCCGACGCAAGTTGACCCTGCACCGGCTGCCCCTTCGCCGACTGGCCCTGCGACGCATGACCCTGCGCCGGCAGATCGCCACCGCCGTCGCCACCATCTCCGTCCTGGTCGCGGTCACCGTCGGCCTGCTGGTCCACCAGGCGATGATCCGTCAGCACGTCGACCAGGCCCGCACCGCGGCCGTCACCGCCCTCGGCTCCGCACTGACCGACTACGGCCGCGGCACCCCAGGCCCCGGCGCCGCCGTCGACGACCCGGCCCTGCCCGCCCGACTGCGCGAGCTCGCCGCCGCCGGCCGACAGGGCTCGCTGCTCGCCGCCGACCGGCAGGGCGAGTCGATGTGGGCGGCGGGCCCGGTCCAGGGTGGGGTGCTCTCCGTCCGGGTGGACTTCACCCAGGACCGCCGGGCGATCGCCGACCTGGACCGGATCATCCTGATCACCGTGGTCGCCGCGGTGTTCACCACCGTGCTGGCCGGCGTGCTCGTCGCCGACCGGATCAGCCGCCGCCTGCGCACCGCCGCCACCGCCGCCCGCGGCATCGCGGCCGGCGGCACCGACACCCGGATCGGCGAACTCGTCGACGGCAAGGACGAGGTCGCCGACCTCGCCGCCGCCGTCGACCTGATGTCCCGCACCCTGCACCGCCGCCTCGCCGACGAGCAGCGCTTCACCGCCGACGTCGCCCACGAACTGCGCACCCCGCTCACCGGCCTGGTCACCGCCGCCGAACTGCTGCCGCCGGGCCGCCCCACCCAACTGGTGCAGAACCGGGTCCAGGCCCTGCGCGCCCTGGTCGAGGACCTCCTGGAGGTCTCCCGCCTGGACGCCGACGTCGAATCCCCCGACCTCTCCGCCGTCCCGCTGGAACGCGCCGTCCGCCGCACCGTCACCCTCACCGGGCTCGACGTCACCGTCGGGCTCACCGCCGGCACCGCCGACCAGCAGGTCCGCACCGACCTGCGCCGCCTCGACCGCATCCTCGGCAACCTGCTGATCAACGCCCACCGCCACGGCGCCGGCCCGGTCGAACTCCACGTCGACGGCCGCCGCATCACCGTCCGCGACCACGGCCCCGGCTACCCCGACGACCTCCTCCACCACGGCCCCCAGCGCTTCCGCACCAACGCCCCGGAACGCGGCCGCGGCCACGGCCTCGGCCTCACCATCGCCACCGGCCACACCCGCGTCATCGGCGCGACCCTCACCTTCACCAACCACCCCACCGGCGGCGCCGTCGCCACCCTCACCCTCCCCACCGACTGACCCGCCCCCACCGGCGGCGCCGTCGCCACCCTCACCCTCCCCACCGACTGACCCGCCCCCACCAACACCGAAGGGCCGGCCCACCCGGACCGGCCCTTCCCACGCTCCCGCTACTGAGCCCCCTGTCGGGTTCGAACCGACGACCCCCGCTTTACAAGGACAGTCGTTCGACACCCCGCGTGACCTGCGGCTCGGCCACCCTGCCGGTTCCCCGGCCTTCGCGCCGCCGGTGCCCGCGATTCACCGCCACGTACCGCCCGACCTGGCACGCCTGTGGCACGGTCGTCACTTCTTGAGCGGCTGGCCCTTCGCCAGGCGGCCCCGCTGACAACCCTGAGACCCCAAACCTTGATCCAAAGGGTCGACGTCCCCGCCTTCCCACCCACCCAACGCGGTCCTTGCCATACCATGGCACACCGCACCGCATCTCTGGAGGACTCAAGCAGTTGGCCACGACACATCAGACCTTCATCTCGCTCTTCTCTGGCGCGGGAGGCCTGGATCTGGGGCTCGAAACCTCTGGTTGGCGCCCACTTGCTCAGGTGGAGTGCGACGCAGACGCCGTCGGTACTCTGCGCCTTGCGGCACAGCGGCGGAAGCGGCTCTCCAGCGAAGCCGCACAGGAAACCTTGATCATCCCGGCCAGGATCGAAGAGCAGTCTCCAGCAGAGCTGCGTAAGAAGCTGAAGCTTAGAAAGGGCCAGCTTCCACTGATTGCCGGAGGCCCTCCCTGCCAGCCCTTCACCACTCATGGCCTGCGCCAAGCGCTCACCGACCGACGAGCCGTCGAGGTGTGGCCAACGTATCTCCAATATGTCGATGAGTTTCAGCCCAAAGCTCTTCTGATCGAGAATGTCGATGGGCTCCTCTCCGCCGCACTGAAGCATCGGCCGCTGAAGATGCGAAATTCCGAGTCGGGGGATCTTTCGTTCGAAGAACGGAAGGGTTCATTTATCCATTGGCTGCTTCATGAGCTTGCCAATCGAGGGTACGCCACCACTTGGGGCCTTGCCGAAGCTGCGGATTACGGCACCCCTCAGATGCGCCAGCGGTCCATCATCATCGGCATCAAGGGGAATTCCCCCTGCTTCCTCCCGCCTCCGGAATTTGGACAGCCTGGCATGCCGTCCTATCGGACACTCAAAGACGCGCTTGCTGGACTTTCAGATTTGGGGGCCGTTCAGCCGCTGAGCGCACGGAAGACCGCCGTCTACTCCAAAATTCCCCCGGGCGGGAACTGGCGAGACCTCCCAAAGGAGCTGCAAGTCAGCACTATGGGAAAGGCATACGAGGCGACTGGCGGAAAAAGCGGATGGTGGCGTCGACTTTCCTGGGATTCGCCAACTCCTACAATCCTTGGAATGCCCGATCACTCATCGACCGCATTGATCCACCCCGATGAGATCCGCTGCCTATCCGTCAACGAGTGCGCTGCCGCACAAAGTTTTCCCCAAGAAACCCAGTTTCACGGGAACTCGCGGTCGCAGTATCAGCAGATCGGCAATGCCGTCCCACCACTGCTTGGCGCCGCCTTGGGTCGCCATATCTCCAAGTTCCTTCGAACGCGAAAAGACACCACACCAACCCCGCCGCCCTGGCGCAAGAGCTCTGCCAATCGGCGGATCGGAACGCATGGCTGGGTCATTCCGTCCCAGCCTGGCGCGCATGAATTTACTCTCAATGTAAAGGTCAGGCCAGACCACGTCTGGTCCTCTCTCCCCAATAAGGGAACCGATGGAGATGCGCTCTTCTGAGGCCGAAATTGTGGCCAATGTTCGGAAAATCAGTGGAATTAACGCAGATAGCGGGGGGCCGAACAACGAGCGCATACTTGCTGGCGTCAAGGGATTTGCACGCCAGTTTAATTACTGGTACATCCGCGTAATCGGCCAGGCGGTTCCAAACTACAGGCGCCTAATCATTGGCCGGATCAACCCTTTTGTGCGTCGAGTTGAATTTGGCGGGCTTGACGTCAATCAGTGCAGCGAGCGCCTCGTGGAAGACTACGCTCGCAGAAATTTCGTGACCGCCGGCGGGTGGGCTCTTGAAACAATGGCAATTGATGCCAGTCCGGTTGCACAGAAGTCAGCTACGGCGGGCATAGATGCGCAGAGAGTCGATCCCGCTACCGGCGACTATCACCTGTACGCCTTCAAAAGCGGCACAGTGACTAGAAACTCCGATATCATCGCGTCAATTAAGCAGCATGGGCGCAAGGCGGAGAAGCTAATCAAGCAAAACCGCTCCAACGGGAGCGTGCACCTAAATTACTCAATCCTGTCAGGGAAGACTGATTCAAGCTTCGAGGATGGCGTCAGCCGGCCGTCGTCCGCGGAGACCTGGTCGCAGATGTTCAACCTCCCGCAGGACGAAGCCCTTGAGCTTGCGCTTGCCATTGCCAATGAAGCTGGCAAGCTAGTCCAGCACGATGCTTCGGTGCACCTGAATGCTCTTTGCACTTTGGTTTCCACCTATCTCGAATCGAAGCAGGCACCCGGTGCAATGGACTGGGAGTTCATCTCTCGCAGAACTATGCAGACAAAGAGCACATGGAAGGCGGAAGACGCCTCGCGCCACGCTCTCGCGCAGGCTGCTCTCGCCAAAACCAATTACATTCCATATGCCGATAAGGACGCCCATGAAACCGGGGGCCTGGTAGTCGAGGCGTGATTTAGCCGATCGCCCAGGGCGGTGGAGCGGTTTTGGCCGGTGTCCTGCCTGGTTTGGGGTCGAGCATGATCGGGGGGCCGTAAGCTGTTGCGACTCGGTCAGGGCTTTTGGGCCTGACCGCAATTTGGCCGAGTGGCCCCCCGTTCTTGCTCGACTCGGGTCCCGAGCCTGGGAGGTGGGTAAAACCGTGGAGCCGCCCGCCCTCAGCCCCGGCGGGCTCTAACCTCGGCATCCCTCCCGGCCGCACGCTCGACGTGCGCGGCCGGCCGCCGCCGAAGCGGGGCGTAGACAGGAGCGACGGCGAGCGGCAGGGCCGCGCACTGGCGCGCTGTGCGCGCCCTTGAACCAGTAGCGAAACTCGTAACAACGACCCTCACCATAACTCGACCAGCTCTCTCCCAACCCCCTCCGGGGCTGTGGCTGAACTTGCCCGCCTGGCTGACTCTCCGCGTTCCTGCTGATCGCTACGTGGGCATGCTGGCCTTGGTCAGGGAGGGTGTGCGAAGGGGGACGCGTGACGGAGCTGGTGGTCAAGCCCTGGCGTGTGCCGAGGAAGGAACGGCTCTACGTCAACAAGGCTGGTCCCCGTGGCGAATCGGTGGCCTGGCTGGACTGCAAGACTGGCGTAGTCACGGTCGAAATCCCCGAGTTCGAGAACTCCGCTCTGGCCAAGATCGAGGAGTGGTGTCGATCGTCCGGCAACCACGTACCTCCGCGTACCGTTCAGCGCCGAGGCGAGAGGCGGCCACCGGCGAAGACGGCCCCTGCTTCGGTACCGCAACCTCGGGCGGAGGTCCCGTTCCTTCCTCCGATGCGCGAGGAGGATGACCTCGCTCGGAACCTTCCCGGCGCAGGACTGGAGAGCCTGGTGCGTGAAGGCGAAGAGAGGTACGGGCTACTCGTCCGGCTCGCTGCCAAGGTGTCCCGTCAGCGCCTCGGTGATTCGAGCACGCTTCGCGGCCTGGAGGGCGAGCAGATCGTCGGAGCCCGGCTGGAGCCGCTGAAAGCCGCTGGCTGGAAGGTCCTGCACGGGATTCCGCTGCCGTCAGGGGCCGACATCGACCACGTGGTGGTCGGCCCGCCAGGCGTCTTCACGATCAACTCGAAGCACCACCCGGGCGCCACGGTCTGGGTCGGCGACAAGATGGTGAAGATCAACCGAAACAGCTTCCCGTACCTGGAGAACTCGGAGTTCGAGGCGAGCCGTACCGCCAAGCTGCTCACCGAGTGGTGCGGCTTCGAGGTCCCCGTTCATCCAGTCATTGCCGTTGTCGGCGCCCAGAAGATCACGCTCGGTGCGGAGCCCGGAGTGACGGTCGTCAATGGTGAGCAGATCGCGTCGGCTCTGCCCTCCCGGCCGGTAGTGCTGTCCCCGAACAGGGTGGACCGGGTCTTCACCATCGCCCGCCACCGGTACGTCTGGAGCCAGCTAGGGAAGCGCGGCAAGAAGACCAGCTGACTCAGCTCGCCTGCGGCATGTCGATGAGCGTCCGGCCGTCGTGAGTCCGGACATGCGGAGCTGCGTCGCCCTGAACCGCGTCGAGCAGGCGGACGGCATAGACCTCGCCCATGCGGTCGGAGATCTCCTCTGGGGTGAGCCATGCAACGGCGGTCGATTCGTCGGACAGCTGTTCGCTGCCGCCTTCGGGGTGGCACCGGAACACCAGAGCAACGATGCCGCGGGTCACGTTCTTGTAGACCCCGGTGAGCCGTTCCACAGAGACCTTGATCCCGGTCTCCTCGTACACCTCACGGCGCACGCCGTCCTCGACGGTCTCCGAGAGTTCCAGCACTCCTCCGGGCGGCTCCCACGTGCCGTTGTCAGCCCGCCGAATCACGAGAATCCGGCCGTCCTCACGCACCACCGCCCCGGCCACGGACACGGAGTGGAGCGGCGTTGAAACTTGCCTTGCGGTGCTGGTACTCATGTACAGGAGAATAGGAGACCTTCCAACACCATGGCGAGTGGCGAGGCCGCATCGACGGCGAAGGCGAAGTACCAGCAGATCGCGGACGACTTGGCGTCGCAGATCCGGTCCGGGGTCCTGGCCCCCGGTGCGGCAATCCCCAGCGAAGCCGAACTCATGGAGCGCTACGGGGTGGCCTCCGGCACAGTCCGCAAGGCGGTCGCAGAGCTGCGGACAACGCAGCTGATCGAGACCCACCACGGCCGCGGCTCCTTCGTCCGCTCCCGACCCCCGGTGCAGCGCAAGTCATCGGACCGCTTCCGCCGAGCGCACCGGCTCGCCGGCAAGGCGGCGTACCTCGCCGAGACTGAGCAGTCCGGCGGCAAGCCCTCCGTGAACGTACTCTTCGTCGGACCGGTCGACGCCCCGGAAGAGATCGCCGAGCGGCTGAACGTGCCAGGGGGGTCGAAGGTGCTCGCCCGCAAGCGCCGCTACTTCCGCGACGGGACACCGACCGAGGAAGCCACCTCCTACCTGCCCTGGGACGTCGTGAAGGACATCCCGGAGATGTTCGCCGATAACCCTGGCGGCGGTGGCATCTACGCCCGCCTGGAGGAGCACGGCCACGCCTTGGCCGAGTTCACCGAGACCGTCCGGGCCCGGTTGGCCACCAAGGCGGAGACGGCCGCGCTGGCGCTGAGCCCCGGATCCCCGGTGATCCACCTCGTCCGAGACGCCGTCACCGATGCCGGCCGCGTGGTTGAGGTCTGCGAAACCGTGATGGCCGCTGACCAGTTCGTTCTGGACTATCGCTTCCCGGCTCGCGACTGACGCTAGCTCAACTCTCGCAACCCGTCGCAAGATTCTCGCGGCGGGTTGACTCATGTACAGGAGTCGGGCACTCTTCTATCCATCAACTCATGTACATGAGTGCATGAGAACACCTCCGTTAGAGGAGACGCACCGGGCTGCCTACTGTGCCCCGGTGCTCGATGAAGGAGCCAGAAGATGCGCTTCATCCCCGTCGACACGACCGCCGCGCTGGTGATGGTCGCCCAGGCGCCCCGTCCGAAGCTCAAGAACCGTCAGACCGGCGAGCCGGCCGTGGACGCCGAGACCGGCGCGATGCTGGTCACCCTGGACGTCACGTTCGTGGCCAACGGCGAGGCGGACATCCTGTCCCTGACGGTGCCGCAGCCGGGAGTCCCGGAGGGGCTCGCGCCGGGCATGCTGGTCACGCTCACCCGGCTGATCGCCCGGCCGTGGGAAAGTGAGTTCAACGGCCAGAAGCGCTCGGGCATCGCCTTCCGGGCCGACGCGGTGACGGTCTCCACCCCGGTCCTCGCCAGCACGAACGCCTGATCGCCATGGACGCCCTGACCACGACGCTCCTGGAGCTGGGTGCACCCGCTGCGATTCTCGGCTCCGGCGCCCTCTACGCCAAGGCCAAGATGCCCCGGACCTACTGGGCCACGGTCGGTCTCCCGCTGGCCATCCACCGCATCCGGCACGACTACACGGCCGTCATGGAAGCCTGCGGGCTGACCGTGGAGCCCTCGTTCTGGCGCGCTATGGCCTCCTCCGCCACCAACCAGCCGGCCAAGCCCTCGACACCGACGATCCGCAGCATGAAGGCGAGTTCGACCGGCCTTCGGGTCCGGCTCCGGCTCGCCCGCGGCCAGCAGACCGAGGACATGGTCAATGCCGCCGAACGTCTGCGGCACGCCTGGGAGGTTCACGCGGTGCACGTCTCGGAGGTCAAGCCCGGGGTGGTGGACCTGCGGATAGTGGGCTTCGACGTGCTGCGCAACGTGCGGATGCCGCGCCGGGCCACGGCCAAGTCCGGTGAGCTGCTGCGGGTTCCGGTCGCACTGCGGGCCGATGGCACCGTTCACCGCCGGGACTACCGGCAGGCGCCCAACGGGCTGAACCTCGGCGCCAACCAGTCCGGCAAGTCGATGTTCACTCGGAACCTGATCCACGGGCTCGCCCCTCAGCCGGTCGCCCTGGTCGGGATCGACTGCAAGCGCGGTGTCGAACAGCGCCCGTTCGCCCCGCGGCTCTCCGCTCTGGCCACCGACCAGGGTGAGGCGCTCGGGCTGCTGCTCGCACTGCTGGTCGAGATGGACGACCGGTACGACCTCATCCGTGACCACCAGGGTGTTCCCGGGTCGGTGCCGGCCGAGGACGTGACCGCCGACATCTGGGGCCTGCCGGAGAAGGTCCGGCCGGTGCCGATCGTCGTCCTGGTGGACGAGATCGCCGAACTCTTCCTGGTAGCCAGCAAGGCCGATGAGGAGCGACGGAACCAGATCGTCACGGCACTCATCCGGCTCGCCCAACTCGCCCGCGCCGCAGGCATCTTCCTGGAGATCGCGGGCCAGCGCTTCGGCTCGGAACTGGGCAAGGGTGCGACCCTGCTCCGCTCCCAGCTCACCGGTCGCACCGTCCACCGGGTCAACGACCTGGAGACCGCGAAGATGGGGCTCGGGGATGTCTCCGACGCCGCTGTCGTCGCCGCTACGAAGATCAGCCCGGACATGCCCGGCCTGGCTGTCGCCGGCGACACCTCCGGCCTCTGGTCCGAGATCCGCACGCCGTTCCGCTCGCTCGCCGAAGTCGCTGAGCGCTGCGCCGAGTTCGCGCACCTGACGCCCGACCTGGACCGTCTGGCGGCCTTCCGCCCGCAGGTCGTCACCCCCGCGGACATCCCGCCGAGCCCCGCGACGCCGGACCTGATCCCGGTCTCGCTCGGGAAGTAGCAGCACCCCACCCCACGGCCGGTGCGACCGCTTCGCGCCAAGTCCCTACCCCACCACGCCCTGACCCAAGGAGATCCATGTCCCGCAAGCCGTCCATCTCCGAGATCGGTGCCTTCCTCGGCCACCTCAAGGCGACCCGCGACAGCAAGGCCGACACGGGCCCGCTGCTCGCCGAGAAGGCCGACCTGTTGGAGCGCATCGCCGAGGCCAACCCGGACGACCGCGACGCCGCCCAGCTCGCCCGTGAGGCCCGCGCCGCCGCCGACCGCGCCCAGCGCAACGGGTGACCCCGGTGGCCACCCGCACGCGCACCGCGCCGCCGAAGCTCGCGCCCTGTGAGCCCTGCAAGGGCACCGGCCAGATCACCGAGACCGTCTACGCCGGCCGCGGCGCTCGCCGCCACCGGATCGCCGATCAAGAGGCCACCTGCCTGGACTGCCTCGGTTCCGGTACCGCCCCCGCGTAACGCCCACCGCCGGCCCGGGCGGCAAGCCCACCGTGCCCCGCCCGGCCGCACCCCCCAGGAGACAGCAATGCAGCAGGACACCTACCACTGCGTCCTCACGATCCAGCGGACCACGAGCAGCGGGACCGCCAGCGCCACCTTCGCGGACACCATCACGCCGAAGCCCGGCACGACCCGCGCCGACATCTTCGACCTCGCGATCAACCACCTGACCCAGCGCCGTCCGGAGCTGACCGGCGGCACGGTCCTCTTCTTCGCCCTCGACAAGAACCAGCTCTGACAGGGCACGCCATGCGCCGACTCCCCAAGCTGGACGCGGTACTCGCCCAGGCGGTGATCGCCGCCGCTCTCTCCTTCGCCCACCTGCACGACCTCGCCGCGGCCGCCGGACAGGCCGGATGGAAGTCCTGGGCCTACCCGGTGTCCGTCGACCTGTTGCTCGTCGCAGCCTGGCGCCGGATGCGCTCCGGCACCGCACGCCGGCTCGCCTGGTGCTGGTTCGTCATCGCCCTGGCCGCATCCCTCGGCGCCAACGTCGGCACCGCCGGACTCCTCGACCTCGGCAACGCCCCGGCCTGGCTCCGCGTCCTGGTCGCCGGCTGGCCCGCCGCCGCCTTCCTCGGCGGAACCCTGCTCGCGCACTCGACCACCGCACACGCCGAAGAAACCCCGGTCGTGGAACCCGAGCCGGACGCCACCGAGGACGCCCAGCCGCTCTACGTCCCGGCCCCCGAACCGATCACCGAACCGGTCATCGAGCCCGCGCCCGTCGAACCGCCCGCGGCTGTCCCGGCGATCGAACCGGCCCCCATCCCCGTCCCCGCTCCGGCCGCCGTACCGGCCACGGCCCACGTTCCGGCCCCGGCCGCCGCGCCGACCCCGACCGTCCCGGGCTTCCTGCTCGACCACGCCCGCAAGGTCGCCGACGACCACCGCACCCGCACCGGCAACCCGATCGACGCCGCCACCCTCCGCGCCCGACTCGGAGTCCAAGACCCGCTCGCCTCGGCCCTCATCGCCGAACTCGCCTGAAAGGCCCGTCTGGTGACCATCCAGCTGCCGTTCATCGTCATCCTCGCGATCGCCGCCTGGCTCATCGTCCGGCACCTCCGACTGCGCTGGTGGGCCGTCGCCGCGCTCATCCTCCTCGGCTTCTACCTCGCCGACACCTCCGCCGCCCCGCTGATCGACAACACCACCCGCGACGGCGTGTCCGTCGTCAACAAGACCAACAAGTAGCAAGCCAGAAAGGAGAGTTGACCATGCCGACCACCGTCCGCCTGCCGCCCCTGGTCACCGTCGACGGCTCCGGCCTCGTCGCCGAGATCGAGGCCTACTTGGCCTCACTGCCCGCCCCGGCCCGCATCCCGGTCCTGTACGTCTCGCCGCTCGGCTCCACCCTCCAGCCCTGGAACGCCGGCTACCCGGTGCCCCGGCTCACGCTCCTCGACCGGATCACCCACCGCCCGGCCCGCCCGGCCCCGGTGAGCGCCGCCGGCCACCTGCGGCTCACCTCCCGCTACATCGACGCCTTCGGCTGGCTCCAAGGCGCCATGTGGGACTCCGCCGGCCGCGTCTGCCTCCTCGGCGCCCAGGCCGCCGTCCTCGCCCACGGCTACGGCACCCCCGGCACCGTCACCACCGCCCGCGTCCAGCTCATGGAGATCCTGCACGCCACCGGCCGCCCCGTCCGCTCCCCGGACGAGTACAACGACCGCCCCACCACCCGCCAGGCCGACATCCACCAGCTGCTCGACCGGGCCGCCGCCCGCGCCCAGCGCCTCGGCCTCTGACCTCCCCGGGGACGGCCAACACGCCGCCAGCATCCCGCCGCCCCGGAGATCGCAACCCCACCCCATCCGCCCATCACGGAGGACCACCATGGATCTCCCCACGGCCTTCGCCGCCGCTGTGCCGCTGATCGGCTGGACCACCCACGCGACCTGGCTGAACCGGCGCCTCGCCACCAGCCGCCGTGACCCGCTCACCGGGCTCCACACCCGCGACGGCTTCACCGCCCGTGCCCACCAGCTGACCCAACGCCGTCCGGACCGCGCCTCGGTGCTGCTGATCGACCTGGACGACTTCAAGGCCACCAACGACACCTACGGCCACGCCGCCGGCGACGCCGTGCTCACCTCGACCGCCGACCGCCTGTCCGCCTGGTGCGGCCGTACCGGCATCGCCGCCCGCCTCGGCGGGGACGAGTTCGCCGTCGTCGCCCTGGACGCCCCCAGGCGCCTGCCCGAACTCCGCACGGCGCTCAACCAGCCGGTCCCGTACGCCGGCCTCACGCTCCCGGCCTCCGCCTCGGTGGGCATCTGCCCCGTCGCCGAGCTGCCAGTCGTCTCGCTCACGGACGCGCTCAGCTCCGCCGACCGGGACATGTACGCGCACAAGCGCGACGGCCGCACGACCCGCCGCCGCTGACTCCATGTTGTGTGCGGCCGACTCTGACGGGCCACCGAAGACTCTCAACTTTGCCCAGTCGTCGGTTAGGTCCCGGGCGCTACCCGGGCCACCCCCAGACAGACCAGGGAGACGCCTGTTTCTACGGAGCTGGATTCCCCTGCAGTCGGCCGCACGGCAGGACCGTAACTCGCACCACCGACAAGCAAGGCCGGCCCCGGGGCGGCAACACGCCGCCAAGCATCCCGCCGCCCCGAGGCCGCAACCCCTTCCCGAACCGAAGCCCACGAAGGAGACCACCATCATGCCGCAGCACAACCACACCCCGCGCCGGATCTGCCCGAACTGCTCCGGTTTCGCCGCAGTCGCCATCGCCACCGGCGTCCGCCTGCGCGACGGCTCCCGCGCCACCATCCCGGTCACCTGCCAGACCTGCGACGGCGCCGGCACCATCGCCCGCCCGCTCGCCACCGCCACCAAGGCGGTCTGACCGATGGCCCTCCTCGACTGGCGCGACTCCAAGCACTGGGCCCCGAAAGCCGAGCCCTGCGGCGTCTGCGACAAGCCCACCAACCTGCGCTCCGACCGCGGCAAGCCCGTCCACAAGGTCTGCGCCGAGCAGTGGATCGACCGCCACCAGAAGCCCGCCAACCAGTCCTGAGCCGCTCCGCCCCGGAGCCGCTCACTCACCCGGCTCCGGGGCCCTCTCCCCACAGGAGATGCCCCGTGCTCCACGAACTTCCGAACCGGCTGGCCCTCGCGGACCTGGCCCGCCTCGCCTCTCGCGGTGACCTTCCCCGCCTCCACGACCAGATCCGCCGCACCGGCGGCTGTGCCAACCCGATGCACCTCAAGGGCTTCCGCACCCTCACCCACGCCCCGACCGGCGCCGTCTGGCATCGCTACTCCACCGACCACGAACCCGGCGGGCGCCTCAAGGTCGCCTGTGGCAACCGCCGGGCCTCCCGCTGCCCGTCCTGCGCCCGCACGTACTCCGCGGACACCTTCCACCTGATCCGCGCCGGCCTCGCCGGAGACACCACCAAGGGCGTCCCGGTCACGGTCCGCTCTCACCCCCGGGTGTTCGCCACCCTCACCGCCCCCTCGTTCGGCCCGGTCCACAACCGGCCCGACAAGGGCACCTGCCGCTGCGGCCACGCCCACCCCGCCGGCTCGCCCCTACTGGGCACGCCGCTCGATCCGGAGCGCTACGAGTACGGGCACGCGGTGCTGTGGAACAACCACGCCCCTGACCTCTGGCGACGCTTCACGATCTACCTGTTCCGGGTCATGGCAAAAATGGTCGGGCTGTACCAGTGGCAGTTCAAGGAGCAGGCGAAGCTCTCGTTCGGCAAGGTCGCCGAATACCAGCGCCGGGGCGCCGTCCACTTCCACGCCGTGATCCGCATCGATGGCCCCGGCGGACCCGACACCGCCCCGCCTGCCTGGGCCACCGTCTCCCTGCTGGACGCCGCGATCCGCGCCGCCGCCCGCCGTGCCGGTCTCCCCGTCGCCGCCGGGGGTGACCAGCCCGCCCGCGTCCTGGAATGGGGCACACAGGTCGATGTACGGCCGATCGGCGCCTTCGCCGGCGGGGAGATCACGGAGCGGGCCGTCGCCTCCTACATCGCCAAGTACGCCACCAAGTCCGCCGAGACCACCGAGACCGTGGACCGCCGCATCCTGGAGCGCCACGAACTCGACCGGCACGACCTGCCCGCCCACACCCGCCGTCTGATCGAAGCCTGCTGGGACCTCGACCAGTACTACCCCGGCCGCCTGCTCGCGCACTGGTCCCACATGCTCGGCTTCCGCGGCCACTTCTCCAGCAAGTCCCCCACCTACTCGACCACCCTCGGCGCCCTCCGCCAGGTCCGCGCTGACTACCGCGCCGAACAAGCCCGCACCGAACTTCGGGAACGCCTGCTCGCCGCCGGGCTCCCGGACCTGGACGACCTGCCCGAAGCCGAGACCCTGGTCGTCGCCCACTGGGTCTTCGCCGGCGCCGGGAACTCCCCGGGTGAGTCCCTGCTCGCCGCCACCATCGCCCGGGACCTGCACGAACGCCACACCACCGACCGACAGGAGATGCGCGCACAACTCGCGCGAGAAGAGGGGGAACAAGCATGGACCGCCTGCTGACCGTCAAGGAAGCCGCCGAACGCCTCGGCACCTGGGCGACCAGCGGGGAACGGTTCCCCCGCCGCCTGATCGCCGAACGCCGCATCGCCTTCGTCAAGGTCGGCCACCACGTCCGCATCACGGAAACGGCCCTCGCCGACTACGTGGCCGCCAACACCGTTCAGCCGGCCACCCGATCCCGTCGTCTGCGGTCGGTGGCGTGATGGCCAACTCCAGGGGCAACCGCCGGCGCTTCGGCTCGGTCCGCAAGCTTCCCTCCGGCCGCTTCCAGATCCGCTACCCCGATCCGGTCACCGGCCTGATGCGTCCCGGCGAGAAGACCTACCCCACCAAGACGGACGCCGAAGTCGCGCTCACGCTCATCGAGGCCGACATCAAGCGCGACCAGTGGACTGATCCGGACGCCGGGAAGGTGAAGTTCGGGGACTTCGCCGACGAGTGGCTCAAGGACCGCAAGCTGGAGGAGACCACCAGGGAGCGGTACGAGGGCGTCCTTCGGTTGCACATCAAGCCCACCCTCGGCGGCAAGTTCGTCTCCGAGATCCCAGCTGCCCGCGTCCGTGCGTGGCGAACTCGGCTCCTGGAAGCGGGAGTTGGCGAGCCGACCGTGGTCAAGGCGTACCAGCTCCTCCGCAGCATCATGACCACCGCCGTGGACGATGAGCTGATCAAGCGCAACCCGTGCCGGATCAAGGGCGCCGACGTCTACGACGTCCCGGAACGCCCGGTCCTGACCGTCCCCGAGGTGTACGCCGTAGCTGCAGCCATCCAGCCGCAGTGGCGGGCGCTCGTGCTGCTGACGGCCTTCACGACGCTCAGGCTCGGTGAGCTGGCCGCGCTCCGCCGGCGGGACGTCGACCTGAACGCCCGCATCCTCTGGGTCCGCCGAAATCAGGCCGAGCTGAGCAGCGGCAAGCTGATCACCAAGGCGCCCAAGAGCCGCGCCGGCTTCCGCCCGGTCTCGTTCCCGGACCTGATCGTCCCGGACCTCGAACGCCACCTGGAGCGTCACGCGGCCAAGGGGCAGGACGGCCTGTTCTTCGTCGGCCCCCGGGGTGGCAGGCTCCGCCGGAGCAACTTCCGGGACGACTGGACGGCCGCCAAGGCGAAGGCCGGCGTCTCCCCGGACATCCACTTCCACGACGTCCGGCACACCGGCAACAACATCGCCGCGCAGAACGGGGCCAGCACCCGGGAGCTCATGACCAGGATGGGCCACAGCACCACCCGGGCCGCGCTGATCTACCAGCACATGACCAGCGACCGTGACCGTGCCATCGCCGACAAGATGGGCGAGGCTGCCCGCAAGGCTCTCGGGGACGACGACGATCCGCCGGACGCTTCTGGCACGCCCGTGGCACAGCCCGAGTAGGACCGCAGCAACGACGAAGGGCCGGCTCCCCCGGATCACCCCGGTGAGCTGGCCCTTCTGCCGTGTCCGGCGCTGAGCCCCCTGTCGGGTTCGAACCGACGACCCCCGCTTTACAAGAGCGGTGCTCTGGCCAGCTGAGCTAAGGAGGCACGGTGGCCGTCCGCGATGGATCACGGCGGCACCGGGGGCAGTCTACCGGGCCGGGGCGGCGGGGTGGGGGGATATCCCGGGGTTGGCGGGGTGGGTGGGCGTGATGGAACCGATGCGGAAAAGCGGGCGGAGGGGGGCTGACAAGCGGCGGACGCGCAGGTAGCGTCGCCGGGAGTCGGCGCGGTGGTGGTTCAGACCACTGACGGGCCGACGGAGACGAACGAACCCCCCTTTACTCGGATCGTCCGGCACGTTCCTGCCGGTGAAGGAGAGAACGACCATGGCTTCTGTCACGTACGACCAGGCGACCCGTGTCTACCCCGGGGCGACCAAGCCGTCGGTGGACGCGCTGGACCTGGAGATCGCGGACGGCGAATTCCTCGTGCTGGTCGGCCCGTCGGGCTGCGGCAAGTCGACCAGCCTGCGCATGCTGGCCGGTCTGGAGGACGTCAACAGCGGCGCGATCCGGATCGGCGACCGGGACGTCACCCACCTGCCGCCGAAGGACCGGGACATCGCGATGGTGTTCCAGAACTACGCGCTGTACCCGCACATGACCGTCGCCGAGAACATGGGCTTCGCGCTCAAGATCGCCGGCGTGAACAAGGCGGACATCCGCACCAAGGTCGAGGAGGCGGCGAAGATCCTCGACCTGACCGACTACCTGGACCGCAAGCCGAAGGCGCTGTCCGGCGGTCAGCGCCAGCGCGTCGCGATGGGCCGGGCGATCGTCCGCCAGCCGCAGGTCTTCCTGATGGACGAGCCGCTGTCGAACCTGGACGCCAAGCTCCGCGTCTCGACCCGCACCCAGATCGCCGGTCTGCAGCGCCGCCTGGGCATCACCACGGTGTACGTCACCCACGACCAGACCGAGGCGCTCACCATGGGCGACCGGGTCGCGGTGCTCAAGGACGGCCTGCTCCAGCAGGTCGACACCCCGCGCAACATGTACGACAAGCCCGCGAACCTGTTCGTGGCCGGCTTCATCGGCTCGCCCGCCATGAACCTGGTCGAGGTGCCGCTGGTGGACGGCGGCGTGAAGTTCGGCGGCTCGGTGGTCAACATCTCCCGCGAGGACCTGGCCGGCGCCGCGACCGACAAGACGGTGACCGTCGGCATCCGCCCCGAGCACTTCCAGATCGTCCCGGCGGGCGGCATCGAGGGTGTCGCGGTGACGGTGAACGTGGTCGAGGAGCTCGGCTCGGACGGCTTCGTCTACGGCACCACCCAGATCGGCGGCGTGGACAAGGACCTGGTCGTCCGCGTGCCCGGCCGCCAGATCCCGGCCCGCGGCGAGACCATCCACGTCGTGCCGACCGCCGAGGAGACCCACGTCTTCTCCACCAGCACCGGCGCCCGCCTGGGCCGCTGACGCCCCGCGCGCCGGCCCTGCGCACCAGCCCCGCACAGAGCACCTCCGGAGCCCGTCGGACCGTTCGCGGTCCGGCGGGCTCCGTCCGTACACCCCCACGTCAACACGGTGCAGGGACGAACCCGGACACCCTGTCACTCGATGGCGTGACGGAGGGCGATCCGGGGCCTACCCACCGCTACTCTCCTGAGGGTGAAGCAGCTTGTGCGCCGTATCGGCCAGACCGTCGCCCTGACCCTGCCGGTCGTCCTGGTGACCACCGGCACCCTCGCCGTGACCCGCGTCCCGTGGGCCCCGCCGACCGCGCTCGACCAGCAGGTCGTGGCGGCCTCCAGCGGCGACGGCGCCGGCATCGGGCGGTCGTCCTCGGCCGCCACCAGGACGGACGGGCTCGCCCCGCAGGAGTCGCTGCGGGTGGCACTGCTGGACGAGCTGCGCGCCAAGAACCCGTCCGCCGCGCTGGACCTGCTGGAGCGCTCGATGCGCGAGCAGCCGTCGCTGACGCCGTACTGCACGTCGCTGGCCACCGAGTTGGGCAAGGCGGCGGTCCGCAAGTACCAGGGCGACGTGCAGCGGGCCCGGTCCTTCGCCCGCCCGGTCTGCGACGGCGCCTTCGCGGCCGGCGTCGTCGGCTGACGGTTCCGCGGCCCGCTGACGGTTCCCGCGACAGCTGACGGCGTCGTCGGACCTCCGCGTCGTCGGTCGGCGTCATCGGCCGACGACGCCGGCCGAGCGGTCCACCTGAGGCGCCAACCCCCTTCGGGCGCCCTATTGTTCAGCCATGACCGCTGACTCCGGCACCACCGCCGACCTCACGTCCCCGCTGCCCCAGCAGCCCAGGCCGACCACAACGCCCGTCACCCAGGCCGTGATCCTGGCCGGCGGCCAGGGCTCCCGGCTCCGCCCCTACACGGACGACCGCCCCAAGCCGCTGGTCGAGATCCCGGGGACGGGCACGCCGATCCTCGGCCACCAGCTGGCCTGGCTGGCCGCCGAGGGCGTCACCGACGTCGTGGTGTCCTGCGGCCACCTGGCCGACGTGCTGGAGGAGTGGCTCGACAAGGCCGACCTGCCGCTGCGGGTGCGCACGGTGGTCGAGGCCGAGCCGCTGGGGCGCGGCGGCGGGCTCAAGTACGCGGCGAAGGCGCTGCCGCGCCCGGACGAGCCCTGGTACGCCACCAACGGCGACATCTGGACCAGGTTCAGCCTGCGCGACATGGCCGCCTTCCACCACGAGCGGGACGCCGTCGCGACGCTCGCGCTGGCCCGGCCGCGGATCCCGTGGGGCGCCGTGGAGACCGACCAGTTCGGCAACGTGCTGGACTTCATCGAAGCCCCGCCCTCGCCCTTCCTGATCAACGCCGGCCTGTACGTGTTCAGTCCGGAGTTCGCCGAGCTGCTGCCGGACGTGGGCGACCACGAGCGCACCACCTTCCCCCAACTCGCCCGCAGCAAGCGGCTCGCCGGGTACCAGCTGCCGCAGGGCGTGTACTGGCGCGCGATCGACACGGCGAAGGACCTCACCGAGGCGGCCAAGGAGCTCGCCGCCTACCGCGACAGCTCCCGCTGACGAGCGGAGGACGAGCGGAGGCACGCGCGAGGTCGAGCGAAGGGACACGCAAGGACTAGCGGAGGGACGCGCGAGGACGGTTCCCCCGTCCCTGAGCCCGAGGAACCGCCGAGCCGCAGCGCTACGGCCGGGTGCTCCCCCACGGAGCACCCGGCCGTAGCGCGCCCGGCGGCCTCAGGTGGCGGTCGGCGTCCCCGGACGGGAGGACTGCCCACCGGACTGCCCACCGGACTGCCCAGCGCCCTCGCCACCGGACAGGCCGGCCAGCGGCCCGCTGCCCAGCACCGGACCGCTGCCCAGCACCCCGCCGAGCAGCCCGGAGCCGTTGCTCGGGCTGGGCTTGGGCGCGTTGCCCGAGCCGCCGGGGGCCGGGGTCCGCTGGGCGGGCGCGGAGCCGGATCCGGCGGACGGGGCTGCGGGCGCCGGGGAGGAGCCGCCGGTCTCGGGCTTGCCGGAGTGCTTGCCGCTGGGCGTGGCCCCGGCCGACTTGGCGGGGGCGGTGGACGGCGTGCCGGCGCTCGGGGTGGGGGTGGCCGGGCGGGGGGCGGCGGGCTGGGGCTGGGTGGACGTGCTCTGGCCGCCGGGGCCGCCGGACGGGCTGCCGGACGGCCAGACCGGGGTGCCGTAGTCGCCGGACGGGCGGCCGGGCTCCTGGTGCGGGCGGGCGCCGGTGCGGACGGCCGCGCCGAGCATCGAGCCGAGCAGCAGGGTGAGGCCGACCACGACGGTGGTGACGACCGCGCCGCGGCGCAGCACCCGGCGGCGCAGCGCGCCGGGGGCGCCGGTGCCGATCCGGCGCCAGGCCTCCAGGTTGAGCCGTCCGTCGAGCGAGGCGAACGGCGCCCCGGCGATCAGCAGCGGGCTCCAGGCCGCGAGGAAGATCAGGTCGGGGGTGTCGTAGACCGGGACGGCCCGCCAGCTGACGGTGAACAGCAGCGCGGCGGAGAGCAGCATGGCCGCCCCGGCGGCGAGCCGCTGCCACAGGCCGAGGACGGTCAGCACGCCGACCACGATCTCGGTGAACGACACCACCAGGCCGGAGCCGACGGGGTGCGCCATCGCGAAGGCGAGCAGCGGCTCGGCGACCTTCCACGGGTGCAGCGAGGAGAGCCAGCGCATCATGGAGCCGCGCTCGCCGCCGTCGAAGTACACCGGGTCGCAGAGCTTGCTGAACCCGGCGTAGACGGAGAGCGCGCCGAGGACCGCGCGGAGCGGCAGCAGCACCAGGCCGAGGTCGACCCGGCGGCCGGGGTACCAGGGCTGCTTGCCGTCGGCCGCCGCGGCGGCGGAGACCTCCGGCAGTTCGCCGCTGGGGGTCCAGCCGTGCGGCTCGCCGACCGGGCCGACGCCGGCGTCGGTGGCGGTTCCGCTGCCCTCGCGCGGCTGGCGGGGGACGGTCCGGGCGCCCGCGTAGGCGGGCAGCACCTGGGTGTCCGCGTCGTCGGGGCCGGCGCCGCCGGGCGCGCCGTTGGTCCGCACCGCTTCCAGGAGCCGGGTGGCCGCGAGGTCGCCGGGGGCCGCCTGGCCGGTCCAGGTGACGGCGGTGACCCGGCCCTTGCGGCGCTGCGCGCCGCCGGCGGCCCCGGCCAGCGCCGGGACGGCGGAGGCGGGTACGACGACCTGCGGGGTGACCAGCGGACGGCGGATCAGGCCCTGGTTGGCGTACGGGTCGCCGAACGCGGCGCCGGTGGACAGCAGTCCCGCCGGGGCGTCGATCAGCGGCGCCACCGGGGTGCCGAGCCGGAGTCGGAAGCTCGCCTGGGTGCTGCTGAGGCGCGCGGGGTCCGACGGCACCTTGACGGTGTCGATCCCGGGGCCCGCCTCTATCCCGGTGCTGCCCCCGCCGAACAGGGGGCGCCGAGGTGTTCTGGTGTCCACGTCCACGCCCGTCTAACCGGGTGACGGCCGCTTAGGACACTCTCCCGGGTGGATGTCCGGCGCATACTTGAAGTGATCATGAGAAAAGCGATCGGACCCGGTCGGGCCCGATCGCTTTTCACTCGGATCGCGGAGAATTCAGAAGATCTCCTGCGGACGGGGGTCCGTCCGTGCTTGCCGGAATCAGCGCTTGGCGCGCAGGCGGGCGGCCTCGTACAGCACGATGCCCGCCGCGACACCGGCGTTCAGCGACTCGGTCAGGCCGCTCATCGGGATCCGGACCCGCATGTCGCAGGTCTCGGAGACCAGACGGGACAGGCCCTTGCCCTCGCTGCCCGCGACGATCACCACGGGGCCGGTCAGCAGCTCCAGGTCGCCCAGCTCGGCCTCGCCGTCGGCGGCCAGGCCGACGACCATCAGGCCGGCCTTCTGGTAGGCCTCCAGGGTGCGGGTCAGGTTGGTGGCGCGGGCGACGGGCAGCCGGGCGGCGGCACCGGAGGAGGTCTTCCAGGCGCCGGCGGTCATGCCGGCCGCACGGCGCTCGGGGATGACCACGCCGTGCGCACCGAAGGCGGCGGCGGAGCGGACCACGGCGCCGAGGTTGCGCGAGTCGGTGACCCCGTCCAGCGCGATGATCAGCGCGTCCTGGCCGGCGTCGGCGGCCTCCCCGAGCAGGTCGTCGGGGTGGGCGTACTCGTACGGCGGAACCTGCAGCACCAGGCCCTGGTGGTTCATCCCGCCGGTCATCTGGTCCAGCTGCGGGCGCGGGGCCTCCATCAGCGGGATGCCGCGCTCGTTGGCGGCCTGGAAGGCGTCGCGCACCCGGTCGTCGGTGTCGATGAACTGCTGGACGTACAGCGCGTTGGCCGGCACGCCGCCCTGGAGCGCCTCGACCACCGAGTTGCGGCCGAAGACCAGCTCGGCGGCGCCCGCGCCGCCACGACCGCCCCGGCCGCCGGCGCCGGCCCGGCGCATGCCGGCCCGGGCCTTGGCGTCCCGCTCGCGCTTGATCGCGGCGTTGGCGGCCCGCTGCTTGGGGTGGCCCTTGCGCTCCTCACCGGGCGGGGTCGGGCCCTTGCCCTCCAGTGCCCTCCGGCTGTGCCCGCCGGTACCGACAGACGCACCCTTCTTCGATCCGGGGTTGCGGCGGTTCCTGCGCTGGCTGTTGCCGGCCATGGCTGTACTTCCTGTCTGTCCGGCATGCCCGGCCGCTCCGCTCGGTGCGGCGGCGGCCGACGGCATGCGCTACGTCATGCGGGAGGGCCGCACCGGTCCGGTACGGCCCACCCATCACCCCGGTCGTCAGATGGGGTTACTGGTTGTTGATCGTCCAGCGCGGGCCGGACGGGGTGTCCTCGATCACCAGCCCGGCCAGGCCGAGCTGGTCGCGGATGGCGTCCGCGGTGGCGAAGTCCTTGCGCTGGCGCGCCGCCTGCCGCTGGTCCAGGACCAGACGGACCAGCGAGTCGACCACACCGTGGAGGTCCTCGCCGCGCTCCGCCCCGGCCCACTGCGGGTCGAGCGGATCGAGACCCAGTACACCGAGCATCGCACGGACCTCGGCCAGTCGCGCCACCACGCTCTCCTTGTCGTCCGCGTTCAGGGCGCTGTTGCCCTGGCGGACGGCGGTGTGCACGACGGCCAGCGCCTGCGGGACGCCGAAGTCGTCGTCCATCGCCTCGGCGAAGGCCGACGGCACCTCGGGCGCCGCGTCGACCTTGCCGCAGCGCTCGACGGCCCGCTGGATGAAGCCCTCGATCCGGCCGAAGCCGACCTCGGCCTCGCGCAGCGCGTCCTCGCTGTACTCGATCATCGAGCGGTAGTGCGCGGCGCCCAGGTAGTAGCGGAGCACGATCGGCCGCCACGCCCGGACCATCTCGGAGACCAGCACCGAGTTGCCGAGCGACTTGCTCATCTTCTCGCCGGCCATGGTGACCCAGGCGTTGTGCACCCAGAAGGCGGCGAAGTCGTCGCCGTAGGCCTTGGACTGGGCGATCTCGTTCTCGTGGTGCGGGAAGATCAGGTCCAGGCCGCCGCCGTGGATGTCGAAGGCCGGGCCCAGGTACTTGTGCACCATCGCCGAGCACTCCAGGTGCCAGCCCGGGCGGCCGCGGCCCCACGGGGTCTCCCAGCTCGGCTCGCCCGGCTTGGCGGCCTTCCACATCGCGAAGTCGCGCTGGTCGCGCTTGCCGGTCTCGCCCTCGCCCTCGGGCTGGCGCAGGTCGGCGAGCTTCTGGTTGGAGAGCGCGAGGTAGTCGGGGTACGACTTCACGTCGAAGTAGACGTTGCCGTCGACCGCGTAGGCGTGGCCCTTCTCGATGAGCCCCTGCATCATCTCGATCATCTCGGGCACGTGCCCGGTGGCCCGCGGCTCGACGGTCGGCGGCAGGCAGCCCAGCGCGCTGTAACCGTCGTTGAAGGCACGCTCGTTCTCGTAGGCGATCTGCCACCACGGCGTGCCGAGCTCGCGCTCCTTGGCGATGATCTTGTCGTCGATGTCGGTGACGTTGCGGACGAAGGTCACCTGGTAGCCGCGGTAGGCGAACCACCGCTGCATGATGTCGAAGTTGAGGCCGGACCGGATGTGCCCGATGTGTGGCGCCGACTGGACGGTAGCGCCGCACAGGTAGATCGAGACACAACCCGGTACAAGCGGGACGAAGTCGCGTACCTGGCGGGTGCTGGTGTCGTACAGACGAATGCTCACAGCGTCAAGCGTAGTGGGCGGCGGGGGGTGCCCCGCGACATTAACCGGGAACGGACCGGGCAATCCCCGGGGAACGGCGGGACCGCCCCGGGGATTCGCGGCCGGCCCGGCCGGTCAGATGCTGCCGACCACCTTGCGCGGGGTGAGCCGGACGACCACCCGGACGTCGTCCGGCCCGTCGAACCCGTACTCCTGGTCACCGCGGTACTTGAAGCCCAGCTCGTTGATCAGCTCCCGGCCGCCCTCGGTGGTCAGCGTCACCGCACCGCGGACCTCCAGGTACTCGTACGGACTCTCCGGCGGGTTGATCACGATCGAGGCCCGCGGGTCCTTCACCAGGTTGAGGTGCTTGCGGCGGCCCTGGACCGTGGAGAACAGGATGTCGTCGCCGTCCCGCTTGACCCAGACCACCGAGGCCTGGGGGCTGCCGTCCGGCTGGATCGTGGAGACCACGGCGAAGCTCTTGCCGTCGATCAACGCCTTGGCGCGGTCGGAGAGTTGGGAAGTCATCGGGAACCTCTTCTCGTCGGCGACGGTACGACCCGAGGGTGAGCTCCGCACGGGCCCGGACCGAACCCTACCGATCCGGGCCCCTGCGGCATTCGGTGAACACCCGTCACCAGTCGCCTATTTCCGACCGGGCGGTCGGCCGGGCGTGCTGCCGGACCACCGGCCGCCCGCCGGCCGCCCGCCGGCCAACGGCTCAACGCCGTTCGTACACCAGGGCGGTGGCGATCGCGGCCAGCCCCTCGGCCCGGCCGGTCAGGCCCAGGCCGTCGGTGGTGGTGCCGGAGACCGAGACCGGCGCACCGGCCGCCTCGGACAGCGCGGCCTGCGCCTCGGCCCGCCGCTTGCCGATCTTCGGCCGGACCCCGATCACCTGGACCGCGATGTTGCCGATCTCGAAGCCGGCCTCGCGCACCAGCCGGGCCGCCTCCCCGAGCAGCTTCACCCCGGAGGCGCCGGACCACTCCGGGCGGTCGGTGCCGAAGTGGGCGCCCAGGTCGCCGATCCCGGCGGCCGAGAACAGCGCGTCGCAGGAGGCGTGCGCGGCCACGTCGGCGTCCGAGTGCCCGGCCAGCCCGTCCCCGGCGTCCGGCCACTCCAGCCCGGCGACCCGGAGCGGGCGGCCGGCCTCGAAGGCGTGCACGTCGGTGCCGATCCCCACCCGGGGGATCAGGGGCTCAGTAGTCATCGGCGGCCCTCCGGCGGGCGAGTACGGCCTCGGCGAGCACGAGGTCCAGCGGACGGGTGACCTTGAACGCCTCTTCGTGGCCGGGCACCACGACGACCGTGCCGCCATAGCGCTCCACCAGTCCGGCGTCGTCGGTGACGGGCGCGGCGTCGGCGCCGCCGGCGGCCTCCTCGGCCAGCGCCTTGGCGTGCACCTCGACCAGGGTGGCCCGGTCGAAGCCCTGCGGGGTCTGCACCGCGCGCAGGGTGGCCCGCTCGGGCGTGTCGAGCACCGGCTCGGGGCGGCCCGGGTTCGGCTCGACCCGCTTCACGGTGTCGGCCAGCGGCACCGCGGGCACCACCGCCGGAGCCCCGGCCCGGACGGCGGCCGCGACGGCGTCCACCACCTCGACCGGGACGAGCGGACGGGCCGCGTCGTGCACCAGCACGATCTCGACGTCCTCGGGGATCGCCGCCAGGCCGAGCCGGACCGACTCCTGGCGGGTCGCCCCACCGGCCACCACCCGGAAGTCCTTGCCGTCCAGCCCGTGGCCGTCCAGCAGGGCGACCACCTCGGCCACCCCGTCGGCGGGCGCGGCGACCACGACCAGGCCGACCGCCCGGCTGCGGGCGAGGGCCCGTACGGCGTGCACCAGGAGCGGCACGCCGCCCAGTTCCCGCAAGGCCTTCGGGGCACCGGGCCCCAGCCGCTCACCGCGTCCGGCGGCGGGCACCACAGCTGCTGCGACTGCTGCTGACGCGTTCAGGTTTCACTCCTTCGGCGAAGTGGGTATGGCCATGGCGTGCCCGGCGGGCGCGGGGCCCCTTCCGAAGAACGACTGGTCCACTGCCCGCCGCACAACTGCGCAGAAACGGTCTTGCAGGCCTGGACCGGCTCGGGTGGGGGGCGTCGTCCGGACACGCCTCAGCGCCCGGAGTGCCACTGCACCACCCCCGGACGGTTCGTCCTGGGAGCGGCACGCCGGCACCGGGCGCTGTGGGCGATGGGCGGAAGCCCGACCGCACTACGAGGCGAGCACCTCGTCGAGCAGCGTCTCCGCCTTGTCCTCGTTGGTGTTCTCCGCCAGCGCGAGCTCGCTGACGAGGATCTGGCGCGCCTTCGCGAGCATCCGCTTCTCGCCGGCCGAGAGGCCGCGCTCGCGCTCGCGACGCCAGAGGTCGCGCACGACCTCGGCGACCTTGATAACGTCGCCCGAGGCGAGCTTCTCCAGGTTCGCCTTGTAGCGACGGGACCAGTTGGTCGGCTCTTCGGTGTACGGTGCGCGGAGCACCTCGAAGACCCGGTCCAGACCCTCCTGGCCGACCACATCGCGCACGCCGACGAACTCCGCGTTCTCGGCGGGCACGCGGAGCGTCAGGTCTCCCTGCTGCACCTTGAGCACCAGGTAGGTCTTGTCCACACCTTTGATCTGGCGAATTTCGATGGCCTCGATCAGCGCGGCCCCGTGATGGGGGTAGACCACCGTGTCGCCAACCTTGAACGTCATGTGACAGGACCCCTTCCGTGGCTTTCCAGAATAACACGCCTTGCGGCCCACCCGAAGGGCGTTTTCGCAGGTCAGGGCCGGTACCGGGGCTTGACAAGGACCCCCGTGACGTGCTGCGACCGATGTTCGAGGGGGGCTTCCCGCAGGTCGGAGGCGGTTCCGAGGTCCGGCGAAACCCTTGCGCAACACCCCCGCAAGCATGATTGGATCTTGAGCTTTCGCCCCGTTCCGGGTCGTGACCCGATCGTTATTCGATCTTGGTCGAAGCTTGTCCTACTGATGACCGGTTCATGCCACGAGTACGGCCGGACGGCCCCCGCGCGGCCCCGGGAGTGCGACACGGGGACCACCCCGTGAGGAGCGCATAAGTGAGGTCGATAATCTGAGACCTGACCTGTCGACACGTGACCTAGGAGTAGCCGCCGCATGAGCCGCAGCCTTCGACGCGGCAGCATCGCCGCCATCGCCGCCCTCGCCATCGCCTCGCTGTCCTCCTGCGCAGCCAGCAACACGCCGGACACCCTGCAGATCAAGCCGGACAACGCGGCGGCGACCCTTGGGACGAACCTTCGACTGAACAACATCGTGATCGTCACCGGGGCCGGCACCTCGGGTGACTACACGGGCCCCGCCAACGTGGTCGTGAACATCTCCAACACGGCGACCACGCCGGCCGAGCTGCAGTCGATCACCGTCGGCAACGCTTCCGCCACCTTCGCGGACGCCGCGGGTGCCCCGCAGCCCACCATCGTCATCCCGGCCGGCAGCTCGGTCGCGATCGGCGGCCAGGGCAACCCGTCCGCCTCGGTGAGCGCGGCGGCCGTCCACATCGGCGGCTTCGCCAACACCACCTTCGCCTTCAAGGACGGCCAGAAGGTCGACGCCCAGGCCGGCGTCAGCCCGGACTCGGACAAGGGCCTCTACAAGGGCTTCGGTCCGACCCCGGCGGCCGTGCCCGCCAAGACCGGCTCCCCCGCCGCGACCGCCCCGGCCACCCCGGCCACGGGCGCCACCGTTCCGGCCACCGGCGCCACCGCCCCGGCGACCCCGGGCGCCCCGGCCACCGGTGCCGGCACGGCGGCCACCCCGGGTGCCCCGACCACCGGCACCACCGCGCCGGCCGCCCACTGACGCGGCGCGCTCCTGACCGGGCGCACCCCTGACGCACTGCGCGGAAGCCTCCCGCCGGCCCTACCGGGGTCGGCGGGAGGCTTTCGTGTGCCCCCGTGGCCGTGTGCCCCCGTGCCCCGTGGCCGCGCGGGAACGGGGAAGGCCCCCGCCGGCGGTCGCCGGCAGGAGCCTTCGCCCTTCCTCGTGGGCCCGCGGTTTACGGCTCGAACTTGTAGCCCAGGCCGCGGACCGTGACCAGGTAGCGCGGCGCGCCCGGGTCGGGCTCGATCTTCGCCCGCAGGCGCTTCACGTGGACGTCCAGGGTCTTGGTGTCGCCGACGTAGTCCGCGCCCCAGACCCGGTCGATCAGCTGCATCCGGGTGAGCACCCGGCCCGCGTTGCGCAGCAGCATCTCCAGCAGGTCGAACTCCTTGAGCGGCAGGTCGACCTTGGCGCCGTCCACCGTCACCACGTGCCGGTCCACGTCCATCCGGACCGGGCCCGCCTCCAGGGCGCCCGGGCCGCCGCCGTTGTCGCCCGCGCCGCCGTCCTCGCCGCGGCGGCGCAGCACCGCGCGGATCCGGGCGACCAGCTCCCGGGTGGAGTACGGCTTGGTGACGTAGTCGTCAGCACCTATCTCCAGCCCGACGACCTTGTCGATCTCGCTGTCCTTGGCGGTCACCATGATCACCGGCACGTTGGAGCGCACCCGGAGCTGGCGGCAGACCTCGGTGCCCGGCAGGCCCGGGAGCATCAGGTCGAGCAGGACGAGGTCGGCACCGTTGCGTTCGAACTGCTCCAGGGCGTCGGGGCCGGTCGCGGCGACGGCCACCTCGAAGCCCTCCTTGCGGAGCATGTACGAGAGGGCGTCGCTGAACGACTCCTCGTCCTCGACCACCAGTACTCGGGTCACGATCAGGCCTCCGGGGCAAGCTGGGTTGTCTTTGACAGGGGGTGTTCCCGCTCCCCGGCGGGGAGCGAACGGGCCGCACGGTGGGTGCGGTCCGCGGTGAGGGTCCGGGGTGCCGTGGTCGGCCCGGCGGTGTCGGCACCGGGCTCGTCGCGGCGTGCGCTGCGGGGTTCGTCGTGGTCCGGCCCGGCGTCGGCGGCGTCGAGGTCGTCGTCGAAGTCCTCGTCCAGGTCGTCGTCCAGGTCGTCGTCGAAGTCCTCGTCGGAGGTGTCGTCGGGGGCCTGGCCGGCGGGCAGGCGGATGGTGAAGGTCGACCCCTGCCCCTCCACGCTCCACACCGAGACGGTGCCGCCGTGCGAGGCGGCGACGTGCTTGACGATGGACAGGCCGAGGCCGGTGCCGCCGGTCTGCCGGGAGCGGGCCGGGTCGACCCGGTAGAAGCGTTCGAAGACCCGCTCGCGGTCCTTCTCGGAGATGCCGATGCCCTGGTCGGTGACCGAGATCTCGATCAGCTCGCCGTCCGCCTCGCCGAGCGCGGCGGCGCTGGAGATCCGGCGGGTGGCGATGGCCACCCGGGTGCGGGGCGGGCTGTAGTTGACGGCGTTCTCCACCAGGTTGCCGAGCGCCGCGGCCAGCTGCCCGCGGTTGCCGTGCAGGTAGAGCCCGGCGATACCGCCGGCCGCGATCAGGATCTGCTTGGCGGCGGCCTGCTGGCGGCAGCGGTCGATCGCCTCGGCGATCAGCTCGTCCACCGCGACCGGCTCCGGATCGACCATCAGCCGGTCGTCCTGGACCCGGGAGAGGTCGATGATCTCCTGCACCAGGCTGGCCAGGCGGGTCGCCTCGACCTGCATCCGGCCGGCGAAGCGCTGCACCGCCTCCGGGTCGTCGGACGCGTCGGCGACCGCCTCGGAGAGCAGCGACAGGGCGCCGACCGGGGTCTTGAGCTCATGGCTGACGTTGGCCACGAAGTCCCGGCGGACGGCCTCCACCCGGCGGCGCTCGGTCTGGTCCTCGACCAGCACCAGCACCAGCCGGGAGCCCAGCGGGGCGACCCGGACGGAGACCGCGAGCGGCTCGGCCGCGCGGGCCGCGCCGGGGCGGGGCACCTCCAGCTCCACCTGCCGGATCTCGCCGTCCCGGCGGGTGGCGCGGGCCAGGGCGAGCATCTGGTCCACGGCGACCGCGCCGCCGCGCACCAGGCCCATCGCGTACGCGGCCGAGCTGGCCTTGACCACCTCGTCGCCCTCGCCCAGCACGATCGCGCAGGAGCGGAGCACCGAGAGCACGGTGTCGACCCCCGGCGGCAGCGGGGGTTCCGGGGTGCCGGTGCCCAGCGTCTGGTGCCGGCCGTACTGCTTGCCGCTGGTGTACTTGCCCTTGGCCTGCTCGCGCTCGCTCCAGCGGAAGGCGATGGAGGCGGTGAGGCCGACACCGAGCCCGGCTATGGCGCAGGCAGCGGCAGCGGCCACGTTCACGTCCATGTGGCCAGCGTAAGCGCACGGCCTGGCCACTCCCCAAGGGCTGGGTCAAGGCATCGACCACGCGTTGCCGAGAATTCACCTTCACGTAGCTGCCGATTCACCGCACCGGCCGTGCACCGTCGCCCGAACGGCACAGAGTTGGCCACGCAGCCCGTGTGGGAGAGATCGGTGTGCCGAACAGCGGCCACGGTCTCGGGTGTGCGCGTACCATTCGCGCCACCAGCAGCGGTCACCCGAACACCGGAACGATGGTCGGACGGGCTGACCGGTCGGCACCGCCACCGACACAGCTTCTGAGGAGAGAACATGCGCGACGCGTACCACGAGGAACTCGATGCGATCGGCGACAGCCTGGTCGAGATGGCCCGGCTGGTCGGGTCGGCCCTGGGCCGGGCCACCACCGCTCTCCTGGACGCGGACCTGGCGCTGGCGGAGAGCGTGATCGCCGCCGACGAGAAGATCAACGAGCTCCACCACGAGCTGGAGAACCGCGCCATCGACCTGCTCGCCCGGCAGCAGCCGGTCGCCACCGACCTGCGGATCGTGGTCACCTCGCTGCGGATGAGCGCCGACCTGGAGCGCTGCGGGGACCTCGCCCGGCACGTCGCCAAGGTCGCGCGGATGCGCTACCCGGACTCGGCGGTGCCCGCCGACCTGCACTCCACCGTCCTGGAGATGGGCCAGCTCGCCCAGCGCCTGGTCGCCAAGGCGGGCCTGGTGATCGCCACCAAGGACGTCGACAAGGCCCTGGAGATGGAGCAGGACGACGACCGGATCGACGCCCTGCACCGCGAGCTGCTGTCGCACCTGATCGACGAGCGCTGGCACCACGGCATCGAGACCGCCGTCGACATCACCCTGGTCGGCCGCTACTACGAGCGCTTCGCGGACCACGCGGTGTCCGTCGCCAAGCGCGTCGTGTACCTGGTGACCGGCGAGCACGTGGCCGAGTTCGTGGCCGCCGCCGAGGCGGCCGAGGCAGCCGGGGCGGAGTGACAGCCGCTCACCCCCAGGGGTGAGTAAACCTAAGGCGAGGGTGGTGCGGGTGCACGGATTTCCGGACGCCCCACCACTGCGCGCCTGTTGACGCTCCCTCCGAACGGCCGCTTCACTCGACGGTGGGGGCACCGGAGTGTTCCCGTCACTAGGAGGGAAGAGCTCGATGAAGGCCAACCCGACCCGACCGGCATCCGCCCACCACACCGTCGAGCCGCCCGCCCCGAAGCTGCTGCCCGTCCTCGCGGCCGGTTGCGGCTGCGGCCCCGGCTGCGGCTGCGGCTGCCAGTCCGGCGCGCCCTGCCAGTGCGGCGGCGCCGACGGCGGCTGCTGCGGCGGCCACTGAGGCACGACCGCTGGGGCACGACCGCTGAAACGGCTGCCGGTGCGTCCCGAGGGTGCGCGGTCGCGCACCCTCGGGACGCCTGCTCGGCCGTGCCGGATCCGTCAGAACTGGACGTCGGTGCAGGAGTAGAAGGCGTTCCCGGTGTCCGCGATCGTCCAGACCGAGACGACCACCTGGTGCCCGGTGCGCCCGCTCGGAACGGTCGCGGTGTGGCTGAGCGTGCCCGGCACCTGCCGCCCGCCGTAGGGGACGGTCAGGAAGGGCGTCAGGTCGAGGTTGGCCCGGGTGACCGGCTGGCTCGCGTCGTAGCCCGGCTTGGTCAGGTAGTACCGGAAGTCGGTGGTGGCGTGCCGGGCGGTGAACTTCCAGGTGAAGGTGAGCTGCTGGCCCGCGGCCACCGACGTGGCCGGCCAGGCGCCGCCGTGCGGGTCGTCCAGTTCGGCGAAGCGGGAGTTGCCGCCGGCGCAGATGGTGCCGTCGGAGGGCCCGCCGGCCGGGAAGCCCTTCGGCCCCTCGACGCTCTGCGGCTCCCACTGGATGTCGCCGCAGTCCCACGGGACGGCGTTCGCGCTCTCGTCGCAGAGCGCGGCGCGGCTGGGCGGTGTGGTGATGAAGCCGTGCGACTGGGCCGGGAGGGCCAGGGTGAGCGGGATCGCGAGCGCGGCGACGGCCGCCCCGACCAGATGACGTGTGCGCATGGTGCTCCTCCGTGGGGGTGGATGGAGAGTGCGCCGGGGCGCAGACGCGCGCGCGTTGGGGGTGCGGCGGCCGGGACATGGGGGAATCCTTGGCATGCCTGCGCCAGCCCGGTGCCCTCACGGTAGGAGTCGGCGCCACCGTCCGTCAATGGTCTGAACCATTTTCGAGACTATCCCAACTCCCGCCCCACACCGGCCGGTTGAACGAAACGGGCCCCGCCCCCGGCGAACCGGGAGCGGGGCCTCGTCGGCAGGTGGGTTACTTCTTGCCCTGGTTCTTGACCGCCTCGATCGCGGCCGCGGCGGCGTCGGCGTCGAGGTAGCGGCCGCCCTTGGCGACCGGCTTGAAGTCGGCGTCCAGCTCGTAGACCAGCGGGATGCCGGTCGGGATGTTGAGGCCGGCGATGTCGGCGTCGGAGATGCCGTCGAGGTGCTTGACCAGCGCGCGCAGGCTGTTGCCGTGGGCGGTGACCAGGACGGTCTTGCCGACGGCCAGGTCCGGGACGATGGCGTCGTACCAGTACGGGAGCATCCGCTCGACGACGTCCTTGAGGCACTCGGTGCGCGGGCGCAGCTCGCTCGGGATGTCGGCGTAACGGGCGTCGCCGGCCTGCGAGTACTCGGCGCCGTCGGCGAGCACCGGCGGCGGGGTGTCGTAGGAGCGGCGCCACAGCTGGAACTGCTCCTCGCCGAACTCGGCCAGGGTCTGGGCCTTGTCCTTGCCCTGGAGCGCGCCGTAGTGGCGCTCGTTCAGGCGCCAGCTGCGGTTGACCGGGATCCAGTGGCGGTCGGCCTTGTCCAGGGCGATCTGCGAGGTGCGGATGGCACGGCGCAGCAGCGAGGTGTGCACCACGTCGGGGAACAGGCCCTCGGCGGCCAGGAGCTCGCCACCGCGGGCGGCCTCCTTCTCGCCCTTCTCGTTGAGGTCGACGTCGACCCAACCGGTGAAGAGGTTCTTCTGGTTCCACTGGCTCTCGCCGTGACGGAGCAGGATGAGTCGGTAGGTCGTGTCAGCCATGGCGCCCAGCTTAGTGGAGGGCGGGAAAACCCCTGGTGGGCACCTCGGGGGATGGGTAACCTGTGCAGCGCTTATCTGCCACTTACATGCGTCGGCCGGTCGGGGCTGCCCGCGCCGCCCGGCGAGTGCCTGCCCTCTGGAGCCCCCACATGCTCGTCGCCCTGGCCGCCAATCCCCGGATCCGAAGACTGGTGCGCGAGACGGTGGGCGGGCTGCCGCGGCAGTTCTGGTGGCTCTGGGTGAGCACGCTGGTGAACCGCCTCGGTTCGTTCGTGGTGACGTTCCTGGCCCTCTACCTGACCGTCGAACGGGGGTACTCGGCCTCCTACGCGGGCCTGGTGGCCTCCTTGTTCGGCGCTGGTTCGGCGGTCTCGGCGATCGGCGCGGGCGTGCTCACCGACCGGATCGGGCGCCGCCCCACTCTGGTCGCCGCCCAACTCGGCACCGCTGCCTCCACCGCCGTGCTCGGCTTCATGGACGGCCAGGTGGCGATCGCCTCGGTGGCCTTCGTGGTCGGCCTGTGCAACAACGCCACCCGTCCGCCCACCTCGGCGATCATCGCCGACCTCGTCCCGGCCGAGGACCGGGTCCGGGCGTACTCGCTGAACTACTGGGCGATCAACATCGGCTTCGGCCTGTCCGCCGCCGCGGCCGGGCTGATCGCCACCCACGGCTACCTCACGCTCTTCCTGCTGGACGCCCTGACCACGCTGGTCTGCGCCGTGGTGATCTTCATCCGGATCCCGGAGACCAGGCCTCAGGCCGTACCCGGCAAGGCCGGGGACCCGGCCGAGCCGGGGATCAGCCTGCTCACCGTGCTCCGGGACGCCCCCTTCATGGCGCTGGTCGGGCTGACCCTGCTGGTCGCCCTGGTCTTCCAACAGGGCAGCACCACGCTGGCCGTGGACATGGGCGCCTCCGGCATCCCGTCCACCCAGTACGGGCTGGTCGTCGGCCTGAACGGGCTGCTGATCGTGGTCCTGCAGATCCCGCTGACCCGGTGGATGGAGGGCCGCTCACGGACCGGGATGCTGATCGCCAGCTGCCTGCTCACCGGCTGGGGCTTCGGGCTGGCCGCGCTGGCCGGCTCCTCGGCCTGGCTGTTCGCGCTCTCGGTGGTGGTCTGGACGGTCGGCGAGATCCTGCACACCCCGGTGATGATGGGCCTGGTCGCCGAGCTGGCGCCGACCCACGGACGCGGCCGCTACCAGGGCGTCTACGGACTGTCCTGGTCGCTCGCCTCGCTCCTCGGCCCGGCCGGCGGCGGGCTGCTGCTGCAGTACGCCGGTCCCGTGGTGCTGTGGACAGTCTGCGGGGCGATCGGGACGGCGACGGCGCTCGGGTACGTGGTGCTGGCACGCCGGACCGGTGCGACGGGGCGCCGGCGCACCGGGGTCGTGTCGGAGGTGACGGCCGTGGCGGCACCCGCCGCGGAACCGGCGAAGGCCCCGGCCGACGCCTGAGCGCCGCCCGCCCCGGTCAGTCGGCGGCCGGGCCGTCGGCCGCCGGGGCTTCGGCCGCCGGCGCGGCCAGGTGCGCGAAGGCGGCCAGGTTGCGGGTGGACTCCCCGCGCTTGGTGCGCCACTCCCACTCGCGCCGGATCGCCGAGGCGAAGCCCAGCTCCAGCAGGGTGTTGAAGGGCTCGTCCGCGTTCTCCAGCACCGTCCCGAGCAGCCGGTCGACGGTGTCCGGGGTGAGCGCCTCCAGCGGCAGCCGGCCGGCCAGGTAGACGTCGCCGAGCGCGTCCACCGCGTACGCGACGCCGTAGAGGCGGGTGTTGCGCTCCAGCAGCCAGCGGTAGACGGCCTCGTGGTTCTCGTCCGGGCGGCGGATCACGAAGGCGTTCACCGACAGGGTGTGGTCGCCGACCCGCAGCGCGCAGGCGGTGTTCAGCTTGCGGGTGCCCGGGAGGGTCGCCACCAGGGTGTACGGGTCGGCGGCGGCCGGCTCCCAGGCCACCCCGGCGTCGTCCAGGGCGGCGCGCAGGAGGGTCAGGGCCTCGTCCTTGGTGCGGATTGCCATGGGGGTGACGTTACTCGGCGGTACCCCCGGCGCGCAGCCGCCGACCCGGCCCGGCCCGGCCCGGGCCCCGGCACTCAGCGGCGGCGGGCCACCGCCAGCCGGCCGGCCGGCCGGGCCAGGCTGCCGGCGTAGACCTCGGCGGTGCGGGCAGCGGCGGTGTCCCAGCCGAAGGCGGCCGCGTGCCGGGCGGCCGCCGCCCCGCGCCGGGCGACCAGCGCCGGGTCGGTGACGTACGGCTCCAGTGCGCGTGCCCAGGCCAGCGGGTCGTGGCCCTGCACCAGGCTGCCGGACTCGCCGTCCCGCACCGCGACCGGCAGCCCGCCGACCGAGGCCGCCACCACGGGGGTGCCGCAGGCCTGGGCCTCCAGCGCGACCAGGCCGAAGGACTCGCTGTACGAGGGCATCACCAGGGCCGTCGCCGCCCGGTACCAGTCCGCCAGCCGGTCCTGGCCGACCGGCGGGTGGAACCGCACCACGTCGCCGATGCCGAGCTGGGCGGCGAGCTTGTGCAGGCTCTCCGGCCGGGCCAGCCCGGTGCCGGACGGCCCGCCGACCACCGGCACCACCAGGCGCTCGCGCAGCCCCGGACGGTCCTCCAGCAGCGCGGCGACCGCCCGCAGCAGCACGTCCGGCGCCTTCAACGGCTGGATCCGCCCGGCGAACAGCAGCACCGCCGCGTCCTGCGGCAGGCCCAGCCTCGCCCGGGCCTCGGCCCCGGCGCGCGGGCCGCCGGGGCGGAAGACGTCCAGGTTGACCCCGGGGTGGACCACGGCCAGCTGGTCCGGCCGGGCCGCGTAGTGCAGCGCCAGCTCGGCGGCCTCCTCGGTGGTGTTCGCGATCAGCCGGTCGGCCGCCTCCACCACCTGGGTCTCGCCGATCACCCGCGCCGCGGGCTCGGGCGTGTCGCCCTCGGCGAGCGCGGCGTTCTTGACCTTCGCCATGGTGTGCATGGTGTGCACCAGCGGCACCCCCCAGCGCTGGGCGGCCAGCCAGCCGACCTGCCCGGAGAGCCAGTAGTGCGAGTGCACCAGGTCGTAGTGGCCGGGGCGGTGGCCCGCCTCGGTGCGCAGCACGGCATGGGTGAAGGCGCACAGCTGGGCCGGCAGGTCCTCCTTGACCAGCCCCTCGTACGGGCCGGCGGTGACGTGCCGGACCAGCACGCCGGGGGCCAGCTCGACGGTCGGCGCGTCGTCCGAGCAGATCGCCCGGGTGAACACCTCGACCTCGATGTTCAGCTCGGCCAGGCGCTTGGCCAGCTCGACGATGTAGACGTTCATCCCGCCGGCGTCGCCGGTGCCGGGCTGGTGCAGCGGCGAGGTGTGCACGCTGAGCATGGCTATCCGGCGCGGGCGGCGGCGGCCCGGGACGAGCGACTGGAGCCGGCCGCGCGCGGGCGTCGCGGACTGGGCACGGCGTACCGAACGGACGGGGTGCTGGATCACCTGGCTACTGCCTCCTCGTGTGCGGCCCGTCTCGGCGGTCCGCGTGAACGGGCCCGCCACATGTCCGGTGTGCGCTGCCCCGTCCGGGCACACATCACCACCAGTGTGCCAACCACGCGGTGGTCGTCCGGCATTCCCGGTCCCGGCGACCGGTCCGCCGGACCGGCATCCGCCCAGCTCGGGCCGGGGAAGGCCCGGCCCCGCGACCGCCGACTACCCTTCTGGGCATGGCTGCCTCCTTCGACCCCGCGACCGCCGCGCCCACCCGCGGCCGGACCGGACGGCCGGTCGGGACGGTCACCCGGGGCACCACCAACACCAACCGGCTGCGCCGGATGGACCGCTGGATCGCCCACACCCTGGGCCGGGCGCTGCGCGCCGCCGAGCGGCCCCCGGTGGCGGTGGACCTCGGCTACGGCGCGGCGCCGTGGACGGCCGTGGAACTGGCCGGACGGCTGCGCACGGTGCGGCCGGACGTCCGGGTGGTCGGGATCGAGATCGAGCCGGAACGGGTCGCGGCCGCGCTGCCGTACGCCGAGCCGCCGCTGCTGACCTTCCGGCGCGGCGGCTTCGAGGTGCCGCTGGACGGCGGCGGCCCGGCGCAACTGATCCGGGCGGCCAACGTGCTGCGGCAGTACGACGAGTCGGCGGTGGCCGGGGTGTGGGAGCGGCTGTGCGCCCGGCTGGCCCCGGACGGGCTGCTGGTCGAGGGCACCTGCGACGAGATCGGCCGGCGGCACGTCTGGGTCGCGCTGGGGCCGGAAGGGCCCCGGACGGTCACCTTCGCGGCCCGGCTGGGCGGCCTGGGCCAGCCCTCCGACCTGGCCGAGCGGCTGCCGAAGGCGCTGATCCACCACAACGTGCCGGGGCGGCCGGTGCACGCCTTCCTGACCGACTTCGACCGGGCCTGGGCGGCGGCCGCACCGTACGGGGCGTTCGGGGCGCGGCAGCGCTGGGTGGCGGCCTGCACGGCGCTCGCGGGCAGCTGGCCGCTGGTGGACGCGCGCGGGCGGTGGCGGCAGGGCGAGGTCACGCTGCCCTGGACGGCGCTCGCCCCGTAGGGCGGGGCCGGGCCGGACTGACCGGGCGCCGCTGTAGGACCGTGCGCCGGCCGGTCGGACGGGCGACGCGCGCCTCCTCTCCGACTTTCACTCGAACGAGTTATCGAATATCTCTGGCGTATTGACGCCTCGTCACGCCACGATGGAGACCGCCGGGCGGCGACACCACACGCCGCCCGGCGCGCACCGTGCCCGTCAGTCACCCGGCCCGAGCAGCTCCCGCCGGGCCCGTTCGAACACCCCGTACATCTCCGCCCCGAACAGCACGAACCGCACCTCCGCCAGCTCCGCGCCCGCGCGCGTGTCACCGCCGCCCAGCACCTCGGCGACGGTGCCGAGCGCGATCCGGGCCGCGTCCGCCGGCGGCCAGCCGAAGATCCCCGCCGACACGGCCGGGAAGGCCACCGTGCGCGCGCCCAACCCGGCCGCCGTGCGCAGCGACTCGCGATAGCAGGAGGCCAGCAGCCCAGCCCGCTCCTCGTACTCCTCCGCCAGGTACACCGGCCCGACGGTGTGCACCACCCAGCGGGCCGGCAGCCGCCCGGCCGTGGTCGCCACCGCCTGCCCGGTGGGCAGCCCCTTGCCCCAGTGCGAGGCCCGCAGCCGGCGGCACTCCTCCAGGATCTGCGGCCCGCCCCTGCGGTGGATCGCGCCGTCCACCCCGCCGCCGCCCAGCAGCGAGGAGTTCGCGGCGTTCACCACCGCGTCCACCTCCTGTGCCGTGATGTCACCCTCGACCAGGGTGATCCGCGTCACCACCACCCAACCCCTTCCCCGGACCCGCCCGGCAGCCGCCGGGCCGGGATCCGAGCCGTCGTCCGAATCCGATCACCACACCGCCACCGGCGTGGCAATAACCACAACGGCGCCGGTCGGCCAGAGAAATCCCCGGAGATCACGTTATGGTCGCGAGAAGTTCCCCGACGCGCGGTGCCAGGCGGGCACTGCGGACGGACGCCGGCCGTTACGCAGTCGGGGAAAGGGAGGAAACACCGATGCCCGCAACGGGAGACGGGCGGGCACCTGGTGCCGCGGACCTGCCGGGCGCCCACGACGGCGCCCCCGTCGGCCATGCCCGTACCCGCCCGGCCACCACCGGTCCGGCCACGGCCGCTCCCCCGATACCCCACCCCCGCTCGCAGCCGGCCCGGACCGCGCACGGCACCCGCCGCCCCTCCCGCACCGCCGGGGCCGGCCACGCCCCCGCGCCCGGGGACGGACCGACCGACGGCGCCACCGCGCCACTGCGCCTGCTGGTCATCGAGGACGACGCCTCGGACGCCCAGCTGATCAAGGCGGCGGTCGCCGACAGCGGCACCTCGATCGAGATCCACTGGGCCCGCGGCCTCGAACAGGCCACCCAGCTGCTCGCCCAGTCCTCCCCCGCGAGCCGGCGCGGACGGTCCCGCGGCGGCGAGTTCGGCTGCGTGCTGCTCGACCTGGCCTCCCCCGCCGACCTGCCGCACCCCTCCGACCCCTCGGACGGCCTGGAAGGCCTGCACGAACTGCTGCGCCGCGCCCCGCACATCCCCGTCGTGGTGCTCACCGACGCCGCCGGGGCCGAACTCGGCGCCGCCGCCGTCGCCGCGGGCGCCCAGGACTTCCTGCTCAAGCACGAGACCGACGGCCCGCTGCTGGCCCGCGCACTGCGCTACGCGGTCGAACGCAAGCGCGCCGACGAGTCCCAGCGCCGCCTGGTCGAAGCCGAGTTGCGCGGTCAGGAGAACGCCCGGCTGCAGCGCCACCTGCTGCCCACCCCGCTGCTCGACGGCGCCGGCCTCTCCTTCACCCGGCGCTACCGCCCCGGCCGCCGCCGCGCCCTGCTCGGCGGCGACTTCTACGACGCCGTGCGCACCGACGACGGCACCGTCCACGTCGTGATCGGCGACGTCTGCGGCCACGGCCCCGACGAAGCCGCGCTCGGCGTCGCACTCCGGATAGCGTGGCGCACCCTGGTCTTCGCCGGCCTCACCGGCGAGACCCTGCTCACCACCCTCCAGCACGTGCTGGAGCACGAACGGCGCAGCGACGAGATCTTCGCGACGCTCTGCATGCTCGTCATCGAGCCCGGCGGCACCACCGACCTCGACTCGCTCGGTACCGGCGAACGTGCCCGGCTCTACCTCGCCGGGCACCCGGCACCGCTGCTGCTCGGCCGCGACCACGCCCCGGCCACCCTGCCCTCCGACCACGCCGGGCCCGCCCTCGGCCTGCTGCCGTGCCACGACGGCGGCGCCGCCTGGCCCGCCCACGAGGTCGAACTCCAGCCCGGCTGGCGGCTGTTGCTCTACACCGACGGGCTGATCGAGGGCCGGGTCGGGGCCGGGTCGCGGCGCCTCGGCCAGGACGGACTGGCCGACCTGATCGCCGACCACCAGTCCGCCGGGCTCACCCGGGGGCGGCTCGTCGACAGCGCGATCGCCGAGGTCGAGGAGCTGAACGGCGGGGCGCTGACGGATGACGTCGCGGTGCTGCTGCTGGAGCGGAATCCGGTGCAGCTGATCCTCGGCTGAGGTGCACGGACGGTTCCGGACACGCCGCGGGGGGGGGGGGGGGGGGGGGGGGTTGGGGTGGGGGGGGGGGGGGGGGGGGGGGGGGGGGGGGGGGGGGGGGGGGGGGGGGGTACG
>NZ_JBVIWC010000012.1:169918-195380 GCF_055594965.1 Kitasatospora sp. NPDC040550 | reverse complement strand
GCGGCAAACCCCTCCCCCCCCCCCCTCCCTCCCCCCCCCCCCCCCCCCCCCCCCCCCCCCCCCCCCCCCCCCCCCCCCCCCCCCCCCCCCCCCCCCCCCCGGCGTTGTGCGTGAGGTCGGCCTACCAGGGGCCGTACGGGCCGGTGTTGCTCCGGCCGGTGCCGCCGGCCCCGCCGGTCAGCGCCCGGATCGCGGGGCGGACGTCCACCACGTAGACGATCGAGGCGACCAGGCCGGCCAGGGTGCCGATGCTGCCGAGGAAGTTCGCCCCGAACAGCAGGTCCCACCCGAAGCTGATCCCGAGGACCGCCAGCCAGAAGCCCTTGGTCTTCTTGTCGGCCGCCCGGTAGGCGTCCTCGCGGCGGGTGGCCGCGTCGATCAGCGCGAAGAACTTGTAGCCCAGGATCGCGACGGCCATCCACCAGAACGGGTTCAGGTAGGAAAAGGCCAGGATCTGGAACACTCCGGTCATCGCGGTCTCCTACGTCTCTCGGCTTGCTGCGCCCCGGCCGCCGCCCATCCTGGCACGGCCGCCGCCCGCAGGGTGTGAACGTCCCGCCGTGCGCGGATGTGCCCCGGACGGCGGGCGGCGGTCACTCCGTGGGGGTGGGGGTGTTCTTCCGGGGCTTGGCGGGCTTCTTCGGGGCGGGGTCCGCGGCGACGGCGGGGGCCGTGGGGGCCGTGGGGGCCGTGGGGTCGGCGGGGGCCGCGGGGATGTCCAGCAGTTCGGCTTCGACGGGGGCGGTCTCGGCGGTGGGGGCGAGGACGCCCTTGCCGCGCTCGGCCAGCTCGTCGTAGGTCTCCTTGGCCCGGACCGCCAGTTCGAGCGCACGGGCCACCTGCTGCAGGGCGAAGCCCTGGGCCCGCTCCTGGAGAACCTTGAGGTCGGTCGGGAAGGCCGTGACGGCCCCGGTGACCTTGGCCGGGGCACCGGCCAACAACTCCTGCGCCTCGTGGAGCCTGGCGGTCGCCTTCTCCTGGGCACCCTGACGGTCCGCCGCCAGGGCCTCGACCCGGCCCGGCACCTCGCGCAGCTTCTCGTACGCGAGGTCCCCGGCGCCCGCCAGGGCGTACAGCGGGGTCGGGTCGGTGAGGGTCTTCTTGATCTCGTCGGTGATCGGCATGCTTACCGGTCCTCCCGGTGGGTGTTCTGGGTGGCCGCGCCGTCGGTCGTCGGGGTGGAGGCCGAGGCGGCGTTCTCCTTGAGGAAGGCGTCGTAGACCGCGAGCAGCGCCTGCTTCTGCTGCTCGTTGATCAGCGGATCGGCCAGGATCGAGGCCCGCAGCTCCAGGCCCTCGCCCCGCCGCTCCTCCAGGATCCCGGCCTGGACGTACAGCGTCTCCGCCGAGATCCGCAGCGCCTTCGCGATCTGCTGCAGGATCTCCGCGCTCGGCTTGCGCAACCCTCGCTCGATCTGGCTGAGGTACGGGTTGGACACGCCGGCGGCCTCCGCCAGCTGGCGCAGCGAGAACTGCGCGTTGCGGCGCTGCTCGCGGATGTACTCGCCGAGGGAGGCGACGTTGAGTGAGGCCATGGGGACAGGGTGCGGGATTGTGCTTGCAATTGCAAGCAGGGTGCTAGCTGAGGGCTAAGGCGGGGAGCCGCTGCGCGGGGCTTTGGTTGGGGGGTGGGCTCTCGGGAGGGTGGGTGACGCCGGGGGCGGTTCCGGGGGTGGGCGCTCCGGGGGCTGGATGATTTTCCGACCGCCGACCCTCATGGTGCGGGGTGTTCGCCGTTGGCGGTCTGAAAATCACCCGTCACGCCCCTCTCCGCACCCACCCCCTCCACCGCCCCCTCCCGCAGCGCGTCCCTCTCGCCTTGGGCGGGTGAGGGGGGAGGGGGGTGCTGTGGGTGGGTCGGTTGGGGGGTGGGTGGAGGGGTGGGTGGTGGATGTTGGTGGGTGGGTGTGGGTCAGGCGGGGAGGCGGACCGGCATCAGGACGGAGAAGGTGCCGGTTCGGCCGGGGGTGCGGATGGCGAGCGGGGCGATCGGGCCGCCGAGTTCGAGGAGGAGTTGTTCGGGGTGGGCGGCGCGGAGGGCGTCGAGGAGGAAGTCGCGGTTGAGCGCGATGTGGGGGTCGTCGGGGGTGGGGTCGGCGGTGACGGTGAGGTGGCCGTCCTCGGTGAGGGCGAGCACGGTGACCTGGCAGTCGGCGCCCTGGGGGCCGGAGGGGAGGGTGCGGGTGGCGCCGGTTTCGACGGCGGTGCGCAGGGCGGTGGTGGGGAGGGTGACGCTGTGCTGGGGGGCGAGGCGGGTGAGGACCCGGTGGTCGGGGTAGTCGGTGGCCGGGACGGTGCCCTCGATGCGGTGGTCGGGGGTCTCGGCGCGGAAGGTGTCGGCGCCCAGGGTGAGCACGACTGCGGTGGGGGCGGCGGGCAGCAGTGCGCGCAGGGCGTCCACCAGGGCGGTGGGGACGGTGGTGCCCGGGGTGGGGTGCTTCGGGGCTCCGGCCGCGGGCAGTTCGGCGAAGGCCATCCGGTAGCGGTCGGTGGCGACCAGGCGCAGGACCGGGCCGTCCGGTTCGAACAGCACCCCGCTCAGGGCGGGTTGGCCGGGGTCCTGGCAGACGGCGAAGCGGACGGCGTCCAGGGCGGCGGCCAGGCCGTCGGCGCGGACGGTGAGGCTCTGGGTGGTGGTCATCGGGTGCTCCCTCTGCTCGATCGTCGTGCGGATCAGGGAGAGCTCGCGGCGGGCGTCGGCCAAGCCGTTCTCCAGGCGGCGCAGGTGGGCGTCGAGGACGCGTTCGGCCTGCCGGCCGGAGAGGACGGCGCGGATGTCGGCCAGCGGGAGGCCGACCCGGCGGAGCCGGACCAGCAGGCGGGCGTCGGCGAGTTGGGCGGGCCGGTACCAGCGGTAGCCGGTCTGCGGGTCGACCCAGGCGGGGGTGAGCACCTCGGCGCCGTCGTAGTAGCGCAGGGTGCCGACGCCCAGGCCGCTGGCGCGGGCCAGTTCGCCGATGCTGTGCAGCTCGCTCTCCATGCCGGTGACTCTCGGGGCTCGACCTGGTCGAGGGTCAAGCGAGGTGGGTGAGCTTGTTCGGGTTGCGGATGGCGCGGATCGCGCTGATGAGGGGCTCGCCGTCCGGGCCCTCGGTGAAGTCGAGGACGGAGACGGAGTCGACGGCGCCGTCGACGGTGATCAGCACGCCGGGCTGGCCGTTGACCAGGACGGGGCGGACGCCCACGGCCTCGCCCAGCTGGCGGAGCACGCCGAGCAGGAAGCGGGCGACGTTGTCGGCGCCGGTGACCGGGCGGAGGGCCGCGCGGATCACTCCGCCGCCGTCGCTCCAGGTGGTGACGTCGGGGGCGAGGAGTTCGAGCATCCGGTTGAGGTCGCCGCCGACGCAGGCCGAGAGGAACTCGTCGGTGGCCCGGCGGCGCAGCTCCGGCGGGGCGTCGTAGCGGGGGCGGCGGGCGCGCACGTGGGCCCTGGCCCGGCTGCCGACCTGGCGGCAGGCCGCCTCGGTGCGGTCCAGGGCCTCGGCGATCTCCGGGTAGGAGAAGCCGAAGGCCTCCTTGAGGACGAACACCGCCCGCTCCAGCGGGGAGAGGCTCTCCAGCACGACCAGCAGGGCGAGCGAGACGCTCTCGGCGCGTTCGACGTCGCCGGTGGCGTCGGGCTCGGAGACCAGCGGTTCGGGCAGCCAGGGGCCGACGTAGGACTCGCGGCGGACGGCGGCCGAGTCCAGCCGGTTGAGGGCGAGGTTGGTGACCGTCCGGGCGAGGTAGCCGGCGGGGCTGGCGACCGGGCCGGTGACCCCGCTCCAGCGCAGCCAGGTGTCCTGGACCAGGTCCTCGGCGTCGGCGACGCTGCCGAGCATCCGGTAGGCGATGCCGAAGACCATCCGCCGGTGCTGTTCGAAGGCGGCGAGCTGCGTGTCGGGGGTGTCGGTCACGTTCGGACGCTACCTCAGGAGCGGAAGGCCTGGTAGGCGGGGGCGAGCAGGGTCGCCAGGTCGCGGCCGTGGACGGTGATGCCGGAGCGGCCGAGACGGTGCAGCGACGGCTCGTCCGGCTCCTCGTCCGGGGTCGGCGGCAGGGCGAAGTCGCCGCGCCAGTAGGCGGCGACGTTGACCATCGGGGCCTTCGGGGGTGGCGCCTGGTCGGTCATGCGTCCTCCTCGGCGACGGCGTCCTCGCGGGTGAGGGTGACCAGTTCGCGCAGGGCCTCGGCGGGGAGGTCGGTGAGCCAGTGCTCCCCCGCGCCCACCACGGTGTCGGCCAACGCGCGTTTGGCGGTGAGGATTTCGTCGATCCGCTCCTCGACGGTGCCGACGCAGACCAGGCGGCGGACCTGGACGTCACGGCGCTGGCCGATCCGGAAGGCCCGGTCGGTGGCCTGTTCCTCGACCGCCGGGTTCCACCAACGGTCCAGGTGGATCACCTGGTTGGCGGCGGTGAGGTTGAGGCCGGTGCCGCCGGCCCGCAGGGAGAGCAGGAAGACCCTGGGGCCGTCCGGGGACTGGAAGCGCTGCACCAGCTCCTCGCGGCGGGCACGGGGGACGCCGCCGTACAGGTGGAGGACCTCCTCGCCGAGCCGGCGTTCCAGGTACGGGCGGAGCATGGTGCTGAACTCGGCGTACTGGGTGAAGACCAGGGTGCGGTCCCCCTCGGCCAGCGCCTCCTCCAGCAGTTCGGCGAGCCGGGCGACCTTGCCCGAGCGCTCGCCCAACGGTGAACCGTCGTGCAGCAGTTGGGCCGGGTGGTTGCAGACCTGCTTGAGTTTGCCGATCGCGGCCAGCACCGTGCCGCGCCGCTCCACGCCCCGGATCCCCTCCACCCGCTGGAGCAGGTCGGCGACCACCGCCTGGTAGAGGCCGGCCTGTTCGGCGGTGAGGTTGCACCAGACGGTCATCTCCTGCTTGGCGGGCAGCTCGGCCGCCACCGCCGGGTCCGTCTTGAGCCGGCGCAGCACGAACGGGGCCGTACGGCGGCGGAGTTCGGCGGTGCGTTCGGGGCTGCGGTGCAGTTCGACCGGGATCGCGTAGCGCTCCTTGAAGCGCTCGGCCGGGCCGAGCAGGCCGGGGTTGGCGAAGTCCAGCACGGCGTGCAGTTCGGCGAGCCGGTTCTCCACCGGCGTGCCGGTCAGGGCGATCCGGTGCCGGGCGACGGGCAGCGCGCGGATCGCCCGGGACTGGGCGGTGCCGGTGTTCTTGATGTGCTGCGCCTCGTCGGCGACCACCCGGCGCCAGCGGATCGCGCGGAGCGCGGCGAGGTCGCGCTGGACCAGCCCGTAGGTGGTGATGACCAGGTCCGCTCCCCTGACGGCGGCGGCGAGTCGATCGCCCCCGAGGCGGTCGGCGCCGTGGTGGACGTAGCGGCGCAGGCCGGGGGCGAAGCGCTCGGCCTCGCGCTGCCAGTTGCCGACCAGGGACATCGGGCAGACCAGGAGGGTGGGGGCGTCCGCTCCGGACTGCTCGGAGGCCAGTAGGGCGAGGGTCTGGACGGTCTTGCCGAGGCCCATGTCGTCGGCCAGGACGGCGCCGAGGCCGAGCTCGGACATGGTGCTGAGCCAGGCGAGTCCGCGCTGCTGGTACGGGCGGAGTTCGGCGTGGAAGTCCGGTGGCAGGGCGGGGACTTCGGGGGTGGCGGGGGCGGTTCCGGCGAGCAGGTCGCCGAGCGGGCCGTCCACCCGGACGCCGGTGACCGGCAGTCCGGCGACCGTCGCCTCCGGGTCGAGGGCGAGCCGCAGCAGGTCGGCTGCGGCGAGCAGGCCGTCGCGCTGCTCGGTGAGGAAGGCCAGGGCGGCGGCGATCTGGGCCGGGTCGGCCTCCAGCCAGGCGCCCCGGACCCGGACCAGTCCCTGTTTGGCGGCGGCGAGTTCGGCGAGTTCCCGCTCGGTGAGCGGGGTGCCGTCCGGGCCGAGGGCGGCCTGCCAGCGGAAGGCGACCACGGCGTCCCGATCGACCTGGCTGGTGACGGCCAGGGTGCCGGGTGCGGGCGGGGTGGTGGCGCGCAGGGCGAGTCCGAGCCGGGAGCGTCGGCGCCACCAGGAGGGCAGCAGCACGCCGAATCCGGCCCCGGCCAGGGCGGGCGCGGCGGTGCGCAGGAAGTCGAGCGCGCCGGCGCGGTCGAGCGGCAGGGCGGACGGCCGGGAGCGGTGGCGCAGCCCGTCCAGGGCGGGCCAGCGGTGGGCGGCGCGGGCCAGTTCGGCGACCAGTACGTCGGTGGGGCCGGCCTCGTCGCCCCCGGGGCCGCCCTGCGTGAGCTTGCGGTCGAGGGCGGCGTGGGCCGCGCCGCCCTCGTGCAGCTCGGCGGCACGGACCAGCAGGGAGGGCTCGTCGACGGCCTGGAGCAGGAACTCCAGCTGCCAGGCGTCGTCGGAGGGGCTGCCTTCCGGGTCGTCGTCGGCGGGGCCGAGCGGTTCGACCAGGCGGAAGCAGAGCCGCAGGGCGGGGTCGGCGGGCTCGGCGGTGGCGTACCAGCCGGTGATCCGGCGGCGCAGCTCGGCGAACTCCCCGGGCGGGGCGTCGACCTCGCCGGAGGGGGTGGTGAGGGCGTGCAGCCAGCGGTCGGCCGGGGCCGGGCCGGGGGCGGGGAAGGGCGTGTCGGCCAGGGCGGCCCGGGCTTCGGCGTCGACCAGGGCGCCCAGGGCGGCGTCGAGCAGGGCCTCGCCGGTGCCGGCGCCGGTCGGCCACTCGCCCAGCAGGACGGGTGGGCAGCCGGCCGCCAGGGCGGCGGCCTCGCGGCGCGCGGCCGGGGTGGGGTCGGGCCGCCAGCGGGCCCGGGGGCGGCCGTCGGCGAGGACGGGCAGGGGCAGCACCCGGCCCCGGCCGACCGCCCGCCAGGCGAGGTCGTGCACCCCGGTGAGCCAGCGCAGCGAGGGCCCGTAGACGACTTCGACCCGGCCGGTGCCGGGCAGGTCGGTGTCGGTGACGGCCCAGTGCGGGTCGTGGACCTCACCGAGCAGCTGGGCGGCGGCGCCGGCCTCGAACAGCAGGGCGGGCACCCGCCAGGGGGTGAGCACGGCGCCGCCGCGCGGCGGGGTGACCGGCAGGTCCGGCGAGGGGGCGGGCAGGGGGCCGACGGTGGGCAGCAGCAGGGTGGTCCAGCGTTCGGGGGCCTGCCCGGCGAGCCAGCCGAGGCCGGGCCCGATGCCGCCGAGCACGGCGGCCAGGCGGTCGGCCGGGCAGGCGTACGGGTGGGCGCGCGGGGCGGGCCGGTCGGGGCGGGGTTCGGCGGCGCCGGCGTGGGCGCGGGCGTCCTCGGCCCAGAGGGCCAGCCGTCCGTCCGCCCGCCAGAGTGCGTGCAGGACGAACATGCGGGGCCTCTCGGGGCGGGTGGGAACCGTCCTTCGCAGCCTAGTCGGAGGGTCGGACAGTGCCCGGTGGACGGTCCGGTGGCGTGCGCGGGGCCGGGCGACGGGGCCGTTCGGGTGATTCGGCGGAGCGCTTCGACCGTTGTGGTTGAAACTTGAACGAAAGCGTCGTACGGTGGAGCCAAGAAGTTGAAGCCTAAACAAGTGGCTTCGAACCCGAGGAGGAGCCATGGGCCTGTTCAACCGCACCAAGACCGCCACCCCCGCCGCTGTCCGGACCCCGGCCGGCCCGGACCTGTCGCACCTCACCGGCGACTGGGTGATCGACACCACCCACAGCGAGATCGGCTTCGCGGTCCGCCACGCGATGGTCACCAACGTCAAGGGCCGCTTCACCGACTACGAGGGCAAGCTGCACCTGGACGGCGCCGAGCCGCACAACTCCTCCGCCGAGCTCGTGATCAAGGTCGCCAGCGTCGACACCAACCAGGCCCAGCGCGACGAGCACCTGCGCACCGGTGACTTCTTCGCCGTCGAGACCTACCCGGAGATCCGCTTCCGCAGCACCTCCGCCGAGGCGATCGGCGACGACTCCTACCGGATGACCGGCGACCTCACCATCAAGGGCGCCACCCGCCCGGTCGTCCTGGAGCTCGACTACACCGGCAGTGCCACCGACGCCTACGGCGCCGAGCGGGTCGGCTTCGAGGGCAGGACGGTCGTGGACCGCACCGAGTTCGGCCTGACCTACAACGCGGCCCTGGAGACCGGCGGCGTGCTGATCGGCGAGAAGGTCAAGCTCAGCTTCGACATCTCCGCCGTCAAGGCGGCCTGAACCGGCCGTCCGCGGCCACGGCGGCCCGTGCCGCCCCCATGACCCACCGCCCCTGCCCGTCCCCCCGGGGCAGGGGCGGTGCGCCGTTCCCCCGGGACCGGCTACGCCCCCGCGATGAGCGCGGCGTCCTCCGGGGGCAGCCAGCTGTCGGCCGGGCGGTTCAACCAGCCCTCGGCGGCGCCGAGTTCGGCTGCCGCGGCGGCCAGCGCGGGCAGGCCCGGGTGGCGCTCGCCGGGCCGGTGCACCAGGCTCACCAGACTCAGCGGGACCGGGTCCACCAGCGGGACGTTGACCGCCCCCGGAAGGCTCGGCCCGCCGACCGTGGTCAGCATCGGATCGCCGTGCCGGGCCAGGTAGCGGGCCGTCTCGACCGGGCCCACCGGCGGGACGTACGGCTCGGCCGCGCGCAGCCCGTGCTCGCGCAGCAGCCGGGCCCCGAGGTCGGCCCACTCGGTGGTGGCCGGGTTTCCCGCGCAGATGTCGACCGGGTGCCCGACCAGATCGGCCGGGCGCAGCGCCGGGCGGCCGGCCAGCGGGTGGGTGTCCGCCATCATCACCGAGACCCGTTCCAGCCGTACCGGCCGCTGGGCGAGCCGGCCGCGCACCGGGGCGGGCAGTCCGGCGAAGCGGCCGAACGAGGCGCCCAGCCGGTGCGCCAGCAGTTCGTCGGCGGCCGCGGCCAGACCGCCGTGGAAGCGGGCCAGCAGTTCGCCCTCCGGCCAGCCGGTGCGGGCCCGTTGCAGCACCCGGTCGGCGGTCAGGTCCGGGCCGGTGACGTCGCTGTTGAGGTCGAGCAGCAGCGGCCTGGCGGCGGCACCCGCCCCGGCGCCGAACCCGGCGAGCAGTTCGTCGTGCAGGGCGAGCAGCCGGCGCGCCCCGGGCAGCAGCCGGCGCCCGGCCGGGGTGAGGTCGACGCTGCGGGTGGTGCGGGTGAACAGCGCCTCGCCGAGCAGGCCCTCCAGGGTGCGGACGTCCCGGCTGAGTGCCTGCTGGGCGACGTACAGCCGCTCGGCGGCCCGGCCGAAGTGCAGGGTCTCGGCGGTCGCGACGAAGCCGCGGAGCAGTCGGGGGTGCAGGTCGCGGGGCATGGGCGGCAGATTAACAACACCGTGTTGTGGATGCGGCGGAACAGGTGTTGGACGCCGATCGGAGCGCGCCGCGAGGCTTGGCGCACCCCCTCCCGCCCTGCGTCCCAGGAGCCCGATTGCCCCCGCGCGCCCTCCTCGCCTCCTACCGCCGGCTGTTCGCGGCCCCCGGCACCGCCGCCTTCACCCTGGCCGGGCTGCTCGGCCGGCTCGCGCTGTCGATGAACGGCGTCTCGCTGGTGGTGCTGCTCGCCGAGCGGCGCGGCTCGTACGCGCTGGCCGGGACGGTCTCGGCGGCCGGGCTGGTCACCGGGGCGATCGGGATGCCGCTGCTCGGCCGCCTGGTGGACCGGTACGGGCAGTCGCGGGTCGCGGTACCGGCTGCGCTGTACAACGCCGTTCCGCTGACCGCCCTGCTGCTCTGCGTCCGGCTCGGCGCACCGGACTGGACCCTGTACGCGTGCTGGGCCGCCGGCGCCGCCCCCAACCTCGGCGGCATGGCCAGGGCCCGCTGGGCGCACCTGCACCGGGACGACCCGGCCGCCCGGCACCTGGCCAACTCCTTCGAACAGGCCCTGGACGAACTCTGCTTCATGGCCGGGCCGGTGCTCGCGATGCTGCTCTGCACCACGGTCGCCCCGGAGGCCGGACTGCTCACCGCCGGCACCGTCGGCACCGCCGGCGCCCTGCTGTTCGCCGCCCAGCGGGGCACCGAACCGCCGCGGCCGGCACCGGTCCCGACCGGCGAGCGGCACGGCTCCCCGCTGCGGGTGCCCGGGCTGCGGGTGCTGGCGCTGACCTTCCTCGCCACCGGCATGGTCTTCGGCGCCACCGAAATCACCACCGTCGCCTACGCCGACGCGCTCGGGCACAAGGCGGCGGCCGGCCCGCTGCTGGCCCTGGTCGCGGGCGGATCCTGCCTGGCGGGGCTGCTGTTCGGGCTGCTGACCCCGCGCCGGGCTCCCGGCGCGCGCTTCCTGCTCGGGGTCGCGGCGATGGCCTCGGTCCTGCTGCTGCCGCTCGCCGCCGGGCTCGGCGGGGCCGGGCCGGTGGCCCTCGGCGCGGCCCTGTTCGCGGCCGGCACGGCCACCGCGCCGACCATGGTGACCGGCATGACGCTGGTCCAGGAGCTGCTGCCGCAGCGGCAGTTCAACGAGGGGATGGCGGTGGCGGTGTCCGGCATCGTGGTCGGCATCTCGGCCGGGGCGGCGCTCGCCGGGGTGCTCGCCGAGCGGGCGACGCCCGGCACCGGCTACGCCCTGCCCGCCGGGGCTGCGGCGCTCGCCCTGCTGATCGCACTGGCCGGGCGGCGGCACCTGCGGGCGTCCGGCCCCGCGGAAAATGGCGCGCGGGTTGTCAGTGCCTCCGTCTAACTTCGAGTCATGGCGGAAATCACCTACGTCCGAGGCGATGCCACCACGCCCCAGGGCAAGGGCGTGAAGGTGATCGCGCACGTCTGCAACGACCTCGGCGGCTGGGGCAAGGGCTTCGTGCTCGCGCTCTCCAGACGCTGGCCCGAACCCGAAGCCGCTTTCAGGCGGTGGCACCGGGAGCGGGCGAAGAACGACTTCGGCCTCGGCGCCCTGCAGTTGGTGCAGGTCGAGCCGTACGTCTGGGTGGCCAACCTGGTCGGCCAGCGCGGCATCCGGACGGGGCGCTCCACCGGGGTGCCCGTGCGGTACGAGGCCATCGACACCGCACTGGCGGCCCTGGGCGGGCGCGCGCTCGAACTCGGCGCCTCCGTCCACATGCCGCGGATCGGCTGCGGACTGGCGGGCGGGCGCTGGGAGAAGGTCGAGCCGCTGGTGGCGGCCCGACTGTCGGCGCGCGGCGTGCCGGTGACGGTCTACGACATCGACTGACCGCTCCCCGGCCGGGCGCCCGCAGCCGGCCAGGCGTACACGTACTCGGGCAGCACCGCGCCGCCCGGGAACACACCCTCCTGCGCCGCGATCCGCACGCCGCCCTCGCGCTCGTAGAAGGCGATCGCGCGGGTGTTGGCGCGCAGCACCTCCAGGTACAGCTCGGCGGCGGGGAACCGCTCGGCGAGTTCGGCGCGGGCGGCGGCCAGCAGTTCCCGGCCGATGCCCCCGCCGGTGAGGCCCGGGCGGACGTGCAGGTTGTCCACCAGCACCCGTCCGTCGGCCTGCGGCACCAGATAGACGAACCCGACCGGCTCACCGGCCCGTTCGGCGACCAACAGCACGGGCGTGTTCTCCGGCGGCCCGTAGTCCACCGTCAGGCGCAGCTCCCACAGTTCGCGCCGCTGGGCGGCCAGTCCGTCCCCGAGCGCCTCGTCGGGGACGATCCCGCTGTAGCTGGTGCGCCAACTCTCGGCGTGCAGGTCTGCGACGTCCGCGGCGTCCTGCGCTCCGCCGTGCCGAATGGTGGTCCGTTCTGGACCGGTCATGTGACGAGCCTCCCACGAAGATGGAGTTGAACATGTTCAACCGTAACGCGTACAGTTCTGCCAAGCTTTTGAACGTGTTCGAAATGACGGGGGGCGGATTCGTGGCACCGGATGCGGAGGGGGCATCCGGTGCCACGAACACCGACAGCACCGACACCGGGTGGAACCTCGTCTCCGGTTAGGCTCATGCCTGTGGACGACCTGGCAGCGACGAACCGAACGGACGGCGAGAAGGGTGCGGCCGACGCCTCGGCCGCACCCGGCGCGGACGGTGGGCCCATGCCCGGCGCCCGGGCCCAGCCCAAGACCGACAAGAGCGAGGCGACCCGGGCGCTGATCCTGGAAACGGCCATGCGGCTGTTCCAGGAACGGGGTTACGAGAAGACGACGATGCGCGCCATCGCCACCGAGGCGGGCGTGTCGGTCGGCAACGCCTACTACTACTTCTCCGCCAAGGAATTCCTGATCCAGGGGTTCTACGACCGGATGACCCACGACCACGCGGCCGAGGCCAGGCTCCGCATGGCCCGCACCCGGGACTTCGCCGAGCGGCTGCAGATCGCGCTGACCTCCTGGCTGGACACGGCCGCGCCGTACCACGAGTTCGCCGCGCAGTTCTTCCGCACGGCGGCCGACCCGACCAGCTCGCTGAGCCCGTTCTCCGACGAGTCCCACCCGGCGCGGGCAGTGGCCGTCGAGCTGTTCCGCGACGTCCTCCAGGGCTCGGAGCTGGCACCGAAGCTGGACGCCGAACTGGTCGAGCTGCTGCCGGACGTACTCTGGCTGCACCTCATGGTCGTGGTGCTCTACTGGGTCTTCGACCGGACCGAGGACACCGAGCGCACCAGGGAGTTCGTCCGGCGGTCGACGCCGATGGCCGCCCGGGTGATCAACCTCTCGCGCTACCGGGTGTTCCGGCCGATCGTGCGGGACGCCAAGGGCCTGATCCAGGACTTCATCCTGCCCACGATCGGCAAGACGGCCGTCAAGTAGGCGCGTCCGGGCCCGAGTTGCCAACGCCTGAGGCCGGCCCGCGGTGCGCGGGCCGGCCTTCGGCGTCGTTCCGGGTGCCGTCGGTCTTTGCACGGTCGGTCCTGGCAGGGTCGTTCCTGGCACCGTCGTTCCGGCCGCTCAGAAGTCCGTCGGCGTCCAGGCCCGCAGCGGCGTGCGCAGCAGCAGGTCGGCGGCGGCCGCCGCACCCGGGCGCAGCTCGGTGACCAGGCCGGCCGCGGCCAGTCGCGGGAGCGTCTCGGCGCCCAGCTGGAGCGAGCCCAACTCCGAAGCGTCCAGGGCGAGATCGGCGTCGTCGGTGGTCCGGACGCAGCGGCCGGTGCCGTCCTCGGCGACCTCGATCGCGAAGCGGCCGGAGGCGTAGCCGAGCTTGTCCTCGACCTCCAGCACCACCCGGCCGGGCGCACCGTACGAGCGGGCGCCGAAGGCGGCCTCGACGTCCAGCAGCCGCAGCCACATCGCGTCGGCGTTGTCCTTGCGCGGGGTGGCCGCGCGCGGGTCCTGGAGCAGCAGGGGCAGCGGGTCGTCCGGGGCGAGGCCCTCCACCACGACCCTGCGCACCCAGTCGACGCTCAGCACCAGGCGCCACAGCTCGACGGCGGTGGGCAGGTCGAGGGCGATGAACTCGTCCACGGTGAGCGTGGCGTCGGGGTTGGCGCCGTCCCACTTGTTCTCGACCCGGTAGACGACCATCCCGGTGACCGCGCCGTCGGCGTCCCGGTGGACGGCGGTGAACGGCTCCTTGAAACTGTCGCCCGGCACCTGGATCCGGTTGGTGCGGCGCTCCCACCAGACCTCGTTGCGGGTGATCGCGCCCGGCTGGGTGAGCCGCCAGCGGTCGTACAGCTCGGCGCCGAGTTCGGCGTGCTGGTCCAGGGTCACGAAGTCGGTCCGGCCGCCGGGCACGCCCGGCAGGCCCTCGCGCAGACCGCGGGTGCGGCTCAGGTCGATGTCCCAGCCGCTGCCGTGGGTGGCCGGGCCGAAGCCGAACCGGCCGTAGATGTTGTACTCGGCGGCCATCAGGACGGCGACGGCGCAGCCGCGCTCGGCGGCCGCGGCGAGGTCGCGTCGCATCATCGCGCTGAGCAGGCCCCGGCGGCGGTGGGTGGCGCTGACCGTGACGTTGGTGATCGCGTCGGCCCGGACCACGGCTCCGCCGGGCACGGTGAGTTCGACGTCGAAGCTGCGGAAGGTGGCGATCTGCCGGCCCCCGTCGAAGCCGGCCACCATCCGGCCCGGCTCCCACTGCCGGCGGCGCAGGTCCGGCGCGACGCCCGCGTGCGAGCGCAGGAAGCCGAAGTTCAGCGCCCGGTTCCACTCCTCCACTTCGTCCACGGAGACGGCCCGGATCTGGATCCCGTCGACGGGGTCGGAGGCCGTGTGATCACTGTCGTTGTGCATCCGGCCACCGTACGGGCGGCGCCCGGGGAGGAGCACCCCAATTAATCCGGGTCCGTCCCCCGGCGGTGCTCGCCCGGTGTCACCACCCAGTGGTTGGTGCGCAGGACGCGGTCCCCGAAGCCGAGGTCCCGCTCGCCGAGCAGCCGGAAGCCGAGCGCGCGGCAGACCCCGTTGGACGGTCCGTTGGTGCTCCCCGGGTTGGCGTGCACCTCGCCCCAGCGGCCGTCCGCCGCCGCGGCGTCCAGCACCCGGCGGACCGCCGCCTTGGCCAGGCCGCGGCCCTGGAACGCGGGCAGCACCATCCAGCCGATCTCGGAGACGGTCACGCCGTCCTCCTCGTCCTGCCAGAGCGTCACCAGGCCCGCCGCCTCGCCGCCGTCGGCCCTGTCGCCTTCGGCCCCGGCGGCGTCGGCCCCGGCGGCGTGGGTTTCGGCGGCGTCGGGCACGATCACCTTGATCCAGGCGGTGTCCTCCGCCACCAGCCGGAGGTCCTTGCGCAGCCGCGCCTCCACCTGCTCCCGGGGCAGCGGGCCGCCCAGTTCGGCCATCATCGCCTCGTCGCAGCGCATCCGGACGTACGCGTCGACGTCGCCCGCTGCCACGTTCCTCAGCCGCACGGTGCCTCCTCTGGAGTGGTCGGAGCGGCCACGCTAACGGAGGCCTCCGACAACGGAAGCCGGGACGGCGGGTGGCGGCGGGCCGGCGGAGCTGGCGGCGGGCGAGCGGGTGCCGCCGGCCCCGTTCGGGTGGGGCTCGCCGGGGGTCATGGCCGGGCGTAGTAGTCCGGGGTGCCCATGATCCAGAGGCTGGCCTGCTTGACCGGCATGCCGACCCGGGGGGCCTCGATCATCTGGTCGTCGCCGATGTAGAGGCCGACGTGGTGGATGTCGGCGGAGCGGCCGGTGTCGGTCCAGAAGACCAGGTCGCCGGGGCGCAGTTGGCGGTAGCTGACCGGGGTGGACTGGGCGTACTGGTCGGCGGCGAAGTGGTTGAGCTGCTTGCCGCCCTCGCGCCAGGCCATCATGGTCAGCCCGGAGCAGTCGTAGCCCTCCGGCCCCTCGCCGCCCCAGATGTAGGGCAGGCCGATCTTGGAGCGGGCGAAGGCGATCGCGGCGGCCGCGCCCTCGGCCGACCAGGGTCGGCTGCCGGGCGGCGGCGCCTGGGCCCTGGCGGCCTCGGCCGCGGCGGCTTCGGCCTCGCGGGCGGCCTGTTCGGCGGCGGCCCGGGCGGCCGCCTCGGCCTCGCGGGCGGCGATCGCCTCCAGGGCCTCGTGCCGCTTGCGCTCCAGCTCGACGGTGGTGTTGCGGGCGGCGGCGAGGTCGGTGAGCAGCTGCTCACGGTGCCGGGCGGCGGCGGCGACCTCGGTCTGCTGGGCGGCGAGCCGCTGTTCGGCCCTGGTCCTGGCGGCGCCGACCTCGGTCGCGGCCTTCTCCGCGGCCGTGGCGGCGGTGCGGGCGGCGGCGGAGGCGGTGCGGGCGGTGGCGGCGGTGGAGGTGGCGGCGTCCAGGATCTGCCGGGTGCGCTCGCTGGCCACGCCGACCGCGGCGGCGCGGGCGCTCGCCTCGCGCGGGCCGTGGGCTCCGAGCAGGGCGTTGAGGGCGGAGAGTTCGGCGCCCGCGCCCTGCCGGTAGGTCTCGGCGGCGAGCCGGGCGGCGTCGTCGGCGGCTTCGGAGCGTTGGGCCTCGGCGGCGGCCGCGCGCCGGTTGGCGGCGGTCTCCTCGGTGCGGGCCCGGGTGAGGGCCAGCTGGGCGCCGTTGTAGGCCTCGACGGCCTGTTCGGCGCCGCGGGCGGCCCGGTCGAGTGCGGTGCGGGCGGCGATGAGCGCGGTCTCCAGCGCGGCGGCGGAGGCGGCCTTGCCGTCGGCCTCGGCGCGGGAGCGGTCGATCTCCTCGGCGGAGGGGTACGGGTCCTGGCCGGCCGGGGGCGCTCCGGCCGCCGGTTCGGCCGGTACCGGTTCGGCCTGCGCCGGGGCGGGCTGCGCCGGTTCCGGCTGCACCGGGGCGGCCTGGGCGGCGGGGAGCAGCCCGAGCAGGGCGGTGAGGGACAACAGGAGGGTCGGCAGGATCCTGCGCGCCACGAGACATCCCTTCTCACGGGTCCGGAGGGGACGACGGCGGAGGCCGGGCGGCGCGCGGCCTCGGGGGCTGCGGTCGGGGCGGCGGGGGATCCGACGAATCATCCCATCACATGACAGAACGGTCACTCGCCGATCATGTTCTCAACTCCGAGGGTTTTCACGCCTCGAACGCGCTCCGCCGGCCGGGTGACCATCCGATGATCCGACCGGGCGTCATCGTCACCCAGGCGCACAAGGTATACGAACTAGCGGTGGATCCGGCGGGTCTTCGTCCGAAGGTGGGGGTGTCGGCCGGGGCGGCGTTCCAGGCCGGTCGGGCCGACCGCGTACGTCCGGCTGCGCCCGGCGCGGACCGTACGGCGGCGCTGCCGGGCCCCGGCCGAGCGGGTCGGCACGCCCTCGGCGGGCCCCTCGGCCGGCTGCGGGTGCGCCGCGGGCGCCTTCGCCGCCGCCCCGGCGCCCGCGGCCGAGCGGCGGTCGGCCAGCCGCGCCCGGCGGCGGGCCAGGGCCCGGGCGGCGTGCGCGTCGAGGTGGGCGGAGGCCCGGGCGGCCATCCGCTCGGCGACCCGGTGGGCGGCCGGGTGGTTGGCGGGCACCTTGTCGGGCGCGCCGGCGATCAGGTCGAAGAGCCAGGTGCGGGCCCGGTCCGCACGCCGGTGCAGCAGACGTTCGCGCCGCAGCGCACGCGCCCGGCGGCGGGGGCGCGTGGTGTACCGCCAGCGGGCCCACGGGCTGCTCGGGCGGGCCAGCCGGATCGCGCCGATCCAGGACAGGCCGGGGACCATGATCCCGAGCAGTCCGGTCCACACCTTGCCCTTGAGCAGGGTGATCACCGAGGCCAGCGCGTTCACCGAGATGACGGTGATCAGGCCCCACCGGGTGTCCTCGCCGGGCACCACGCCGAGCGGCACGTACCCGATCAGCAGCAGGGCGGTGAACAGGATGCCGAAGATCACCGCGTCCACCGACTTGCGGCCCTGCTCGCTCCAGTACACGTCGTCCAGGTGCAGGATCAGCGCGAACTCGTCCAGCACCAGGCCGCAGCCGATGCCGAAGAACAGCCCGAACCAGTCGATCCACGGGGTGCCGCCGTAGGTGGCGAACACCCCGATGCCGCCGACCAGCAGGAAGCCCAGGCCGAACACCATGTGGTGGATGTGCAGGCCGCCGGGGGTGACGTTGCCGGGCCACCAGCGCACCTTGGCCCGGATCATCCGCACGCTGAACCGGATGAAGACGAAGGAGGTGATGAAGCCGACCAGCAGCAGGAACAGCGGTTGCTTGTGCGTGTTGACGATGTGCTCGCGGTAGCTGTCCAGCATGGTCGTCATGGGTCTTACCTTCGTTCCTGGTCCTGCGTCCTGCCTGCCGTGACATGGCCCGGGGCCCAACAGCCGCCCAACACGGATCCCCGTCGGGATCCGTCACCGGGCTCAACGCGCGGTCAGAACCCCCGGGTGCGCTTGGCCGCCCGGCGCGGCACCGCCGGGTAGAGCGAGGGCAGCTCGGCGCCCACCGGCAGTTTCAGGAACAGCCGGGCGATCTCCCCGCCGAGGTTCACCCCGATGGCCAGCGCCATGGCGATCGCGGCCGCCCGGAACACCGACACCAGGCCGGTGCTGGAGTGCCCCTGGGCGAAGGCCAGCATCCCGAGGTAGAGCGCCGAACCGGGCATCAGCGGGCCGATCGCGGCGGTGACGTACGGCAGCGCCGAGCCGTTCCGGGCCCGCGCCATCAGCTGGCCGAACAGGCCGACCAGGCCGGCCGCCACCCCGGTGGCCGCGATCGGGTTGACGTGCGCGTTGTACACCAGCGCGCCGTAGCTGGCCCAGCCGATGCCGCTGTTGAGGGTGACCAGCGCGAGGGTGCGGCGGTCGGTCTGCAGCAGGGTGGCGAAGGCCAGGGTCAGCACCATCGCGGCGACCATCTGGACCGGCGGGTAGCTGATGCCCACCAGGCTCTCGTCCGGCTTGAGCTTGGCCTCGAAGCCGACGCCCAGGTAGAGGATCATGATCACGCCGATCACGATGCCCGCGACCAGGTAGATCACTTCCAGCAGCCGGGCCGCGGCGGTGATGTAGAAGCCCGTCAGGCCGTCCTGGACGGCGGCGACCAGGGCGCGCCCGGGCAGCAGGGCGAACAGGCCACCGGTGATCACCACCGAGCCGCGCAGGCCCCAGTCGTTGAAGGACAGGATGATCCCGGACGCGGCGGCCGGCATCGCGGCCGCCACGAACTGGTAGAACTCCGGCAGCCGGCGCTTGGCCAGCGCCGAGGCCAGCCGGTCGCCGAGGACGGCCGCGACGAAGGCGCTGCCGAAGACCAGCCAGGCCTTGTCGTCGAGCCGGCCGCCGACCAGGAAGGTCGCCGCGCCGGCCAGCAGACCGGTGGTCAGGGCGAGGAACCAGGCCGGGTACGGGTGCCGGTTGCGGCGGATCGCGGCGAGCCGGCGGTAGGCGTCGTTGACCGTCACCTGCTCCGCGGTGATGTCCGCCACCAGTTGGTAGACCGCGTTCAGCCGGGTGTAGTCGGAGGTGCGGCGGCGCACCACCCGGTCGGCGGTGACCGGCGGCTCGACCAGCGAGGGCTGGTGCGAGATGCCGATCAGGGTGAAGGTGACCTGCGGCTCGCAGCGGTCCAGCCGGTAGGCGTGCGCGATGCCGAGCATGGCCGCCTCGACGTCCTCGGCGGCCTCGCCGCTGGCCAGCAGCAGCTCGCCGATGCGCAGCGTCAGGTCGAGGATGCGGGGGACGTTGCGGGCGGCGGCCGCCGAGGGGTGCATCTCGCGGGCGGTGCGCTCGAAGGCGGGGCGCTCGGACATCGGGGTGCGCAGCAGGGTGCGCATCCGGTCCGGCCAGGGCGCCTCGCCGGGGGCGCCGGCGGTCAGCTCGGGGATCGGGATGCCGGTGGGCGGGGTGTAGCCGGCGGCGCGCCACTCCTCGGGAGTGAGGGTGTCCTCGGCGACCGAGCGGCGGCGCGGCGGGCGGGCGTCCGCGGGGCGCTCGGGGTACGCGGGGCGCGCGGGGCGCTCCGGGCGCTCCGGGCGCTCGGCGGCCGGGTGCCCGGTCGCGGGCTCCTCGGCGGCCCCGTCCCGGGGGCGCAGGTCGATGGTCAGCTCGGGGTGCGGCTCCGGCGATGCCCCGGCCCCGGCCCCGGATTCCGGCGCGGGCTCGGGGGTCAGCAGGCCCTTGGTCTCCAGTACGGGCGGGACCAGCGGCACCACGGTGGTGGGCTCGACGACCGGGGCCGGGTAGCCGAGCAGGCCCTCGGTGGGCGGCGCCTCGGCGGGGTGCACCGGCTTCGGCGGTGTCTGCCGCACCTGGCGGACCGTCCGGCCTCCCCTCGCCCGCTTGCCCGCACCCGGTCGGCCCCGCTTAGGCACTTCCGCTCCTCGCCACCCCTGGTGGCCGTCGGCCACCGTTCGATCTCCGGATACACCTTGCCTGATCGAACAGCCGGACGCACATGTACGCGACGTCCGGCGGCGGCGCCCCCGGACGCCTACCCGGCGCGCCGGCCCGCGGTGTCGCGCGCTCCGGAACGGCGGGCCCGGAGCAGTTCGACCGCCACCGGCACCACGGAGACCAGCACGATGCCGACCAGGATGGCCTCGATGTTGTCCCGGACGAAGGGGATCCGGCCCAGGAAGTAGCCGAGCACGGTGACCCCGGCGCCCCACAGCACCCCGCCGACCACGTTGAACAGCACGAAGCCGCGGTAGTTCATCCTGCTCACCCCGGCGACGATCGGGGTGAAGGTGCGCACGATCGGCACGAAGCGGGCCAGCACGATCGCCTTGGGGCCGTGCCGTTCGAAGAAGGCGGCGGCCTTCTCGACGTTCTCCTGCTTGAACACCCTGGAGTCGGGGCGGCGGAACAGGCTCGGTCCGACCTTCCGGCCGAACAGGTAGCCGACCTGGTCCCCGGCGATCGCGGCCAGCACGATCAGCGCGCAGACCAGCCAGAGCGGCTGGTGCAGGTAGGTGCCGCCGGCCACCAGCAGGCCGGTGGTGAACAGCAGCGAGTCGCCCGGCAGGAAGAAGCCGATCAGCAGGCCGGACTCGGCGAAGACGATGGCCAGGATGCCGATCAGGCCGAAGGTGGAGATCAGGGTGGTCGGATCGAGCCAGGACGGGCCGAGGGCGATGCTGGTCACGGTGCGGGCTCTCCTGGAGGTCGAGTCTTGGCAATGCGATGGTAAAGCAATGACAAAGACTCGCCGGGGACGGCGATGGTTCCCCGGCCGCCCGGAGGTGCGGGCCGGCCGGGGAACCGGCTGGCTCAGAGGTCGTAGCGCTCGACGATCCCGGTGTGCCGGCCGAGGTCCGCCCCGGCCGCGTCGGCCAGGTCGAGCCAGGCCAGCGGGTGCGCCCAGTCGGCGGTGAGCGCGTGCAGCAGCGCGTCGGCCGCCTCCGCCGAGGCGGTCGGCGGGACGCCGAGCGCGGCGTAGACGCCGGGCAGCGAGCCGTCGTCCTCCGCCGGGTCGGTGATCCGGTACTGCTCCCCGCTGTACGCCCAGACCGCGTAGCCGGCCGCCCGCAGGTCGTCCCGGAAGCCGGACCAGGCCTCGTCGCCGGGCCAGGCGCCGTCGATCCAGTACGTGGTGAAGCCCGCCGGGTCGAGCAGGGTCAGCAGGGCGAACACCGGGCGCCAGTTCGCCCGCTCCTGCTCCGGGGCGTCCTCGGCCGGCGGGGCCTCCAGCAGGGCCGGGGCGAACACCACCACGTCGCCGTGATTGAGCGTCAGGTCGTCGCCGAGCACCGGCAGGATCCGGGCGGTGGCCGGGCCGGTGCGGACGGCGGGCAGGTCGGCGGTGGAGCCGTTGGTACGGGTGGCGCGGACGGTGACCAGCTGCCACTCCTCGTCCACCGGGCCCTCGGGCTCGTCGAACTCGATGCCGATCCGGGCGCCGGTGGAGCGGACCACGGCCCAGTCCCGGTTGGCGGTGGCGGCGGTGACCAGGTGCCAGAGGTCGGGCTCCCGGACCGTCCGGTGGAGCTGCTCCTCCCCCGCCTCCTCGGCGGACAGGGCGTGCTCCAGCAGCTCCTGGTAGAGGCGCTGGGCGGTGGCGTGGTCGCCCAGTTCGGTGGCGGCGGCCGCGGCCAGCCGGCGGGTGTTGATCCGGTTCGCCTCCAGTGCCAGGATCGCCCCGCACTGCTCCAGCACCTCCGCCCAGCGGCCCTCGGCGGCGGCCCAGCGGGCGCGGATCCAGTGCGCGTCGGCCGGGGCGGTCGCGGCCAGCCGGTCGGCGAGCCGGCGGATCCCCTCGGCGTCCCCGGCCTCGATCAGCAACTGGCCGAGCGTGCCGACCAGTTGCTCGCTGCCCGGGTCAGCGTCCAGCCGCCGCCACAGCAGGTCGGCGGCGGCCCGGGCGTGGCCCAGTCCGCCGAGCACGGTGGCCAGCGGCACGGCCAGCCCGGTGGCGCCGGCGGGCTCGCCCCGGTACCGCTCCAGGGCGACGGCGAGCAGGTCGGCGCCGGTCTCGACCGGCACCTCGGCCTCGGCCAGGTACGCCGCCAGCTCGCCGGGCGGGACGGGCAGCTCGGGCACCGGCAGCGCCTCGGCGGCCGCGCGCAGGGCCGCGACCTCCCCGGCCACGCCCTCGGTGCGGCGCAGCCGGGTCAGCTTGCGCTCCCCGGTGGCCGCGAGCGTGAGCGCCACCGTGCGGGCGCCGCGGGCGAGGGCCAGCCGGCCCGCGGCCAGCAGCAGGTCCACGCAGGGGCGGTGCGAGCCGGTGGTGTCCAGGTAGCCGACCCAGCCGGCCAGCACGGCGCCCAGCTCGGCGTCGTTCTCCCAGGCACCGGCCGCGACCAGCAGCTCGACCGTCCGGGTCCAGGTCTCGCGCAGGTCGGCGTGCCGCTCGGCCTCGGCCCGGGCGGGCAGCAGGGCGAGCGCCTCCGGCGTGCGCCCGAGCGAGGCGAGCGCGCGGGCCCGCAGCAGGGCGCCCCAGCGCCGGTCGCTCTCGTCGAGCTCCTCGCCCCTGGCCCTGGCGGTCCGGTCGGTGGTGTCCAGCAGGGTGAGCACTTCCTCGTGCCGGCCCAGCAGGTGCAGGGTGCCGGCCCGGGCGCGGTGGAAGCGCAGCGAGACCTGCTGGCCGGCCGCCTGCATCCGGGCGGCGGCGGTGTCCAGGTGGGCGAGCGCGTCGGCGGCCCGGCCGTCGTCCTCCAGGGCGTCGGAGTACTCGCGGGAGAGGCAGTCGAAGCAGGCCCGGCCGGGCTCGATCCGGTCCAGCGTCTCGCCGACCACCTCCAGGCGCTCGGTCACGTACCCGGGGCCGTCGACCCGGGCGTGGCAGATCGCGAAGTCCTGCACCACGCAGACGGACTGCGGGCAGCCGGCCGTCTCCTCCCGGTGGGCGAACTCCAGCAGGTCGACCGCCTCGGGCATCACCGACTCGCCCTGCTGGCGCTTGTTCAGCAGGTTCTGCATCCGCCAGTGCCGCAGGTAGACCTCGACCCAGGGCAGGTCGAGGGCCCGCGCGGCGGCGACCGCCTCCGGGAAGACCGCGTCGAGCTGTTCGTTGCGGCCCTCGGTGGCGTGTTCGGGCAGCTCGTACATCGCGTCGGCGAGCCGCGCGTGGCCGGCCGCGCTCAGCTGCTGGTGGGTGTCGCGCACCCAGGCCCAGATGTCGGTGGTCATGGCTGTTCCCCCTGCGTGGTGCTGGTGTGTGGTCTGGCGCGGGCCGCTGACGGGGCGTCCGCCCGGGTGCCGGTCGGCGTGGCGGCCGGGGCGCCGTCCGTCACGCCTCGTCCCGGAGCGCGCCGGGGCTGTCCGGGACGTCCGGCAGGCCGGCCGGGACGGCGGCGGTGAGGGCGGAGACGGCGGTGCCGATGCCGGCCAGCGCGGCGCCGAGGTCCCCCTCGGCGGGGCCGGTGGAGGCCGCCGCCATGATCACCTTGAGCGAGCGGAGCAGCCCGGCCGCGGTGGCGCTGCCGGTGTGCCCGGTGCGGTAGGCGGCGAGCAGGTCCCGCACGGCCGGGCAGTCCAGGTTGAGGTAGAGCCGGGCCTTGACCGCGCCGTCGGTGCGGGCGGTGAACGCCCGGGCCAGCCGCAGCGCGGCGGACGGGATCCGGGCGTCGGCCTGGTCGTCCTCGATCCGGGCCTTCAACTCGGCCTCCCGGTCGGGCACCAGGACCAGCGGCAGGCCGGGCGGGTCGAAGCGGGCCGGGACGAGCTGCTCGCCCCGGTCGGCGAGGGCGCCGGCGAGCCAGGCCGCCTCCTCGGGCGGCAGCGGGCGCTCCGGGTCGCGGAACAGTTCCCGGTTGCCCTGCTCGCTGCCCAGCTCGACCAGCCGGCAGCCGCGCAACTGGGCGTAGCGGCGCAGGAACGGCAGCACGGCGTAGCGGTCGCCGCGGGCGATCGGGACGCGCATCGCCCGGTACAGCATCTCCTCGAAGCCGCCGCCGCTGCCGAGCGCGACGTGCACCGCGCCCCCGCCGGCCGCCCGCAGGCCGCCCGCGGTGAGGTCGCCCTGCGAGGTGGGCACCGGGACGTCGTCGGCGAGCAGGGTGAACAGCCGGTCGTCGCAGAGCGCGGCGCCGAGCAGCTCCTGGCCGTGCCGGGTGAGGATCCGGCGCCAGACGGCGGGCCGCAGCCGGGCCGTCTCGTACAGGCCGTCCACGACGGCGTCGGTGAGCGCCCGTTGCAGCGCGCGGTAGTGCTCGTCGCGCTGGAGGTCCTCGCGGCTGGCGGTGGGGGTGAGTCGGCTGGACTCGATCACGCCGCCGATGAAGCCGGCCCAGCTGGGCAGCAGGTCGCGGGCGTCCTCGGCGAGCAGCATGCCGCGCAGGTAGACGGCGAGGTCGCGGTTGTCGCTGCTGCCGTAGGAGCCGCCGTCCTGGACCCAGAGCAGGCCGACCGCGTCGGTGGCGCCGTCGGCCGGACCGTCGCCCTGGACGGGCAGCACCGGGAAGGCGGTGAGCGGCTCGAAGCGGCGGCCGAAGGCGGCGGCGAAACGCATCCGGGCGGCGTGCTGGTCGCCGTCGACGCGCTGGCGCCAGGGCACCTGGACGGCGTTGACGGGCTGGTCGTCGTCGCCGACGTAGACCGGTATGGGCAGCAGGACGCAGTAGCGGCCGAGGACTTCGCGCAGGGCGTGCTCGTCGGCGAGGTGGGCGTGCTCGGCCTTGAGCGCCAGTTCGACGACGGTGCCGGGCTCCGGGCGGGCGGGGGCCGGGTCGACCTGGTACTGCTCGCCGCCGCGGCTGCGGTAGCGGTGGCCGAGCCGCGGCTCGCGGTGCGAGGTGGTGGTGACGGTCACCTCGTCGGCGACCGAGAAGGCGGAGAGGAAGCCCAGGCCGAAGGCGCCGATCAGCTCCTGGTTGCCGGTCAGTTCGCGCAGCATCCGGGTGTAGCCGGTGCCGACGGTGGCGAGGTAGGCGTGGATCTCCGGTTCGGTGAGGCCGGCCCCGGTGTCCTCGATGGCGACGGTCCGCCGCGCGGCGTCGGCGCGGACCCGGATCCGCGGCCGGTGCTCGCCGTCCGGGTCCTCCAGGAGCCGGCGGGTGTGCGAGTCGTGGGCGTTCTGGACGAGTTCGCGCAGGGCGACCAGGGGCGTGGAGTAGAGGTGGGTGGCGAGGACGTTCACCAGGCCGCCGAGGTCGACCTCGGTGGTGCGCAGGTCCTCGGTCGGGGTGGGCTCGGCGGGGGTGGGCTCGGTCGGGGCACCTTCAGACATGGGTCCTCAGTGTGCCAGTGCGACAATCCGTCGACCATTTCTTTCTATGCATCAGACGGAATGACGGATTCTGGTCAACTCGGAATTGACCGCTCCCCCACCATCGAGGGAAATGCCACCCGTTTGGTGGAGTTCGTCCACGTCACTGGTGAATGCTGAGCGTGCGACGTCAGGCAACGGCGCTACGGAGCGGCCACTCCGGATCGCGCCACCTTCGCACTTCCAGCTCAGGGAGACCAGCGTGTCCCGTATTCGCGCAGCCGCCGCCGTCACCGCCCTCGGGGCCTTCCTCCTCGTCGGCGTCGGCGCCGCCACCGCGCACGCCGACAACGGCGCCGGCGCGATCGACCACTCCAACAGCAGCGTCGTGAGCAACGTCGGCTCCGGCAACGTCATCGGCACCGTCAACGGCAACCTGGTCAACACCCAGCAGACCGCCACCGGTTCGGGGGCGAGCAACCAGAACAACGGCCTCGCCGTGGCGGGCAACAGCGGGAACGTCGGTGCCCTCCAGGGCAACGGCAACGTCGACGCCCGGGTCTACTACCCGCACGTCCTCTACTAGCCGGGCCGACCGGGTCCGCGGCCGGTCGCACCGCACGCACGGGGCCGGGTGGGCACCCCCATTCCCCCAATGTGGGGGGAGGGAAACGCACCCCCCCCCCCCCCCCCCCCCCCCCCTCCCCCCCCCCCCCCCCCCCCCCCCCCCCC